>JBCDEB010000130.1:0-20486 GCA_039180005.1 Cyanobacteria bacterium P01_G01_bin.54 | reverse complement strand
GTGGGTCGGGCCCCCTCTGGGGTGGTTTTGGGGCCCCCGTCGGTTTTTCCGGCGCCCCAACACCAAACCCCAGGACGGCGTCATTCGCGTAGCGTCCCCAGAGGAGAGAGCCCAACATCCTGGACGCTAACGGGTAATGATTTTGTCGCAATACCCTCAACTCAACTCTATTATTTACCCCCCTCCGGTTCATCCCTCTGGGTGCGATGCCTGTCACGTTTGCTCTGTCCCACGCTCATGTTACCCTTAGAATTCTTTTGACGCTACGCCCAACGACCATGACCACCCTTTCTCGTCCACCGTATCAACGCTGTTCTGCTGTGACCCTAATGGGGATTATGGTCACGCTGCTGGTCACCGCCTGCGGCGAGAGCAAGGTTGCCCAATGCAACAAGCTTATTGAAGTGATCAACCGAGGCGAAGAGATCGACCAAAAATTTGAAGAAGAAACCCAAGCGTTGGCCGGCTTTGAGGAGATTCAAAACTTGGCTGAGTTCAAAGAAGCGGCTCAGGGGATGTCGAATGCGTTTGGCACCATTGCTGATGAGGTCGACAGCTATCTCGAAGAGGTGAACGCGGTTGAACTTGCGGATGAAGAACTCGTGGCCTATCAAGCCACCTATGCCGAACAGGGCCAGACCTTTAGTGGCTTAATCCGTGAGGCGTCTGAGCTATTTGGCAAGGTGAGCGACTTGGAGGTCAAGCCCGATGGCGACCCGACCCCGGAGAGTGCACAACAACTCATGGAACTGGCTCCCAGCTTTCAAGAGCTGGACTTCCAGACCAGCGTGGGAGAGTCCAGCCAAGATATTGATGCGGTGATCAGTGACATTAACACCTACTGTGGTGTCACCCCTGATGCAGCCGGTAGCGAAGGCGAGTAGCCCCCTTCTAACCCTAATGTATCAATGCCAATGATTGCCCTGCTCCGAAAATCAGTCCGAAAATCAGTCCGATACTATGCGGCTCTGACCCTGATGGGGCTGATGGTTGCGCGACCCGCCACTGCCCTTAGCGAGGGTCAGATTACCCAGTGCAATCGGCTTATTGCCGTGATCAACCAAGGCGAAGCAATCGACCAAAGATTTACCGAAGAGACTCAAGCCTTGGCCCGTTTTAGGGAGGTGCAAAACTTCGCCGAGTTCAAAGCGGTTGCTCAAGAAATGTCGATTGCTTTTAGCACCATTTCAGACGAGATAAATGCTTATCTCGGAGATGTCAATGCCATTGAGCTTGCTGACGAAGCGCTGGTCGCTTATCAAGATGCCTACACTGAGCAGGGCAGAACATTTAGTATCCTGCTTCGGGATGCCACCGAGCTTTTTGGCAGGGTCAGTGCTCTAGAAATCAATACCAATGGCGATCCGACGCCTGAAAGTGCTCAGCAATTGATGGAACTGGCTCCACGCTTCCAGGAGCTGGATTTTCAAACCAATGTGGCAGAATCCAGACGCAATATTGATGCGGTGATCAGCGACATCAATGCTTATTGTGGTGTTACCCCCAGTGTGGAAGGCGAATAGCGCCTGACGATAGTCTAACGATGCGAACTTCGCTTACCCCTCACCCCCTTACCCCTGAAACCTTTGCTCCCTACGGCCAGGTGCTCTCCCCCGAGCCCGATGGCAAGCCCTTCGATCGCACCGATGCGCAGCTTGACCTGTCTCAGGGAACCCCCCGGTTTTACTTGATGCAACTACAGGAGCGGGGCCTGCAGTTTAGCCGCATCACCCGTCATCAGCATTGTACGCAATGCCTTGGGGCGATCGGTGGCCAGACTTGGTATCTAGCCGTTGCGCCCCCTTCAGCCGACCCCCAACCCGATCCGGAGTCTATTCGAGCCTTTTGTATCGCTGGTCCCTGCTTTATCAAGCTCCACAAGGGAACCTGGCATGCCGGGCCCTATTTTGAGCCTGCAAACCTGACGTTCTATAACTTGGAATTGAGTGATACCAATTTGGTCGATCACACGACCCATGACTTTGGGCAAGCCACACCCGGACTGGAATTTGTAATCGAGTTGTCTGCATCGTTCTGAGTCATGCCCCACACCATTGTTACTGAAATCTGTGAAGGGGTCGCGGACTGTGTTGCCGCCTGCCCGGTTGCCTGTATTCAACCCGGCCCAGGCAAAAATCGTCATGGCCATGATTGGTATTGGATTGATTTTTCTACCTGCATCGATTGTGGCATTTGTTTACAAGTCTGTCCGGTTGAGGGCGCAATTCTCCCTGAAGCGCGTCCTGACTTGCAACAGACACCCTAACTTCTGCGTTGGCTTTCTATGGCAATTCGACTCCAATCCCAATGGCCGCCCCTGAAGTGGGTGACCCATTCCCCCACAACACCGGACTTATCGGCGGGGGCGCGTTGGCAATGGCAGAGTTTTCAATGGGGAGGGGTACTGCTTTTTGTCTGGCCGCTGGTGGGCGGTGGGTTGCTGGGTATTGCCCAACTGGGCTTGATCAAACGTTTCTGGGCACGCTGGTCGAGTCATCCTTTGGTGCAGTTATGGGGGGTCTTGTTTCTGCTGATGTTGGGAGCGTCAATGCTGGCGATCGCCCCTCTCGACGCCATTTTGGGCATGGCCAATCTCATTCCCTTTGGCTGCGTCACCACAGCGTTGATCTATCTCCTCAGAACACCCGCACAGCTACGACACCTGAGTCGGATTCTAGTGCTCTCCGCCTTGCCGATGCTGCTCTTGGGCTTTGGTCAACTCTTCGGTAACTGGTCGACGCCAGATTGGGGGTCGTCGGTCTGGGGTTGGTCGCTGGTCGCCAGCGGCAATCCCCCCGGACGCATGGCGGCGATGCTGATGTATGCCAACCTGTTTGCCTGTTATCTCCTGGTTATGGGCTGTTTAACAGCGGGGCTCTGGCTCGAGGTCTATCGTCAATGGCGACAGCAGCCCACCCCGACTTTGACCTGGCAACTGGGAGGCTGGACAGTGGCCCTGCTGGGGTTGGGAGCTGGGGTGTTTCTGACCCATTCTCGTAATGCTTGGGGGCTGGCGATCGTTGCGTTTCTGAGCATCTGTGTTTATGTCGGCTGGCGTTGGATTATTCTCCTGGTCGGTACGGGGATTAGTATTGTCGCTTGGGCGGCTTGGCTGCCCGCCTGGGGGGGCAATGCGCTTCGTCAGGTGGTGCCCTATCTCGTCTGGGCTCGCCTCTCTGGGGACATGTACCCGGATGAGCAAACGGAAATTCTGCGCTCGGTGCAATGGCGCTTCTGTTGGCAACTGATCCAGGAGCGCCCCTGGACGGGCTGGGGTTTGCGTAGCTTTGAGCCCCTCTACAACTATGGGGAACATGCCGTGGATCATTACCATTGGGTGGCCCATCCCCATAACCTGCTGGTGATGCTGGGTGCAGAACTGGGTCTGCCCCTGACGCTCGCTCTCTGTGTCTGGGTGGCAGCTTGCTGTTTACCCCTGGTGCGACGTTTGGGCCGCTTCCCGGAGAGCGATCGCCCCCTGCTCTTTAGTTACCTCTTGGCCTTTGGCATCGTCTTTGGCTTTAACTTACTGGATGTATCGCTCTTTGACTTCCGCACGAACCTGTTGGGCTGGCTGTTACTTGGGGCGATCGCGGGCGTCGGGCGGAGCAATCCGGGTGTAGCCGAGGAGAATCAGCCAGATATTTAACGAGCGAATAGTGCTAAGCCCGGCCGCTCTGACTATTTCCTCTGGGGACGCTACGCGAACGACTCCCCTATTCCTCCGGGAGGCTACGCCAACGACTCCGCTCAGGACAAGCGCTCAGCCTTCGCTTTTTGGTTGCATACAATCCGGATCTGGTATGAGTTCTGGAGCAGAAGACATCGCGCCAGATTTTGGAATTCAGCAAAATCAAAAATACTGGCTCCGATATTGCTGGAGTCTGAGGGGGCAATCTCCCCCTCAGCGGGAGGTGTCGGGGGGCGGGTCCCCTGACAACCGGGTTTGACATCGAGATTTTAGTGCTTTGGGGAATGCGATCGTTTCGCTGCTCCAGCACTGGGGTTAGGCCATCTCCACCGACTTGGCATTGTACAGACTCATCGCCTTCTCCACCCCCTCCTGCAGGGCCATCTCGATCGCCGCCAAGCTCAGCGCCGTCACTTCCTCAATTACGGGTTTCTCCTCGGGGGTAAACTTGCCCAACACATGGGAGATGGTTTCGCGGCTGGCGGCCGACTTGCCAATGCCCACCCGCAGCCGGGGGAAATGTTGCCCCCCGAGGTGAGCGATCGCCGACTTGATGCCATTATGCCCTCCTGCTGAACCCGAGAGGCGTAGGCGTAATCGCCCCACAGGCAAGTCCATATCGTCATAGACTACCAGCACCGCCTCAGGGGTGAGCTTATACCAGTCAAGCACCGCCCGCATCGCCTCCCCCGACTTGTTCATATAGGTCATGGGCTTGAGCAGCATGAGCTTTCGCCGCTGGGGGCTGAACCCCTCTGTAAACAAGCCCTTAAAGCGCTGATGGTCTTGCCAAGGGGGACAGCGCCAGCGCCCAGCCAGCCCATCAAGGATCGTAAAACCAATATTGTGTCGGGTGCGATCGTATTTGGAGCCAGGGTTGCCCAGACCCACAATCAGTTGAATGGGAACGGTCATCAGTCAATCTATCGCTTCATTGCAGCGATAACAGCATTGCTTCCGGAATTATACTGTGCAAACTCCGGGGGAAATTTGTCAGAAATCTAGGATCATCACTACGGTGGGCAACCGCTCCCTGACCTAACCGCAACTCGCTGAGAAGGGCCCATATTTTTCGCAAAATGTGATGAGATTGCTATAAACTGTTAGATAAACCTAACCCAACTGTTCACCCTACCCATCCCATCACACTCACTATTTAACAATGGAAAGTGTAGCCTACATTCTCGTCTTAGCTTGTTCAATTGGTGTATTGTTCTTTGCGATCGCCTTCCGTGAACCCCCCAAAATCGAAAAATAAACCTCAATTTCTGTCCCACCCCTATCGACTTCACTCTTTGGGTTGGGCAACATCAACAACCGCAATACTCTACTCTGGGCAATAGTAGAGTATTGCGGTTTAGCCTGCTACCAAGGAACCCCTGTTATGCAATGTCCAGCCTGCCGCTACACCGATAGCCGAGTGCTTGAATCCCGTTCGACAGAGGGAGGACGCACCATTCGTCGCCGCCGTGAATGCCTCCAGTGCAAGACTCGTTTCACGACCTATGAGCGTGTCGAACTGGTGCCAATCACAGTGCTCAAGCGCAATGGTGAGCGGGAACCCTTTGCTCGCGCGAAAGTGCTTCGGGGTGTAATTCGTGCCTGTGAGAAGACGGGGGTCTCCTCTGAGCGCATTGAAGCGATCGTCAGCACCGTCGAGTCTCAACTCCAGCAGAGTGCCCAGCGCGAACTTGAGAGTCGAACCATTGGGGAGTTAATCTTGTCCCATCTGCGCCAGGAAAACGAAGTCGCCTACATCCGGTTCGCCTCAGTCTATCGACAATTTCAAGGGATCAAGGACTTTACCGAAACCCTCAATACCCTATTGCCAAGCTCAGCATCCCCTGAGGGAGTTCCGGCGACCAATGGTGCAGCAGCAGCCAATGCTGCAACAATTTCTGCGTCTCGACCAATCGAATCCAACACAATGCGTTAAGATAAGGGATCTATGGCCGAAAGCACAATGTTAGACTCAAGGGAGTCAACACATTACCACCTACAGGACTCGCTTGATTGCCTCCCTGTTGGGTTTCCCACGCTATCCCTCTGTCTCTATTAACAGTGCTGAGTTTAGACGCGGTGCAATCCAATTAACTACCAATTACAACAAAAGGCATTGGGATTCGATCACAGTAAGCACTTACGGAGTAGATACATCTAGACCACTTAGTTACACACATATGATCAGTCAGAAGACAACCGCTAGTAAGGATATTGGTTTTACCCATGAGGATTTCGCTGCTCTACTAGATCAGTACGATTATCACTTTAACCCAGGTGATATTGTTGCTGGAACCGTGTTTAGCATGGAACCCAGAGGCGCTCTGATTGATATCGGTGCCAAAACTGCAGCTTACATCCCCATTCAGGAGATGTCGATCAATCGCGTCGATGATCCCAATGAAGTCCTACAAGCGGACGAGACCCGTGAGTTTTTCATTCTGACTGATGAAAATGAGGATGGGCAGTTAACCCTTTCCATCCGCCGGATTGAATATCTCCGTGCTTGGGAGCGGGTACGACAGCTCCAAGCCGAGGATGCAACCGTGCGCTCGAACGTGTTTGCAACCAACCGAGGTGGAGCATTGGTGCGCATTGAAGGGCTACGCGGCTTTATTCCCGGCTCTCACATCAGCACCCGCCAAGCGAAAGAAGATTTGGTCGGCCAGGACTTGCCCCTTAAATTCTTGGAAGTGGATGAAGATCGCAACCGTCTGGTCTTGAGTCATCGTCGGGCCTTAGTAGAGCGCAAGATGAATGGTCTGCAGGTCGGCGAGGTTGTAGTCGGTATGGTGCGTGGCATCAAGCCCTATGGTGCCTTCATCGATATTGGTGGTGTCAGCGGTCTGTTGCATATCTCGGAAATTTCCCATGATCACATCGATACGCCCCATAGCGTCTTTGCGGTCAATGATGAGCTCAAGGTCATGATTATTGACCTCGACGCTGAGCGAGGCCGCATCTCCCTGTCCACTAAGCAGCTTGAACCTGAGGCTGGAGATATGCTCAAGAATCGAGATCTCGTCTTTGAGAAAGCAGAAGAGATGGCGGAGAAGTATCGCCAGCGGATGCTGCAAGACGCAATGGGTGCAGACTCAGAAGTAGTGGAGGAGGGCGATGTCAGTGAGATTGATTCAGCAGCTCCGGTTGAGAAGGAATTGCAACCCGTCGGTGCAGGGAGTGAATAGGCAGCATCACTCCCTATTCGGGCTCAAGGCAAACGATTCGTCTACCTTGGGTATTTGACTCCCTGGATCACAACATTCTAGGGGAGGGTGAAAGCCCTCCCCACCTTTTTTGTTTCAATGCATAAAACTCGAAAGATATGGCAGACCAACAAGCCACGAATCAACAGGTCAAGATTATCTTGAAAATTCAGCAGCAGCTCTTGAGAGAGTTAGAGAAGGAAGGAGATGAAGCGAGCATGGCAGAACTGAACCGCCTCACAGAGTTGTTGCAGAAGCAAGCCAATATTTATCAGACGATTGGTACGGTTTAAAGTTTAACGATTAATTGAATTGCGCTCCCACAACATCACCCCATCCCGACGGTAGCGCAGCTCAAACTGGGACGATCGCCCCAAATACGCTTGCCAAGCAGTGACAACTTCGGGGGAACTCCCCCAGCCCGGATGTCGAGTATCTAGCAGCACTACGGCAAACTGCTGGGGATCGAGCTGCTTGGGGGCGGCAATTGCCAAGTGGAGAGCGGTACGATGGGTCAGATGAGGAGCGATGTGGCTTTGAGTCAAGACAGGCACAGCGGGGGGAACCTGGGCGATCGCTCCCCGTGTAGCCGCCAGGGTATCCCATGTTTCGAGATAGAGTCCGGCAAAGTTGCCATATTTTGCCAGGGCAATAAAGCCGATCGCCGACCAGGTCAAGATCCAGCGCGGTTGCCGTAGCCAACCCTCGCCTGCGGCTACGGTGGCGATCGCCACCAGCATTAAAAAGGGCAAGATGGGGGCTGAATATTGGTGCACTAAGTCCTTTTGGGCAGTGTATGGCGTGATCAGATTTAGCAGTAGCGCTGGTGCCGCCCCCAACAAGGGGCCGAGATGCCGGGGGACAAGGCTCCAAAACAGGGGAGCCAAGAGTAAAGCGAGATAGGCGGCGTTGGCTGGCGTCAGCAAAACGGGGAGGACGAGCCAAGGCTTTAGGAGCAGATTACGAGCAATCTCCCCAAACGAGTCTCCCAGATGTCCGTAGCGGCCATCGGTCATCTCTGCGGTGACCGCCGCCCCGGCAAAATGGGGTGCAATGACTTGGGTGGCCAGGAAAAACCAGGCAGCACCCACCAGCAGGGCTGCTAGGCCATAGCGGGGGCGGCGCTCGCTGACTAGCAACCAAACTCCCAAACCCATCACCGTAAGCGCCAACACCGCCTTGCTGCCGAGGATCAGGGCGATCGCCCCGGCAAACAGCCAGGGAACCTGGGCGCGTACCGCCCAAACCGCCGCCAAAACGCCCGGAATCACCAGCACATCTAAATGCACATCAAACAAGTTGATATTAAACACCAGCGGATAGAGGCCATAGACGAGCACCAGGAGTTCGGCCCGCCGCTCATTCAAACCTGCCTGACGGGCGAGACACCAGACCCAAACCCCGCCCGTAGCGAGGGCGATCGCCTGCACGAAAAATAACCAATGCACATCGGGGTAGATCCGGTAGAGAAGGGCGATCGGGTAAAACAGCCAAGCCACATGATCCCCCAGGATATGCAAGCCCGAGAAAGAGACGATCGGCGGTTGATTTTGGCTAATCAGATACACCGCCTGGTCAAACCAGCCGAGATCCAGGGCATTGGACTTGAGGAGCCCATGGCGGAGGCTACTGCATGCGAAGAGAAACAGAGTGAAGCAACCGAGGAAACACCAACGCAGCGTGGATTTGGACATCGTGCCAATTGTGAAGTGATCTGTATCCTGAAATCCTGATCGGATAGGCATTGCCCATCCTACCGATCCTAGCGTTTAGAATGGTTAACCAATGAGAATCTTGACGGGAGCTTGAGCAAAAGAGCATGGCGATCGCAGCGGCAGAATATCAACAACGACGACACAGTCTTCTGGAAAAGCTGGGGCAGGGCACGGCAATTTTTGCCAGCGCACCGCTGGCTACTATGCATAACGATGTGGAATACCGCTTTCGCCAGGAGAGTGATTTTTACTACCTGACCGGGTTTAACGAAACGAGCGCGATCGCCGTCTTTGCCCCCCACCATGAGGAGCATCAATTTATCCTGTTTGTGCAGCCCAAAGACCCGGAAAAAGAGGTCTGGACAGGGATTCTTACGGGTGTTGAGGCCGCCAAAGAGCGCTACGGTGCAGACGTGGCATATCCAATCACCGAGCTGGATGAACATTTGCCCCAGTATCTCAAGAAAAGCGATCGCCTCTACTATAGTTTCGGGCGTAGCGAGCGCCTGGATGCTCGCATCCTGCGTCATTGGCAGCGCTGTGTCCGGATGATCGCCAAGAATGGCTATGGTCCCCGTGCTCTAGAAGATGCTCGTTTTTTGCTCCAGCCCCTGCGTCAGGTCAAGAGTCCGGCCGAGGTTGATTTGCTTCGGCAAGCAGCCGCCCTCTCTGTAGAAGCCCATATCCGTGCCCAAGACATCGCCAAACCGGGGCTCTACGAATATCAAGTCCAAGCGGAACTCGAACATACCTTTGCCTTGCAGGGCGCAACACCAGCCTACCCTTCGATTGTGGCGACCGGAGTCAATGCTTGCATCTTGCACTATATCGACAACCAAAGTCAGCTCAAAGCGGGTGATTTGTTGTTGATTGACGCCGGAGGTTCCTATCAATATTACAACGCCGATATCACCCGTACTTTCCCCGTTAATAGCCAATTTACCAAGCAACAGCAAGCACTATATGAATTAGTTCTCGAAGCGCAGCTCAAAGCCATTGAAGAAGTCAAAACAGGCAAAGCCTACAACGAATATCACGATATCGCCGTCTGTGTGCTGGTACAGGGTCTGCTGGATCTAGGACTGCTCCAGGGAGATTTAGAAGAGCTGATTAAAGAAGAAAAATATAAGCCCTTTTATATGCACCGCACCGGTCATTGGTTGGGCTTGGATGTCCATGATTCAGGGGTCTACAAACTCACTGAAGAAGACTGGCTAACCTTTCAACCCGGGAATCTGGTGACGGTGGAGCCGGGACTCTACATCAGCCCGACGATCGAAACCGCCGAAGATCAGCCCGATGTGCCTGAAGAATGGCGGGGCATCGGCATCCGGATTGAGGATGATGTTCTGGTCACGGAAACGGGAAATGAAGTATTGACGGCGGGGGTGCCGAAGTAAACCGAGTCAACATAGAATTTCTCAAGATTTAAGTCAACCCTGGCGTTTTAGGATTGGACTACTCTAATCCCTATGGCTGTCGTCAGTTAGATCCCAATGCATTGCTGTGATGGATTACCGCCCCTAGCTATCTTGTTTGGGCGGGCAGGTTATCTCTTGTCCCATCGGGCTTGCGGAGGATAACTGACAACATGCCCTAGCGATCGCTGCCCGAGTGACTCCCAAAACACAATGAGTAATTCAGTGCAATCTTTTCCCGAATTCGTCCAACAGCTCCCCAAAGGTGACTATTCCGGTGATGATGCCAGTGCAATCCGAGGCTTCGTCGTCCAAGGGACTAACCATCAGGTGGTCTTCAACGAGAACGATGAATATGTGGAGTTTAAGCCCCATGTTCATGCTGAGTCCTTTGGCGTTGTGCTCTCCGGCTGGTGCGAATTAGTGATTGAGGGCGTCTGCACCCGCTACGAAGTGGGACAAATGTATCGAATCCCTGCCAATACGCTCCATTTCGCCCGCCAATCCGCTAACTACAAAGATGTGGTGATCTTCAATGAGGCTAACCGTGTGCCCCTGAAGGCGGAGTAAACCCCTCTCGTGCTCTGTCAAGAGTGAAATGAGGGGGTGTCGCGAGATTGAATTGAATCATGTTGGCGAAGCCTTCTCGGAGAGTAAACCAGTATCAGCAGTGGTTGTGTTGGGTTTCGCTGAGCTCAACACCAACCTACAATTTACAATTTAGAGTTGGCGCTGCACGAGTGATGTGGCACACATTAATTTGTGCATTAGAAGTCCCTGTAGGGGCAATTCCCCCGTGGTTGCCTGGGTGGGGTGCGTGACGGAGGGTTGATCAATGGGCGGCAGAGACCAGGTAGGCACGAGGGCAATCCCCCTACTGAAATCTTGGGTCTAGATATACAATGTAGGGGTTGAAATGCGGAAGTCCTACCTCTTTGTAATTGAGGTGTTGGCGGGCAAGATGCCCGCGCTACGGATCATCGAGCCATTGGGGCAATTACTGCAAGCCCAACCAAGCCAAGATGCCTTGGCCCGTCAGACCTTCAACCAAGAGCGCAACAAAGAAGCCAATCATCGCGGCACGACCGTTGAGGCGTTCGGCATAGTCGTTGAAGCCAAACTTGGGTTCCTTGAGTTGGGGTGTGGTGGAGGGTTGGGGGACAGTTGTGGATTCAGGGGTTGTCATGGGTCTTAGAAGAATGGGATGGGTCTTGAGATGCGTTGCTGAGAGCAACTTTACATTTGTTTACAAATTTTACCCTAATCTTCTCCTGGGTAGGGATGCCTGAGGCCAACAAATGTTGCGTGGGAGCCATCACGGTGCGAAAGACTCGGGCTGCTTGTTGAAGTGCTGAGCCAAAATGCCATATTTGGGTGCAACAACCATGGTGACGACAAACAGCAACGTCAACACCACCACAATGCTCCCACCAGTTGAAACATCTAAGTGATAGCTCAGATAGGTTCCCGTCACACAGGAAAAAATGCTACTGAGCACGGAGAGGAGCATGATGCGATCGAAGCGATCGCTCAACAAATAACCAATTGACCCCGGCGTCACCAACATCGAAATGACCAAAATAATGCCCGCTGTTTGCAGTGCTGCCACGATCGTCAGGGCCAGCACCGAAAGCAAGGTGTAATACATCACCGACGTACGTAAACCGATCGCCTGGGCATGATGGGGGTCAAAGCAAAAGAGCAACAGATCCTTGCGCCGCAGCAGAATCACCACCAGCGTCAGCAGTCCAGCGATCAGGGTTTGAACCATATCCGTTGGTGAGATACCCAACACATTGCCAAACAAAATATGAAACAGATCGATGTTGCTGGGAATCCGCGTCACTAGCACTAAACCAAAGGCAAAGAACCCGGTAAAGACAATGCCAATCACGGCATCTTCCTTGAGGCGGGTTTTAGACTTGATATAGCCAATCGCCACCGTTGCTCCAAAACCAAAGGCAAAGGCCCCGATCGCAAAGGGCAGATTCAAGGCATAGGCGACCACCACCCCCGGCACCACCGCATGGGAAATCGCATCCCCCATGAGTGACCAGCCCTTGAGCGTGATGTAACAAGAGAGCACCGCACAGACCAAGCCCACAAAGGCACTGACCCAGAGCGCCCGGACTAAAAACCCATATTGCAGGGGTTCGATGAGCCAGTTCCAGCCCAAAATACTCAATATTGTTGGCAATAGCGCCGGCAAGATCAGGGGATTCATCGTTGCTCCGCTGCGGACTGAAGCACATGCTCAAGGTTGATCAGGGGTAGGCCGCCAAAGGTCAGCTCTAAATTGTCTCGGGTCAACGTTTCTGGGGTGCTGCCCTCAGCCAAAATGGTGCGATTAAGCAAAATGGTGCGATCACAAAAGGTGGCAATCGCCGCTAAATCATGGGTTGAAACCAGGATCGTCTGGCCCTCATCTCGCAGTTGCATCAGCAAATCAATGATCTGCTTCTCGGTCTTGACATCCACCCCGGTAAAGGGTTCATCGAGCAAGATCACCTGACCCTCCTGGGCCAATGCCCGGGCCAAGAAAGCCCGCTTTTTCTGGCCACCCGAGAGCTCTCCGATCTGGCGATCGCCCAATGCCACCATCCCCACCCGTGCCAAACTCTCCAGCACCCGGCGACGGTCTTGGGCACGCGGGATGCGCAACAGGTTCATATAGCCATAGCGACCCATCATCACCACCTCAAACACGCTCACCGGAAAGTTCCAATCCACCTCGTCAGCCTGGGGCACATAGGCCATCACCTGCTGTTGTTGTGCCTGCTTTACTGATAGATTGCCAATACGAACGCGCCCTTGGCTCGGCCGCAAAAACCCCATAATCGATTTAAATAACGTGGATTTACCACAACCATTGGGACCGATCAGAGCTGTGATCGTTCCGGGCTCTACAGTACAGGTGGCGTTATAGAGGGCGAGACGGGCATTGTTGTAGGTGACGCTGACGTTATCAACGTGGATATTCGGACGAGCGAGCGTGGGCATAGGGGTTGAGGGTTGGGGTGGGGAAGGGGGGAGCTAGGGTCTAGATAGACAGTGCATCGCTGGGATAGATTTTCTGGGTTGGGGGTGGCGCTGTCACACCATGAACGATTGGGATAAGTTTGCGTTACTTACTACCCGCCAATAAACCATTGGCAATCACGCGGGCATCGTATTCCAATAATTCCAGGAAGGTGGGCACGGGCCCCTCTTCAGTGGAGAGGGAATCGACGTAGAGGTTGCCACCAAAGCGTGCGCCCGTGGTCTTGGCCACCTGCTTTTGCCCCTCATCACTGACGGTGCTCTCACAAAAAATTGTCGGTACATCGTTAGTTTCCACTTTCTCGATCACGGTTTTGACCTGTTTGGGCGTGAACTGTTGCTCCGCATTAATTGGCCACATGTAGATTTCCGCTAAACCGTAGTCCTGCGCTAGATAGGAGAACGCGCCTTCGCAACTGACTAAAAACCGCTGCGCGACCGGCACTTGCTCTAAGTCAGCCGCCAGTTGCGCATCGATCGCCTTAAGTTTTTCGCTGTAGGCTGCGGCATTTTCGTTATAAGTCTCGGCGTTTTCAGGGTCAAGTTCAACAAAGGCTTGACGAATATTCTCCACATAGATGAGCGCATTGCGTGGCGACATCCAGGCGTGGGGATTAGGTTTGTCGGCATAGGGACCTGAGGCGATGGCGATCGGCTCAATTCCTTCAGTGAGCAGAACCGAGGGCACATCGTCCAAATTCCCCAGAAAGGGCTCAAACCAACGCTCTAGGTTCATACCGTTGTAGAGCAGCAGATCGGCGTCCTGGGCCTTAGTGATATCGCTGGGGGTTGGCTCGTAGCCGTGAATCTCTGCGCCAATGCGGGTGATCGACTGGACATCGAGCTCCTCGCCGGCCACATTTTGCGCCATGTCTGCTAGCACCGTAAAGGTGGTCAGGACTTTCTTTTTATTGGCGTCTTGCGCTGCAACCGCTTCAGCATGGGGGTCATTGTCTGTAGGGGGACTCGCTGTGGGGACTTCAGGGGATGCACAACCGGTGAACCAGAGGTTAACGGCCAAGAGGGATGCCAGCGTGGCTTCTTTGAGCGATACCTGTCGGAACATAGAGTATTTGATCTATAAAATCAGATTTTTCATAATTCTTTCATAATCCTAGACCATCCTGTGACGCTCTCACAATTTTTTCATATTTATGTGGAGAAGCCCACCGATCAACCCTCTGTCACCCAACACACCAGGTCAACCACGGGGGGATTGCCCCTACAGGGATTTTTTAATGCATCGATTAAGCTATGCCATGGCACTACGACTAACGATCAATCATGCTTGCGGAAAGGCATTGACTAAGTCGTAGAGTATCCAACGTTGTATTTTCAGATGTAGATGATTTTCGACCTCATCAATAAGGACGGTAAATCCTCTATCCTCCTGCACAGAAAATGTATATATCTACCCAGCAATTTCAATTAATGAACTGATTCCACCAGAGACAGTTTCTAAGATAAACTCATCACTCCCGCCATTGCAGACGACAACAAGCTCCATCTGAGTGGAGCAAGCATGACCGTTTTCAGTTAACTGGTAAAGCAGGTGAGGGCGAATGGATTCAAGGCAATGCAATCAGCGGTAGGGTAATCGTAAAAGTTGTGCCTTTGCCAAGTTCTGAAGTGCAGGCGATCGCCCCACCATGTTTTTCCGTGATGATCTGGTGGGCGATCGCCATTCCCAAACCCGTACCTTTACCGACTTCTTTGGTCGTAAATCCTTGCTCAAAAATTCGCGCTTTAATCGCCTCTGACATCCCCATACCATTGTCCGCTATTTCCACAAGGACTTGGGTTCGATCCGTGTTGAATGCTGTTGTGATGGTAATGCGATTAAGGTTTTTTTCGATCTCGGCAAATGTTTTCTCAAGATTACTGTCATTCAAAGCATCGATCGCATTCGCCAAAAGATTCATAAACACTTGATTGATCTGCCCCGGATAACATTGGACTGGCGGAATCTCGCCATAGTTTTTAACAATTTCTATGGCGGGGCGTTGCTCGCTTGCCTTGAGGCGATATTTCAGGATTAAGAGTGTGCTATCGAGACCATCATGCAAATTGAAATCAGTTTTCTCATCGGCATCCGTGCGAGAGAAGGTTCGCAGCGATGTACTAATGTTGCGAATGCGACTCACGCCTTCTTGCATAGATGTAACCGTTTTAGGGATATCCTGCAGTAGAAAATCGAGATCCAATTCTTCGATCTCTTCGGCCAGTTGGGGGCTGGGTTGCGGAAATTCTGCTCGGTAGTCTTGGATAATGACACAGAGATCGGCGAGGTTCTCTTGCAGCGCGTTCACATTGCCACCGATAAAACCGAGGGGATTATTAATTTCATGCGCGATTCCCGCCATTAAATTACCTAAAGCAGCCATTTTTTCCTGCTGGACTAATTGAATTTGTGACGCTTGTAATTCCGCTAAAGCGCGGGTTAAATCGGCAGTGCGCTGCTCGACTTGCTTCTCTAGGTTTGCGGTCAAGTTTCGTAGCTGTAAATGGGTTTTCACTCGAGCGAGGATTTCAGCCTCACGAAACGGTTTGGTAATATAATCGACAGCGCCGAGGGCAAATCCTTTGCTAATGCTCTCATCGTCTGAGAGAGCCGTGACAAAAATAATTGGGATATTGGCAGTATGGGGATTTTCCTTGATTTGCCGACAGGTGTCAAACCCATTGATGCCAGGCATCTGAATATCCAGGAGAATAAGATCGGGAATATAGGTTTGCAAGCGTTTAAGCGCTCGCTCACCACTGGTTACGGCAGCAACAATATAACCTTCAGGGGAAAGGGTGTCTGCGATCACGCGCAAATTGGCTGGCGTATCATCAACGGCTAAAATTTCAGCTTTATCCCGCATGAATTTCTCCTTCCATGAGATAGTTCTGTAAGATAGTTTCAATTTCCTCGGTGGCAAATTGGTTGGCGAGTTCGAGTAAAGGTCGAGTAAAAGGGATATAGGTTGAATCTTTGCAGGCCAGCGCTTCCAAGGATTCACACAACTCTTTGACCCGATCTTGTCGTGCCAACTCTAATAAGCTCTCAAGCAGGGAAGGGGCTGGCAGAACGACTGGCATTGGCGCTGATGTCGAGATGACATCGAGCTCTGTCGGGTTTTCATAAATCCATTGCAAATTTAAGCAGTCCGAGACGGCTGCCAACAGCTCTTGCGCATCCACGGGTTTGTTGAGAAAGAGATTTCCCCCTGCCTCGATCGCTTTGTATTGATCCATTTCGCTAACCGATGCCGAAGAGACAATGATTTTTTGCTGGCGCAAGTCTGCTGTACTCCGGATGTTTTTGATGAACTCAAAACCATTCATGACGGGCATCGCAAGGTCGGTCACGACTAAATCCGGTTGGTGCTTCCGTAGTTTCTCTAAGCCCTCTCGACCATTTTCTGCTTCGATGATTTGGAAGCCAAGGGGTTCGAGTAAGTTGGCCAGCACAGAGCGATTTTCCCAGTGATCGTCTGTGATCAGAATCATGCGTCGTTTGCCTTCATAGTCGATGATGCGATCGATTCCCGCCAAATTAGACTGTTGGGTTGCCCAGTCTGTCGCCAGCGGCAAGGAAACCGAGAAGAAAAATTCGCTCCCTTCACCCAATTGGCTGCTCACTTCAATGGTGCTGCCCATCAATTTGACAATTTTCTGGGAGATTGCCAACCCCAATCCCGTTCCTGCGGATTGCTTTTGGCGATCGCCCACCTGCTCAAACGCCTCAAACAGTTTGGTTAAATCGTCTGGAGCGATGCCTGTACCCTGATCAATCACTTGGAAGAGCAACTCGACCTGGGAGTCGGACTGCTTCACGACGTCTGCGCACAGGGTAACAGAGCCCAGATCGGTAAATTTAATAGCGTTACCCAAGAGATTGATCAGCACTTGGCGCAAACGTTTTTCATCGGCTTCCACCCCATTCGGCAGGCTGGGGTTGGGCTGATAAATAAACGTGAGTCCTTTCTGGTCGGCTTTAATTTTACAGATTTCGACAACCGTCTGAAGCAGGGCCGGCAAATGCACGGGAGCGGGGTTCAGTTCCAGCTTGCGGGCCTCGATTTTGGCAAGGTCCAAGACTTCATTAATCAGGTTGAGGAGATGGTTACCGCATTGATAAATAATCCCGATCTTTTCTCGCTCTTTGGTCGCGATCGCCTTCGAGCGATGCAAGATTTGAGCATAGCCGAGAATCCCGTTAAGTGGCGTCCGTAGTTCATGGCTCATATTGGCCAGGAAGTCACTTTTGGCTTGGTTGGCGACTTCGGCTTGTTCTTTGGCCACTTCAAGCTCAGCTGTGCGTTCTTGAACGCGATGTTCAAGGTCGGCAAAAGCGGCTTTTAACTGCACTGCCATTTGATTGAAGGTATGAGCGAGCAAACCCACTTCATTTTCGGTTGTGACGGGAGCGGTTTGATCCAAATCTCCGGCTGCTAGTTGTTTGGCCGCTTCCCCGATTGCTTCGATCGGACGGACGATCCGCCGAGCTAGCAAATAGATACTAACCAACAAAATTCCGCTACACAGAACCCCGATACCGATAATATTCCAAGCCAATTGCCGGGCGGGGGCAAAGGCTTCCTGTTGGGAAATTTCAGCAAGCAGGGCTAAATTCTGCTCGGGCAACCAACGATAAACCCCCACCACGGGCAGGCCTTTATAATCCTCATAGAGACCGAAACCCGCTTGACGGGCGATGGCACGATCGATGCCAAGTCCCGTTTCCCCGTCCTCAAAATTTTTCTCCCCTTCCCCCGAGATAAAGATTGGCTGGGCTTTTCTATTTTTGCCCACCAAATAGGTTGCCCCCGTCTCTCCCAATCCCGTTGTGTTGCGAATGAGCGCATCCACCTCTCCCAATTGCAAATCGACGGTTAAGGCGGCCATTCTGACGCCTACAGCATCAAAAATCGGGGTTGCCAGCGTAACGGTGGCTTGATCCGTCGTTTTGGCGAGATAGAAATTGGGCACGACCGTCTCAGCAATGTCTGGCGTAAAGTAGGTCGCCGGGTTGCTGATCGGTCGAAAGGTTCCCTCAATGTCCGGCGCATCGGAGGAAAAAATAACAAATCCGCCATTGGTGGTAATGCGAATACTCTGCATATTGGGTTTCACTGCCGTCAAGTTAGCCAGATCCTGTTGCAGCGCTTGATAGGCAGCTTGATGCTCAGGGTCGCCCGGCGGAACGGTGAGCAAGAGGGCCACGGCGTCTCGCAGTTGGGGTTGTTGACTGGTCAGCAGAACATCCCGCAATTGGTTGTGAACCCAACCGTCGAGTTGGGCGCTTTTAAGGGAGGTGGCGACGGTGAGGCGGTTGTGAATATCTTTGACAATGGTTTGTCGGGCTTGCCAATATCCGGCGGTGGCGACCACCCCCACCGTGACCACCGAGAGGAGCGAAAAGTAGCTGATCAGTTGAGCCCGTAGGCTTTTAGGATTCCAAAGTGTCATCTTCCAAACTGTCTCGTTCCAAATGGTTATGATTGTTGATTCCACTCAGCGAAAATGGCTTGCATTTGTTCGATCGCGCGATCGGTGGCGTCTTGGGGAGAGGCTTCCCCCTCCAGGATGCTGGCGAGGGCGTTCTGCCAGATTTTTTGGGCTTCCACCTCGCTATAGGCGGGATGAAAGACTTGATATTTAGGGCGTGTTTCCCCTTGTTGAATGGCAATTACCGCAGGAAAATGGGGATCGTCCGGATCATTCCAAAAGGGACGTTCCAATATGGGCTGGAAGGCGGGCACAAATCGCCCTTTTAAGGTTTCTAGCCATTGGCTCAGGTTTTCGGTTTCCAGAAGATAGGCGATAAATTCTCGGGCCGCTTCAGGATGGCGGGCCGTCGCGGGAATGGCCAGTTGCCGAACCGCCACGGCAGCCGCGATCGCGCTGCCATCGGCTCTGCGTGGCCAGCCACGGGTGACGATGCGATTGTAGTAGCGATCGCGAGATTGTTGGTTGTAGGGGTTATCGGGCCATTTTTGGGTTAAGGGAATGGACAGATTGCCATTGGAAACCATGACCGATTCCCCTTCAATAAAGCTGACATTGTTGCCCACATTGCGCCATTCGGTGGCACTCGGGGGAACGTAACCCTGTTGATAGAAACTGGCATATTCGGCCAGGGCAGCGGCAATGCCTTGACGGTTTTCCGGGCGATCGAGCAACAATTGGCCGTTTTCGTCGAGGATGCGAACGTTATGCGCCCCCAGAAAGTAGCGAAAACTTCCCAGCATATCGCTGCCATTAACCGACATCGGTAAGCCAATGGCAAAAACATCGTTCTGTCCAACTTGTTGCAATCCCCCATGAACCTGCTGCCAAAAGGCCCAAAAGCCCGGCCAGTCCTCCGGGATATCCGCCGCCTCAAACCCTGCCTCGGCCAGGCGATCGCGCCAGTAGTGAATATTGGTGGTGGTTAAACCGAGGGGAATCGCATAGTAGCTGCGGCTGTCACGGACTTGATTTTGATAATTCACGCCCGACAAAGCCACGGGATTAAAAGATGCCTCAATGGGGTTGAGAAGATCGCTAACATCGGCAAGTTTGCCTTGCCAAGCCAAGCGTGTAAATAAAACTTCGGCTTGACTGCCGGGGAAGGCAATATCGGGCGCATTTCCCGTCTCAATGGCATTGTCTAACTCAGCGGCAATATCGGCGGTGGGCAATAGTTTGAGATTGACCGTAATGCCCGATTCCGCTTCCCACTGACGTACAATGTCGGCGATCGCTTCGTTTTCTTCGGGTAAAAAACCCTGTTCCCACCAAATTTCGAGGGTGGTTTGGGCATTGGTTTCGACCTGAGAGGCTGGGGACGCTTCACTGGATTCTTGTTGGGGAGGGGACGCACAGCTTACTGTTCCCAACGTCAGACAAGAGAGTAAAAGCGGTATTAAAAATGATCGGATTCTCATCGTGAAGAACAATAAACCTACAGAAACTCGGTTGAACCCACGAAGAACAATCGGGCGAGTTATGCTCTTGAGCATAGGGAAAGCTTGTGAAAAACTTGTGAAGAGAGCAGGTTTTCCTATGTTGAGATAAGATAGCGCTCTCCTTTCCCCTGATTGTCTTTATTTTGCTTCTATTACTTCCTTATTTGCATACAGAAAAAAGTAACTCGCAATCGACTACAAGTCAGGTTAAGCGATCGCATTCCTCAAAGCCTTGAAATCTCGATGCCAAACCCGGTTGTCATACCAACGAGTCATGACGGGTTATCACCCCCAACGATGAAAACCCCCTTACCAAGGGGGTCGGCGTAGCCGGGGGGATCTCGCTAGCTTCATTTACTTGGTGCAAGAGTATTAACACTGTCTATTTTCAAAGTAAATCCGGATTTGGTATCAGACGTTCGACAAGCTCAGTCTTCACTTTCTTTTAGCTCTATACAATCAGGATTTACTTTGAAAAT
>JBCDEB010000129.1:0-20507 GCA_039180005.1 Cyanobacteria bacterium P01_G01_bin.54 | reverse complement strand
TTGTCAAACCCGGTTGTCAGGGGTTCAGCCCCCCGACACCTCCCGCTGAGGGGGAAATTTCCCCCTCAGACTCCGGCCATATCGGAGCCAGTATTGTTTGACTCTGGGGATGACAAGCAGCCTATAATGCTTATATGAGAAGGCTTCTAGCGATCGAATCTCCTCAAAGATTTGCACCTTCTCAGCGCATTGAAAATATAGTCATCATGAGAGTATTAGGTCTCCGAGTTTTGGGGTAACGATGTCTAGCTCATTTGAACCAGGGGCTCCAACAATTTTCGAGTCATATACAATCGCTCAAAGCCCTACTAAATTTGGGTTACAGCCATGTTTTCATCCCCTGAGATTGTTTGGTTCTGCGGAGTTTTAGAGTCTGGCGCGATGTCTGCTTATCCAAAACTCACGTTAACTTAGTTTCCCTTCCTGAAGCGTAATGGTGGGTGAGTTCGTCGGGGCTTGGGGCAAGACCTGACCAATGATGGCCGCCTGGGTATAGCCTTGGGTTTGCAGCGCTTGAACGTAGGCACGGGCTTGGTCGGGCGGCAGGACTACCAAGAGCCCACCTGAGGTTTGGGGGTCAAACAATAGCTCAAACCGAGGCGGGTCACATCGGCCGGTCACCCAGGCAGCGGCCTGGCGATTGGGCCGATGCAGGGAGCTAGTTAGACCTTGGGTCAGGGTGGGCAATGCCCCCGGTAACACGGGCAGCCGTTCAGGATAGAGGATCACCGACTGGCCCGATGCCCGGATCATTTCACCCAAATGTCCGGCTAGGCCAAACCCGGTAATATCGGTGCAAGCGGTTGCGCCGTGGTGTTGCAAGAGCTGGGCTGCTGCTTGGTTGGATTGACGCATCATGGCGATCGCCCCCTGGAGCCACCGCCCCTGCACCCGACCCTGCTGGTCAGCAGCGAGCAATGTCCCGGTGCCGAGGGGTTTGGTCAGCACCAACCATTGCCCCGGCTGCAAATCAGCCTGGGTGAGGAGTTGGTCGGGTTGAACCGTGCCGTAACCCGCCAGACCCAGGCTGAGGGTTTCCCCAAAGCTGCTATGACCGCCCACCAGCGCTGTGTTGCTGGCCTTGAGGGCCTGGAGAACGCCGGAGAGCACCTGAAATAAAAGATCCGCTGTTAGGGTTTCTGTGGCGTAGGGGATTGTTACCGTGACGAGAACCGTTTGGGACGTAGCCCCCATAGCCCAAAGGTCGCTCAGGCAATGCAAGGTGGCAATTTGACCAAACTGGTAGGGATCACGCACCATGGTTCGGAACTGATCAATGGTCTGTACCAAGTAGGGCCGAGTTGAATTCGGCTCGATCGGGGCAGGGGCTCTCAGCACAGCAGCATCATCGGGCGCATCTAAGCCAACAACCGTATCGGGGTGAGCCGGAATCTCCAGTCGTGCCAACACATCCTGCAGCAGGGTTGCCCCAATCTTGGCACCGCAGCCCGCACAGTGCATCTGCGGCTGTTGGGGCGGGAGGGGAATTTTGGCTTGCGGCACAGGGGTCATGGTCGGCAGCTCGGCAAATCGCTGCATAAAAGCGCGATCGATCTGGTCTTTCCAGCGCCACAGCAGCGGTGAAACCCAGCACCAGCCCGCCCAAGCGGCCACCGCTCGGCGATCGCCCGTGCCAATCAAAGACAGGTAACGGCGCTGCGGCCGAAAGGAGCGCAACGGCTGACCCAGCAGCCAGCGTCGCCAATTTTGTGCCAGGGGCTTGCCCTGGCGCACCGCAAACACACCGGCCTTGGGTCGGGGATGATTTTGCATCGTGGCGATATCCCCTGCGGCAAACACCTGAGGATGGGAAATCGATTGGAGCGTGTCCGTAACCCGTATAAAGCCGCGATCGTCAGTGGCAAGACCCGAACGGGCCAACCAATCGGGAGCAGTGGCTTGGGTCACCCAGACGGTGTAGGCCGTGGTTAGGGTTAGCCCCGAAGCACAATAGACCGTATCGGCGGTGATCGCGGTGACCGATTCGAGACAATGAACCGTAATGTCCCGCGCCTGGAGGATCTGGGTCAGCTCCTGGGCCACCCAGCGGTTCTGCTGCCGGAGGAGGCGCGACCCCCGATGCACCAGGGTCAGGCTAAAGCGATCGGGGGCTAAAATCTGGCGTAAACGAGTCTCCATATTTAGGGCCAACTCCACCCCGCCTGCCCCGCCACCCACGATCACAATCGGGTAAAACCCATTCGGCTTAGCGTTCACTTGGGCCAGAAACTGCTCCCAAGCCCGCAGAAACGGGGCGACGGGTTTGGCCGCGATCGCATATTGCGCCACTCCCGGAATCCCCTGAATCTGGGGCGTGCTGCCAATATCGATCGAGAGCAGATCAAACCCCAGTGGCGGATGCTCAGCACAGTGGACACGATTCTGAAAGAGATCGAGGTCGATCGCGCGATCGATATAAAAATCAATCTGGGCAAACCGAGCCAGATGATTCAGGTCAATATGGGACGCATCGTAGGTGTAAAGACCCGCCACATGCGCAGGCAACATGCCAGAATAGGGCGTCTGAACCCCATCGGAAATCAGCGTAACCCGCAAGCCCGCGATCGGCTGCATTGCCAATTGTTTGAGCGCGATCGCATGACTATGGCCGCCCCCTAAGAGAACCAGATGTTTAACGGCTGGATAGGCTGCCTGCTGCATCGTCGAACTCCGTTAACCATGACCCACTCAAAAAAATTACTCTAGTACACCCCGCCCTTCCAGCCCCGGTGCCTTCCCTTAGAGGGGATGAGGGCAAGGGTCGAATCGAAGGCGTTAAGGATGGACTCATCCCTAAGAATGCCCAATTGTTCGATTATTTATATCATTAGGGTCGAACCAAATGCTTTAGGGGGGGATAGATCGATGTACCTAGACATTGTCATTACACCATCCTGGACAGGGTTGAACTTGAGCAGAAGGTTAAAAAATCAAGACTCAGCTCGGCATCCATACCTGTTCTCTGGGAAAATGTCCTGATTTTATGCAGCTAATCATGGGGCAAGTCATCATGCAAATTAGGGAGCAAACCCCAACCCAATATCTGTTCTGGAGAGAATGTGGCGGCGATCGCCCCCGCCCCTAGAGGCTATTATCATCTAGATTGAAAGCGTTGATTGATGACACGCCCTAAGTTAACGGATAAACTGCAGCCAATCTTCATAGTCAGGCGAGCTATTCTGGTGTATACCTGTGCCTAAGACTACAAAATCCCTAACCGCTCATGCTATCGCTCGACACCCCCAAGGGCCGCTCGATCCCGGAATTAACCACTACCCCCCATGTGCTGGTGGTCGAGGATGAAGCCCTGATCCGAGACATGATTTGTCTGGCATTGCAAGAGCAAGGTTACGACGTTGTTGTTGCCGTGGATGGTCGTACCGCCTTTGAGCTGCTAGACGCGGCCAACAAGCCCGGTGGCAAGGCCGTTGATCTGATTATTTTGGATATTATGCTGCCCCACTTAAATGGGCTGGATCTCTGTCGCCTGCTGCGCCACAACGGCAACACCATCCCGATCCTAATTTTGAGTGCGAAGGCCAGTGAGACCGATCGCGTTTTGGGTCTAGAAGTGGGGGCTGATGACTATCTCACCAAGCCCTTCAGCATGCGAGAGCTAATTGCTCGCTGTCGTGCCCTGCTGCGGCGACAGAACTTCACCACTGCCCTGCCTAACACCGTGCTGAAAGTGGGGGATGTGGTGCTCTTTGCCGATGAATGCCGCGTCACAGTACAAGGAGAAGAGGTGAACTTATCCCCCAAGGAGTTTCGCCTGCTGGAGTTATTTATGAACTCGCCCCGACGTGTCTGGTCCCGAGAGCAACTGATTGAACAGGTCTGGGGCATGGACTTTATCGGTGATACCAAAACCGTGGATGTGCATATTCGCTGGCTCCGTGAGAAACTCGAAGCTGATCCGAGCAAGCCCGATTATTTGATCACGGTGCGGGGCTTTGGCTATCGGTTTGGCTAGGGGTGGGGATTGTTTAAACCGCTAATATTGTGGGTACTGGACGGCCGTCACTTCTGCAGGTAGGGGGTCGATCGCCCGGCCGGTCAGGAAATAGGTAGTCATTTTGCCCTTGCCTTTAATTTCAATCTCACCGCGAGCCTCAAAGATATAGTGGCGGTATAAATACTGATAGACCTCGGTGGTGACTTGAATCTGTCCGGGCAGACTGTGGGATTCCATGCGGCTGGCCGTATTCACGGTATCGCCCCAAATGTCGTAGGCAAATTTTTTGAGCCCAATCACCCCTGCCACCACATTGCCCGTATGAATACCAACACGGATTTGCAGGGTATGCTGGGTGGTTCGGTTGAAGTCCTGGAGGGCGTGTTGCATGTCAAGGGCCATTTCGGCGATCGCCTCGGCATGATCTGCCCTCGGCTCCGGCAAACCCGCCACCACCATATAGGCATCACCAATGGTTTTGATTTTTTCCAGGCTATGCCGTTCGGCCAGGCGATCGAAACGCGAAAAAATACTATTGAGCAACTCCACTAGCTCGGTTGCACAGATCTGATCCGAGAGCCGGGTAAAGCCCACAATATCGGCAAAGAGCACCGTCACCGCAGCAAAACTCTCGGCAATCGTCTGGCTCTCATACTTGAGTTGACAAGCAATCTTATCCGGCAGAATGTTGCGGAGCAACTCTTCCGAACGCTCTTGCTCCACTTCAAGGTCTTGATAGGCCCGATACATCGCTTTTCGGGCCATAAATTCAGCCTGGGTGGTGCGCTGATGCAAGTACACTGACAGGGTTGACACAAAGGAAATCATCGCCAGGGTAAACAGCCAACTCGGCGGCGTCGTCCAATCGCGAGGATACCAGTCCAGCATGGCCTGTTCATTCACCAGAGCAAAGCCAATTTTAATTAAAAAATAGCTGCTATAGGTCAGCACATGACAGAGCAAATGGAGTCGCCAACGCACTGGAATCAGGGTTGCCTGCAGGAAAAACACCAGCACCCAGTTAAAAAAGTCATCTAAGATATCAAACTCACTGCCTCCCAGCGCCACTTCCACCAATTGCTCAATCACATTGACGGAACCGGAAGTACACAGAAAGATGATGTTAAGGGCGATCGCCCCCTGAGCAAACCGCAAAGCCCCTAAGCTACAGAGCAGTCCCAGCTCCACCCAGAGATCCACAAACCACCAAGTCGGCAATGCCTGACCCATGATTCGGTCATAGACCAAACGCGGTGTGGTCATACAAAGAAAAATCCCCAAACCCAAGCCCAGCACCAGATAGAGCCGCTGCTTCATAAAGCGGTGCTCCCACTGCGAGTAAGTCATGTCAGGGGAGGGCGTTGCGCCTTGCAGCAGGCTCAAACCCTGGCCAATCAAGCCCAGAACAGCAGAGGGGAGAAAGCGGTGAAGCATGGGTGGCACACGCCAAGCGGTATAAGCACGACGTTACGTTATTCATCTATTGTGGAACTGAATCCGTGGGAATTACCTGAGCGTTTTGTGAGCCGTCCGGTCTATCCCGACCCGAACGTCCGCAACCGTCTAGAATAGATGGGATTATTTTCTCAAGATTCATCCCCAATCTCAAAACGCCAAGGCCAGATCAACCCGCTCGGATCTAGATATAACATATGGTTTGGTTTCAAGACGGGATTTGATTTCAAGACGGGGTTTGGTTTAACAATTAGATTTCACAACTACGTGAACGGGTAGGAGACTGCCCATAGTCATGACAAGCGGCTGAAGGAGCATAAGCATCTGTGAGTTTTGAAGACATTATTGATAAAGGGGGGTTTGCGATTTGGCCGCTCCTCTTTCTGTCTATCCTGGCATTGGGTTCTATTTTTGATCGGCTCTGGTTCTGGTCGCGAGTGCTGCTCCAGGAGCGACAGATCTTAATGAGTGTCATGGATGCCGCCTATCGCAACTGGACCGCTGCAGTCGATGTCGCTCGCGACTACCGCGATCATCCCATGGGGCGCTTCTTGTTTGCCCCCCTGACGCTGGCTGAGCCGGAACCGGACGTGTTTCACCTGGCCCTGGAGGCAGCAGCCGATGATGAATTGGCCTTGATGCGCCGGGGTGACAAGATTTTAGAGGCGGTCATTGCTCTCTCACCCCTGCTCGGACTCCTGGGTACCGTTTTGGGGCTGATTAGCTCACTCGGCTCGATTAGCATTAGCGATTTGGGCACTTCCTCGACGGCTGGCGTCACCCTCGGCATTGGCGAATCCTTGATTTCAACGGCGGCTGGACTGGTGGTTGCCATTATCAGCTTGGCCTTTTACCGTCTGTTTCAAGCCTTTTTATCGGGACAAATCCGCATTTTTCGCAAAGCTGGCAGTGATCTTGAGGTGCTCTACCGCCAGCGTTGGCTGGAGCAGACCACAGAAGGAGAGCATTCCGCCCCCAAACCGGTTTTGGATGTTTGATCTTAAATCCGGATTGGGGCGGCCAAGCATCACGAGGCTCAGGGGCAACAAATACCCGGCCCACCCTGGTCATCGCTACGCGAGACCGCCCTCCCGAGAGGGGATGTACTGCTTTGAAATCAACCCTTGAGAGGAGTACCCTCGACCGAGGGGGGAGGCGGGTCGCCCCACTCAAACTCCCATCAGGAGCTAAATACAACGTTAAGCTCACGCCCATCGTTTGAAACCCTCCCCTACCGCGTGTTTTATTTTTGAGCACATCAATCAGACGGATAAACCCGCTAGAGAATTTCCCCTAAAACAACCATGACGGAAACGCCCCGCCCAACCCGAAAACGTCGTAAATCCCCCCTCCCCAGTGCACCACTCAAGCTCTGGCAAGATGGTTTTAAGCAAGAGGAGGTACGGATTGAGATTATTCCCCTCATCGACGTTATTTTCTGCATCTTGACTTTCTTCATCCTGGCGGCGGTCGGCGTTTCACGTCAGCAGGCGATCTCACTTAATCTGCCCAAGGCGAGCTCGGGCTCGGCACAGATGCAAGATATGTTGATCGTCAGTTTGGACAATTTTGGTCAGGTCTATTTGGAGCAAAACCCTGTGGGTAGCCTGGAGCAGTTGGCTGCAGCGGTCAAAAACTACTTCATTACGCGTCCTGATGGGGTGATGGTGCTCTACGCCTCCAAGGAGGCTCGCTACGACGAAGTGATTCAAGTTCTGGATATTCTACGCGAGGCGGGGGGCGATCGCGTCGCTTTGGCCACCCTGCCCAAGGGGCTGACGGACACCGCGCCCCTGCCCATTAACCCCAATGATCCCCTCAATCCACTGAATTCACCCTTACCCAATACAGTACCAGGGCTACCCGATAATAGCGATCCCCTGGCCCCTGGTCAACTGCCCCTGGAGCAACAGCTCCCTGGACAGATTCCAGGCATTGAGACCAACCCGAATGCCTTACCGAGCGCGCCGCCCCTACCAGCGGAAACTGAATTGCCCAGCCGCCGATCTGGCGATCTCGATTCGGGTCGTGGGATTCCAGGCCTGCCGCCGAGACCCAATGAAGAATAATCCATCAGAAGACAGGGGTTGCAGGGTGTATCAAACAGAACAAACGTAGTGCAGAAAAGCCTAACCCCTACGGATGGGTTAAAAGGCTGCTCAGCATTATTAAGCGTTTTTCATCTGTTTAGGGAACTCCCCAGGCAAGATTCGAACTTGCGACCAATCGATTAACAGTCGACCGCTCTACCGCTGAGCTACTGAGGAAAGTTTCAGACGACAATTAGCAATGATACCGAACTTGATCGTCTCTGACAAGGGTTGTAACAGATTTTTTTGGATTGTGTCTCCTCTGTTGCAAATCGCCCCGTTTCCAAGCCAGATTGTTTAACGTGGGGGATGGCAAACGCGCAACTTGGCCATGCTCTCACGCCACCGTCGCCCCATTTCTCTATCTTGGACAGCTCTTAACCTCCCGGTACAGACTGATGTTGAGACCCTAGCAACCCTTTACCCCAAAGATCGCGATCGCTTTCATCTGTTTTTGCGCTATCCGTCCCTTGCACAAGCCGCCCCTCACTCACCCCTCACCCCATTAGCAACTCAGGGGGGAGGTCTCTGGTTAGAGATTTCCCCGCATCGTGTGATCATGACCTTGCAAGGCCGTAACTATCAAGGCTATCGGCATTTCTGGGAACGGGGTGTCTATGGAAGAAGTCGGTATTGGATACAGGGCGAGGCGGTTCGCTGTCGTTCAGCCCTCTGTTTGCGGAATTTTACCCGCTCGCTCCAACTCTATACGCTCTCCCTACCCCAATATTTGCGTCTAGAATATGAGCTCTGGTCGGACAAATTGTCCTTGGGGTGCTATCAGCTTGAAATTGATATTCATCAGTAGGCGATCGCTAGGGGCTGTCACCAGTTAGATCTCAAACAATTGATATAACTCACTTACAGCCCCCTTCCTTTTTGTTGGGTCGGGCGCTTGATCGCTTGTCCCGTCAAGCTTCTGAGATTAATTGATGACACGCCCTAATATCATCCCGCCAATGAATCAATTGGTTTGCCGGGCAGCGAGAGGCAGCCCCTACATTTGAGCCAAATGGGTTCATTTTTCTCTCAAGAACATGAGATAGACCGGCCCCCTTCGGAGAGATTGCATCCCTAGAAACACAAAGTAGGGGCTGATTTCAAATCAGCCCCTACAGATGTTTTTAGAGTGTGTACGGCTTGGATGAGCGATCTGTTATGAAAGATCTAATTGGACGACATTAGGGTCAAGAGACCCAAGCTCATTAAAGTTAGCGCAAAGGCTAAACTAAACGACTCTTTAAGGGGATGTTTGTTAAGTGACATGATTTTAATGAAGTTTTATAGTGAGCCTGCTGCATTGAATACGCAATCCCTGATGAGTCTTTACACAGCTTAAGCCTTTGTTGTTTTATAGCTATCACTATAGCGATTTTGCTGAGAAATGTGAGGTTTGTGCGGCATTTGCTGTGACTTTCGTCACATAGATTTACAATCCGCAACATAGAGGCAGTTATGTAGCCCGCTTTTGTCATATTGGGGTCAAACCCGCATTCTCTCGTTGAGGGTAACAGCGAGGATTCGCTTAAAAATCCTGTCGTGACAAAAGAGGGGTGGAGCAATATGGGTAGAGAGTTAGGACATTGCGTAGGGTGGGCATTTGCCCACAGGTCAAGCGCTTCAGCTTCGCAAAATGTCCTAGAAAAGCGTGAGTTCTGGATAAGCGAAGCGATCGCATTCCTCAAAACCTTGAAATCTCGTTGTCAAACCCGGTTGTCAGGGGTCCAGCCCCCCGACACCTCCCGCTGAGGGGGAGATTGCCCCCTCAGACTCCGGCAATATCGGAAGCCAGTATTGCTAATTTCCTTGAATTTTATAAGTTTTCGTGCTCTTGGCTTAACCCAATACTCCGGACAGTTTTTGAGATAAAGGCTGAAACCCTCACTCTACCGTTGGCATCTAGCTCTAGCAATGGGGCTGAAACCCTCATTCTGCCGTTGGTGATTTAAAACTGTCCGGACTGTTGTTAACCGAAACTCAGGTTAAAAGACGAAAATTCTCCAGAAGTGCTCGGGGCTGTCGTCAGTTAGACTTCAAACTCTTGTGATGACTGACTTACAGCCCCTTTTCCTGTTGTTTGGGTCGGGCGCTCTATCGCTTGTCCCGAAAGGCTTCTGGCTCTAACTGACGACACGCCTTAGAGTCCGAACCGTCCAGAATTCCGAATTAGAGATGGGTTGGGGCTAATGGGGATTATTGCGCCAAACCGTATTCCAGGGCATAGCGCACTAGTTCAGTACGACTGTTGGTGCCGGTTTTACTAAACAGGCGACTGACATATTTTTCAACATTACGGACACTGGTATTGAGTTGGCTGGCAATTTCTTTGTTCATCAGGCCTTGGGCAACTAGATCCAGGACACTCTGTTCGCGGGGGGTGAGGTCGATCTTAATCGGGGGCTGAGTTGTGGCGATACCGCCCGGATTTTGATCCAGCATTCCTTTGATGGTGGCGAGCTCACGGGCGATCGCCTCTAGCTTGTCATTCTCGCCCTCGCTCGCGTCACTACTGGTGCGACGATTCAGCAGGTTGCGCACGATCGCCATCAACTCTTCCGGCTCAAAGGGTTTCGGTAAATAGGCATCACAGCCGGCCTGGTAGCCCTGGATGCGATCGCTGGTCATGCCCCGTGCCGTGAGAAAAACGACGGGTAAAGATTTAAAACGGGGATCCTCCCGCAACTGCTGCAAAAATTGATAGCCATCCACCTGGGGCATCATAATATCGGAAATCACCAGTGCGAAGTGCTCACGCTCTAGAGCATCCCAGGCTTCGGTCGCGCTGGCCACTGCCGTTACAGCAAACTCATTGTCGTCTTCTAGATAAATCTGCACCGCTTCCCGGAGACCGGGTTCATCATCAACGAGCAGCAGTTTGGGGGTTGGGGTCATGGCTCAACTTAGAGTGAGAAGAGGGGAAAAATGAAATAAGGTTGTGGTGAATGGCTGGCTGCGATCGCCCATTCTCACTTTAGCAAGCGGGTACCGTGTCGAATGGGTGGGAAACCGACTCTTATGCAAGACTTTCAGCTTGCGAAGCTTAGGGCGTATCATTTGTGAACACAAGAAGTTCTAGGGGACAAGCGATAACACGCCTGACCCAACAATACCCTAAGGGCTCTCAACGTTGCACCCGCAAGACTGGTGCACCTGAATAATGCGACCTCCTAGTTAAGCAGCTCGGTCAATTCTTGGGCCGAGGTGCCCAAAATACGGGCGAGGGTGTTCATTTCTTTGTTGCTAAAGCCATCACGAATATTGCGTAGATCTTCAACAGACTTGCCAAGAATCCGCGAGAGCACACGTAACTGCTCATCAGAGACCTCCTGGCCCTTATAAATACTGCGAAGTTCTTGGGGGGAGAGGCGATAGGAATTACAAAAGAAGATAAATTCTTTGTCGCTGACATCTAGCTCTTGCTGGCGATCGCGCAGCAGAAAGGCGATGGCTCGAGTTCCGTGCTCAGGACGCTTGGCACTCTCTAGGTATCGCTCCATGAGCCGACTGGCATTGGCCGGGTTGCCCCCGGTTTTCTTAAGCAAATCGCGGCAGGCCATCTGAAGGGCCTTGGTCAGGGTCTCGTTGTCTTCGTGGAGTTGCTCTTCTTCGCTGAGGGTCTCGACGATCCGGGATGCGATTTCAGGTTTGCAAAAGCCCACCTCTTGTTCGTTGTAAAGGATTGGAATATAAGCGCGATCGGTATCAAACTCGAGATGCAAAGGCTGATTCGTCTGCTGTTTCATCAGTCCAACCAAGGGAGGGCAAACATCAAACCCAGTTGTTTAGTCCTAAACACAAAACCCGTACTAACGGCAATTCGCTGGCAACCGCTGGGTCGGCGATGTCTCCTCCTAATATAGCGGTTTGGCGATCGCTTACAACCGAAACCCCCACAAATTACTCACGGGTTGCAACGCCGTGCCTCCGCTTTGGCGTTCAGGGTTCAGGGTTCAGAGTTCAGAGGGCTTGTACGACCGGCATCCTAACTGTCAGGGATGTCTGGAACCCCAACCAGCGGAGCCGCTAAGCACAGTCAAAACGATTACGCCGACCGGACTTGAGAATCCAATCGATAACAGTCCATAGCAAATGACGAAAGGATGATACGCTTTAGAGTGGAAAATTTCATATTCGTTTAAGACTGTTCCCACAGTGCAAGAGCGGCCCAAGCAATTGCTCTACCCCCATAACTGTGTGAGCGGTCTCGATATAGCAGCATTACCCACAAATTTGTATCGCAATATTTGAGCATGGTAGCCACAGCAGAAAAGACTAACATCGGTAAAATTACGCAGGTCATCGGCCCCGTTGTGGATGTCGAATTCCCCAGCGGTCAGATGCCTCAAATCTATACCGCCCTGCGGATCGCAGGTAAAAACGAAGCGGGCAACGACGTTGCTGTAACCTGCGAAGTGCAGCAACTTCTCGGTGATAACCAGGTTCGTGCCGTGGCGATGAGTGGCACAGATGGCTTGGTACGCGGCATGGATACAGTTGATACTGGCGCTCCCATCCGCGTTCCGGTGGGCAAGGCGACCCTCGGCCGCATTTTTAATGTGTTGGGTGAGCCAGTTGATAACCAGGGAGACGTTCCCGCAGAAGCCACCGCTTCGATTCACCGGGAGGCACCGAAGCTCACCGAGCTAGAAACCAAGCCCACTGTTTTTGAAACCGGCGTAAAAGTCATTGACCTCCTCACCCCCTATCGTCGGGGCGGCAAGATTGGCCTGTTTGGCGGTGCCGGTGTGGGTAAGACCGTCATCATGATGGAGCTCATCAACAACATTGCCATCAACCACGGTGGGGTTTCTGTGTTTGCGGGTGTGGGCGAGCGGACTCGTGAAGGTAATGACCTCTACAACGAGATGATCGAGTCCAATGTGATCAACCCCAAAAACTTGAATGAGTCCAAAATCGCCCTAGTCTATGGTCAGATGAACGAACCACCGGGGGCACGGATGCGGGTTGGTTTGTCGGGTCTGACGATGGCAGAACATTTCCGTGATGTGAACAAGCAAGATGTGCTGCTGTTTGTCGATAACATTTTCCGCTTTGTTCAGGCAGGCTCTGAGGTTTCGGCACTCTTGGGGCGGATGCCCTCGGCGGTGGGGTATCAGCCCACGCTCGGTACCGATGTTGGTGATCTGCAAGAGCGCATCACCTCCACCAAGGAAGGTTCCATTACCTCCATTCAAGCAGTCTATGTGCCAGCGGATGACTTGACTGACCCGGCACCGGCGACCACCTTTGCTCACCTCGATGGAACGACCGTGCTTTCCCGTGGGTTGGCATCCAAGGGCATTTATCCAGCGGTTGATCCCCTCGGTTCTACTTCCACGATGTTGCAGCCCAACATTGTCGGCGAAGAGCATTACAGCACTGCCCGCGCCGTCCAATCGACCCTACAGCGCTACAAAGAGCTGCAAGACATCATTGCGATTCTAGGTCTCGATGAATTGTCCGAGGACGATCGCCTGACGGTAGATCGCGCCCGTAAGATTGAGCGCTTCTTGTCCCAGCCCTTCTTTGTGGCAGAGGTCTTCACCGGAGCCCCCGGTAAGTATGTTCCTTTGGAAGATACAATCAAGGGCTTCCAGATGATCCTCAAGGGTGAGCTCGATCACCTACCGGAGCAAGCCTTCTACCTGGTCGGGGATATCAATGAAGCGATCGCCAAAGGCGAGAAGCTTCAGTCCCAGAGCTAATTCTGGTGTTTGCAATGATGGTCAATTGCAATGAATCCCCTTGGCAGTTGACCATCCGCCCCTTGATTGATCTATCCACCATCGAGACGTTATGACTTTAGAGGTTCGTGTAATTTCGCCGGACAAAACCGTTTGGGACGGCCCTGCCCAAGAGGTTATTCTGCCGAGCACCACGGGTCAACTCGGTATTTTGACGGGTCATGCCCCTCTGCTGAGTGCCCTGGATGTTGGCGTGATGCGGGTAAAGGCTGAGGGCGACTGGTCGGCGATCGCCCTAATGGGTGGCTTTGCCGAAGTGGAAGCCAACACCGTGACTATTTTGGTCAATGGTGCTGAGACGGCTGAGAACATTGATCTAGATACTGCTCGAGCAGACTACGAAGCGGCGAAGACCCAACTTGAAACGGTTGGCGAGGGCGATCGCCAAGGCAAAATTCAAGCTGAGCAAGCCTACAAGCGGAGTCGCTCCCTGTTTCAGGCGGCAGGTGGCTTGGTCAATAGCTAGCCGGGTTTAGAGTTCAACGTTTAGCGTTGCTACAGCAGACATCCTGAGTATTGTGAACTGATGGCTTATTGCTGCTGTCTTGAACGAGCGGTTCAGGGTTCAGAGGCTATTCAAATTCTCCTGAAATGCCCTAAACCACAGTATCGCTGTTATGAGACCCAGAATCCCGAAGGGAGGGTCTCAAGCTACTGGGCGAACTTAAGCCTGAAACCTGAGCAGCGAGCGTGTTTCAACCCCAACAGCCAGGAACTTAAGTTCCTGGCCCATAGCTCAAACCTGTTAAAACGGGTTCTAGAGTTTTCTGGATGAGTAGGCTTCAGCCTACTTTTGCTATGAGCCTGGGGTTTGAACCCCAGGCGGGTGGGCATATCCCCGCGTTAAGTTCACGCCAATGGTCTCAAACCCTCTCCTACCGATTGTTTTTTAGGGTACACAACTGCGCAAACGGATGCGACTGCACACGTTCTGTTCAGTCGCATCTGTTTTTGAAGCTTGGAGCGCTACTGCCGTAGCTTAAGTCGTGGTTTAGAAAACCCTGTAGGGGCAATCCCCCCGTGGTTGCCCTGGTGTGTTGCGTGACGGAGGGTTGATCGTTGGGTGGCCGAGACTGGGGTAGGCACGAGGGCTACAAAATTCACGTCAACATCCTAAGGCATTTTTTTGGCTGTGCCACGGCATTAGGATGCGTTATTAGCCCCTAGTTTAGGACAGTATCCCAAAGCAAGCCATCAGTTCAAGAGCTGTAGGATACCTGTCTTGCCAACACCCTAAACTCTGAACCCTGAACCCTAATTGCTGCCTGTAAAGACCACCTGAGGGAATTTCTCCTGAGCCTTGAGCATGGGGGTTCGCTTGCCTTCCTCTTGCCAATAGTTGATCACTTCGGTGGCTTGGTTGAGGAGCGCAATACGCTCGGTATCGGAGATCCAGCGTTTGGACTCAAGCTCATCTTTGAGTTGCTCCCAAGCGTCATTGCGCGGCCAGAAATAGTAGGGGGTCAATGGGCTGGTTCCTTTGCCCACCACCTGATCGACTGCGATCGCCACATTGGCATCGAGCCAGAGGATTTTTAAAATAAATCGCGCGGAAGAGTCTATCGCTTCGGTTTCCAATGCCGTCTCCAAAATTAACCTGCTGCCGTATTTTGCTAAATTGACAATTTTCTATTGTACACCAAAAGTCAATGATGATTTTTGTTTTTGATATTGATGGCGTGATTCGGGATGTGAGTGGTTCCTACCGCCGCGCCCTCGCCGACACGGTGGAACAGTTTACGGAGGGTCGCTATCGCCCCACCCCGGAGGCGATCGATCGCCTCAAGGCCGAAGGCTGCTGGAACAACGATTGGAAAGGCTCCCAAGAGCTTATTTATCGGTATTGGGAGGGTCAGGGGCGATCGCGCTCGGAACTCAACCTGGCCTATGACACCCTGGTTGAATTTTTTCAATCCCGCTACCGGGGCAACAATCTCAATGGCTACATTGCCAGCGAACCCCTGCTAGCCAGCCCTAGTTACTTTGCCGAGTTAACCCAGCAGGGGGTTCACTGGGGCTTCTTTAGTGGTGCGACGCGGGCATCGGCCGAATTTGTGCTGCAGCAGCGCCTGGGGCTAGAGCCCCCCGCCTTGGTGGCCATGGAAGATGGCCCCGAGAAACCCGATCCGACGGGCTTCTTCCAGGTCTGTACCCAGCTGCAAACACCTGCGCCGCCAGCGGGTCTCTTTTACGCCGGGGATACGGTGGCAGATATGTATACCATTCGCGAAGCGCGAACCCAACGCCCTGACCTCCCCCTCTTCGCCGTGGGTGTAATTCCCCCCCATGCCCAGAGCACAGCGGAACGTAAGACGAGCTATCAGCAGCAGCTCATCGCGGCAGGAGCAGACCGGGTAATCGACAATATTGAGCAATTGACGCCGAGCTTGGGGCGATCGCTTGCTGAAGGTTAGGGTAAGTGCCCTGTCCGAGCATTTGTTCTAGATTTGCTATGATGCCCGTAATGGTACTGGTGACATATCCATGACCCAAACCCCCCTCAAAGACCTGCCCAAAACCCCCATTGTCTACCCTGAACCTGACGGAGTCCCGATGGCCGAGAGCGATCCCGCCCGCGATTACCTGATCTATGGCGTTGAAGCCCTCAGGCAATATTTCTGGCCCCGCTCCGATATCTATGTTTCGGGCAATCTCTGGCTCTCCTATGAGCAGGGAGTTCCCGATGCCGTGGTTTGCCCTGATGTGTTTGTGGTATTTGGTGTTGAAAATCGCCCCCGCACCAGCTATCGGGTTTGGCAGGAAAACCATAAAATGCCGGACTGGGTCATGGAGATCACTTCGGCCAAGACCCGTCATAAAGATGACAATGACAAACCCATCACCTATGCCCAAATGGGGGTTCCTGAATATTTCCACTATGACCCCACTGGCGATTATCTCAACCCCCCGCTCAAGGGGCGACGTTTGCAAGCCGATGGCAGCTACAGACTTTTGACCCCTAAGCCAATTCCCGATGGGGGTTTTGCCTTGACCTCTACCGTTTTAGGATTAGAATTTCATTTGCTGAAAACGGGACTGCTGCGGTTTTTCGATCCCGAGCAGGGAGAATATCTCCGAACACCCCAGGAAACGGAACAGGCGCGTCAGCAGGAGTATGAGCGAGCTGAACAGGCACAAGCCAGAGCCGAGCAAGAGCAGGAGCGAACTGAACAGGAGCGTGCACGGGCTGAGCAGGCTGAGGCGGAATTGCAGGCGCTGCGCGATCGCCTCCGAGCGCAGGGGATTGACCTCTAGTTTGGAAACCGATTTTGGCAAGGGAGATGCTAAAAACGATGCGATCGCCGCTTCGAGCGTCTATCTATACATGTTGGGGAGGGATGTTCCCCCCAAAAGCGCCAGATTGCCATCTGCCCTGAGTTCAACCGCTCAGCTAGGGGCTATCGGATTAGACTCTAACCCATTGATATGACTGGCGTAGAGCCCCTAATTTATTTTTGGGGTGGGTTATCGATTGTGTCGTCAGGCTTCTGAGCTTAAATGATGACACGCCCTAAATTCCCGAGACATATCCTTTACTTTTTCCTAGATAAGAATTATTCTTAGATCGTTGCCCGAGGCAACATTTCTTAAATTCGACAATTACTCTGAATTAACTATTTTCACGAGGAACTATGCCTACACCTGAAAAAGTGCCTGACGTTGTGTTCAAGACCCGTATTCGTGATGAGTCCATTGGTGGTCCCAACCCCTTCACCTGGAAAGATCTGACCAGCCAGGAAATCTTCAGTGGCAAGAAGGTTGTGGTCTTCTCCCTGCCCGGTGCCTTCACCCCTACCTGCTCCTCCAACCACCTCCCCCGCTACGAAGAGCTGGCAGAAGAGTTTAAGGCTCAGGGTGTGGATCAAATCATTTGCCTCTCGGTTAACGATGCTTTTGTGATGTTCCAATGGGGTAAGCAGCAGGGTCTGGATACCAGCAAGATCTTCTTGCTCCCCGATGGTTCCGGTGAATTTACCCGCAAGATGGGAATGCTCGTCGATAAGTCCAACATTGGCTTCGGCATGCGCTCTTGGCGTTATTCCATGCTGGTCAACGACGGCACCATCGAGAAGCTGTTCGTCGAGCCCGGTTATGCAGACAACTTCCCAGATGATCCCTTCGAGGTCTCTGATGCTGACACCATGCTGGCTTACATTAAGGGTGAAGCGGCTCCGGGTGTGACGGATGCCCGCAAGGAATTTGTCGGTTAAGGGTTAATCTCGTTTTGAGACCCAACCGGACTTCAGATGGCAAAGGGAGCGATCGCTCTTCCTTTGCCTTCTTTGCGGCCACATCCGATGACCTTGAGATGTCTTGATCGTCCATTGGCTTTGTGGAGAAGAAACCCCTTGCTGCATTCGTCCATAACACCCTGAACCCACCCCGGTCATCGCTGCGCGAGACCGCCCCTCCCAGGAGGGGATGTTTGGATTTGAACTCTCTTCACCCTTAACAAATCCAAACAGTGCAAACTGCAAACTGAACAACACTTCTGATGACTCCTGGAGATAAACATGACCTACGATTTTGATCTATTTGTAATGGGCGCTGGCTCTGGTGGCATTGCCACCGCGCGTCGTGCTGCGGAATATGGTGCGAAAGTCGGCATTGCGGAAAACAGCGGTCGTCTGGGGGGAACCTGTGTTAACAAGGGCTGTGTGCCCAAAAAGTTGTTGGTCTATGCGTCCCGCTTTCCGGGATTGATGACGGATGCCACGGGTTATGGTTGGAGCCCGGTCAAGAGTGAACTGAATTGGGACGAACTGATCACGAAAGTCAATGATGAAGTGAAGCGCCTCAATGGCATCTACCAGCGGATGCTCGACAACTCCAAGGTCGAGGTGTTTCATGCCACGGCAAAGCTGCTCGATGCCCATACGCTCCAGGTGGGCGATCGCCAGATCACCGCCGATAAAATCCTCATTGCCGTGGGGGGCAATCCCACTCGCCCTGAGATTCCCGGCATTGAACACGCAATGATTTCGGACGATCTCTTCAACCTGCGACCCCAACCGAAAAAGATTGTGCTCCTCGGGGGCGGCTATATTGCCTCTGAGTTTGCCTGTTTGCTCAATGGTCTGGGTGTGGAAGTGATTCAGGTGATTCGGCGCGATCGCATTTTGCGGGGCTTTGAAAATGAGCTACGTACTGAGATTCAAAATGCCATGATTGCCCACGGCATTCGTATTATCACCGAGGCCAGCATTGAATGTATTGAAAAGACCGACACAGGCGTGAATCTGAGGATTCGCTACTCGGAAAACGCCGAAGAAATTATTGCCGATGCTGTTCATCTAGCAGCTCTGGGCCGACATCCCAATACCGCTGGTATTGGCATTGAAAACACCCAGATTGAGCTCGACAATCGTGGCTTTGTCCAAGTGAACCAGTATAGTCAAACGGCTGAGGACAATATCTATGCGGTGGGCGACTGCTGCGGCAAAAAGGAACTGACCCCGGTGGCGATCAATGAAGGTCGCGCCTTTGCCGATACGATGTTTGGGGGCAAGTCTCGCGTGATGGCTTACGACAATATCGCCACGGCAATCTTTACTACCCCCGAAGCAGCAACGGTAGGACTCACCGAAGATGAAGCGATCGCCCAATATGGCGAAGACCGGATTCAAACCTATCGCAGTCGGTTCCGGTCGATGTACTATGTGCTGCCCGGCAAGGACGAGAAGACCTTAATGAAGTTGGTGGTGGACCAAGAAACCGACAAGGTGCTCGGAGCGCATATGGTGGGGGACTATGCCGCTGAGATTATTCAAGGGGTCGCGATCGCCCTCAAAATGGGCGCAACCAAAGCCAACTTTGATGCCACGGTGGGTATTCACCCCAGCTCGGCCGAAGAGTTTGTGACGATGCGATAGATAACGTGAGTTTCGATTAAGCGAAATTATCGCATTCCTCAAAGTCTTGAAGTCTCGATGCCAAACCCGGTTGTCAGGGGACCCGCCCCCCGACACCTCCCGCTGAGGGGGAAATTGCCCCCTCAGACTCCGGCAATATCGGAACCAGTATTATTGATTTCGTTGAGTTTTATTCAGTTTTCGTGTTCTTGGCTTAACCGAAACTCAGGTTTAATCTAGAAATCCCCTCTTGGGAGGGGCGGTCTCGCACAGCGACAACCGGGGTGGGTTCGTGGTTTATGTACTGATCCAAGGTTTGCGCCTTAGAAATGTTTGGGGAATCGGCATCCTGGGGATTTTGAGTGAATCGCTGATTTCTGCTGTGAGCGATCGCTGATACAGTAGAGAGCGCAAGATTCTCACCAGATGTCCCAGCCCTAAATCACCATGACTGCCCTCGACGACAAAACCATCGTTAAAGACTACTTCAACACGAAAGGCTTCGATCGCTGGCGACGGATCTATGGAGATGGGGAGGTCAACACCGTTCAACTGGATATTCGCAGTGGCCATCAGCAGACCATCGATCAGGTCTTGGCCTGGCTCCAGGCTGACGGCAACCTAGGGCAGCTCACCCTTTGTGATGCAGGCTGTGGGGTGGGCAGTCTGAGCCTACCCCTAGCCCAGGCAGGGGCGACGGTTTACGCCAGCGACATCTCAGAAAAAATGGTGGGTGAGGCGATCGCCCGGGCTGAGGCTGTCTTCGGGAAGTCTTCTGGCATCACCTACGATGTTCAAGATTTAGAACATATCACCGGCCAGTATCACACCGTCGTTTGCCTCGATGTGCTGATCCATTACCCCGATGCCGATATTGCCGCCATGATCAGCCATCTTGCCGGACGGGCCAAGCAACGCCTCATCCTCAGCTTTGCCCCCAAGACTGTCGCCCTCAGCCTACTGAAGAAGGTCGGTGAATTCTTCCCAGGACCGAGCAAAACGACCCGAGCCTACCTCCATTACGAAACGGAAATCATTTATGCGCTGATGGATAATGGTTTCAAAATTGAGCGCAAGGGCATGACCAGCACCCGCTTTTATTTCTCCCGAATTATTGAAGCCACACGCCTCTAATGCTGTGATACCCCTAAAAAAGGGTATGGGAGTAGGTTGGGTTGAACGGAGTGGATGCTGTTGGTGAAGTCCATATTTCGCAATCTGGGTGGCAGGCGGGACGCACTTCGACTCCGCTCAGCGACCACCTGCGCTACGGTTCTTTCCTTCAAAAAATCTCGTAGCGCGGGCATCTTGCCCGCCTCGGTTGACCGGGTCAAGCAGGGTAGAATCAGCGTTTTGCGAGTTAAGTTATATTTCGCCAACAGCATCAACGGAGTGAAACCCAACACCGCCA
>JBCDEB010000128.1:0-20603 GCA_039180005.1 Cyanobacteria bacterium P01_G01_bin.54 | reverse complement strand
CGAGCCATGGGTGTAAGATTTTCTTATCCTCTCTCCCTTTGAACAGGTGCTTCTGCTTCTCTGGCTCATTGGCTTGATAATGGTTTTGCTTGGCTTTCTTTCCTACCATACTTCCATCCACTTTTTCTTGCGCTTACCCTGCGGGAATATCAAGCATGTTGGTGGGTATATGCAGGATGTGTTGGATGTGCTGGATCTGTATCAAGACTATTACCCTGAGCCGCATGTTGTGATTAGCGAAGCGATCCAAGCAGTTGATTTAGCTTTTCTGAGAACTGACTATCAAAACCTATTACAATCGATGCAGAGCGGCAGCGATCGCATTCAATCCATTATTAGTTCCTTGCGCACCTTTGCTCGATTAGATGAGGCAGAATTTAAATCTGTCGATATCCATGCAGGTCTTGAGAGCACCTTGACCATTTTGCACAATCGTTTACAAGCGCAAGACTGCCCCATTCAGGTGATCAAGGATTATGGCAGCCTACCCTTGATTGCCTGCTATGCGGGTCAAGTCAACCAAGTCTTTATGAATATTCTGAGTAATGCTATTGATGCCTTGCAAGAGCAAAAGCAAAATAATTTACCAACAATGAAAATCACCACGAAAACCGTAGGTCAAAATATCATTCTGACAATTTCAGATAACGGTATTGGTATGGCAAAGACAACTCAAGGTCGTATCTTTGACCCCTTCTTCACAACCAAAGAAGTGGGCGAAGGGACAGGACTTGGCATGGCGATCGCCCACCAAATCATTACTGAACAGCATGGTGGGACGATTACTTGTACCTCAGAACTGGGCAAGGGAAGCACATTCAGCATCACGTTACCCATTGCCTGAGTGTCAAGACTACACTTCTCGGTAACCTTACGCGGTAAAATGGAGAACTTTATGCTTTCTTCATCCACTACCTAGGTATAACCATCATCTTTCTCAGGGTTCAGCTATCTTCAGGGAATTTCGTGACTTTCATCCAGATTTCTCACTACAATTGATGAAAAGCATAGCTGTATTCTGGCTTGAAAATTTGTGAATTCTGGTGATGATGCTGAATCTAACTGGCTACCGGGAGATCGAAACACGCCATAGTGGACCCCGAACGCTGGTCTATCGTGCCCTGCGCTTGAGCGATAACCAGCCCGTCATCATCAAAGTCCTGCGAAATCCCCAGCCGCCCCTCAATGAACTGGTGCAATTCCGCAACCAGTTCATCATCACCCAGAATTTAGACTCCCCCTTCATTGTCAAGCCCTTGGCGCTAGAGCGCTACGAGAACAGCTATGCCCTTGTAATGCCGGATGAAGGCGCAGTCTCGTTGCAGGACTATTGGCAGGGGCAGGCTGGGGCAGTCAGCACCTTTTTACCCATTGCGATTCAGCTTGCCCAAGCACTTGATGCTTTGAATCAACAGCGGATTATTCATAAAGATATTAAACCGGCTAATATTCTGATCCAGCCCGAAACGGGGAACGTCAAGCTTACAGATTTTTGTATTTCTACCCTGCTCCCGAAAGAAACCCAACATCTACAACCGCCCAATCAGTTAGAGGGCACCCTGGCCTATATTTCCCCGGAACAAACGGGTCGCATGAATCGGGGCATTGACTATCGCAGCGATTTTTATTCGCTGGGCGTTACGTTTTATGAGTTGCTGACGGGTCAATTGCCGTTTACGAGCCAGGATCGCCTGGAATTGGTTCACTCTCATCTAGCGAGAACGCCACCCTTGGCAAGGCTCAGCTCACAGTTTGCCATTCCCGAGGTTTTGGTCTCGATCCTCCAGAAATTGATGGCCAAGAATGCAGAAGACCGCTATCAAAGTGCCCTCGGCTTGAAATACGACCTGGAAACCTGTCAGCGACAATGGCAAGCCAATGGAACGATTGTGCCCTTTCCGTTGGGCAAGCGGGATCAAAGCGATCGCTTTCTGATTCCGGAAAAGCTCTACGGACGCCAAAAGGAAGTGCAAGCCTTACTCGCTGCGTTTGAGCGGGTTACTACCGGAAAAAGTGAAATGATGTTGGTGGCTGGGTTTTCAGGTATCGGGAAAACCGCTGTCATCAACGAAGTCCATAAACCTATCACCAACAAGCAGGGCTATTTTATCAGCGGTAAATTCGACCAATTCAATCGAGACATTCCGTTGAATGCTTTTGTCCAGGCCTTTCGCAATTTAATGAAACAATTGCTGGGTGAAACCAATACCATTCTGCACCAATGGAAAATGAAAATCCTGGCAGTAGTGGGAGAAAATGGACGAGTTTTGATTGATGTCATTCCAGAACTGGAGATGATCATTGGTTCTCAACCCCCTGTTCTAGAACTCTCGGGCAATGCCGCTCAAAATCGTTTCAACTTGCTGCTCAAAAAGTTTGTCGAGGCGATCGCTACCCCTCAACATCCCTTGGTTCTCTTTTTGGATGATTTGCAATGGGCTGATTCGGCCTCGTTGCATTTGATCAAGGTCTTGATGGGCGATCGCGAAACGCACGCTTTGTTACTCCTCGGGGCCTATCGGGACAATGAAGTGTTTCCCACCCATCCCCTGATCGTCACCTTAGGGGAGCTAGAAAAGCGGTGCGACCCGAAGGAGCGTTCAGCCGTGCAGGCGGAACCTAAACCCAGAAGAGACACAACCCGCATTTCCACCCTGACCCTCAAACCGCTCAGCATTGATGATGTGAATAGTTTGGTTGCGGGAACCCTTAGATGCGAGACAAAGTTCGTGTCACCGCTAACGGAACTCATCTATCAAAAAACACGCGGTAACCCCTTTTTCACGATCCAGTTTTTAAGAGGCTTACACCAGGATCAACACATTACCTTCGATCGCCAGATCGGCAATTGGCAATGGGATTTAGCACAGCTACGGGATGCCACATTGATCGCGGATGTCGTGGCATTTATCGCAAAGCGTTTGCAAACCTTACCCCAATCCACCCAAGACGTCTTGAAATTTGCCGCTTGTATTGGCAACCAATTTGATTTAGAAACATTAGCGACAGTCTGTGAAACCACAGCTGAAGCCGTTGCCGTCAATCTTTGGAGTGCGCTTCAAGAAGAGCTGATTGTCCCCATTAGTGAAGCCTACAAATTTTTTCAGGGGGAGCTGGACGCCAGTCCAACGGAAATCGTCACGGTTCGTTATCGCTTCCTGCATGATCGGGTTCAACAAGCCGCCTACTCCCTGATCGAAACCACGCAAAAACAAGCCACCCACCTCAAAATTGGTCAGTTACTCCTCCAGCGCAGCAACAACAGAGACGGGGACGACAACCTCTTCAATATTGTCAATCACCTCAACTTTGGCCGTAAACTCGCCAGCCAAACCGATGAACTCAGCAATCGTCAACTGGCCCAGCTCAACCTCCAGGCCGCCCGCAAAGCCAAACGGTCAACTGCCTACAGCGCAGCGGTTGGCTATACCACCATAGGTCTAGAGCAACTGACGGAGGAGAGCTGGGAACAGGATTACCCCCTCACGCTCGAGCTCCACAACGAAGCCGTCGAAGCGCACCATCTCTGTACTCATTTTGAGCAAGCCGAGGAACTAGCCCAAGTGGTGCTCCAAAAAGCCCACACGCTGCTCGACAAAATCAAAGTTTATATCCTCCAGACTGAGGCCTTGATTGCCCACAATCAGCTCCGAGAATCTGTTGATCAGACCCTGAAGATCTGTGCAGCTCTGGGGTATCCACTAACGCTCAACCCTGAAGACGGACAAACCATTGCGCCCCTGCCTGCCCTCGAAGCGCTAGACCAATTTCCCGAGATGACGGATCCTGCTCAACTGGCAACCCTGCAACTGCTGGTGCTGGCCACGGGGCCCGCCTATATGTCTGGGCATGCAGCCTTCGCCCCCATTACCCGTAAGATGGTCAACCTCAGTCTGGACTATGGCCATTCCGCACTGGCCAGCTATGCCTATGGGATTTATGGCTTGGTGCTCTCAGCCAACCCCGAGCAGATTGAAGACGGCTATCATGCTGCGCTGCTGGCCCGCCAACTCCTGGAAGATTATGAAGCCAAAGAATTGACCTGTAAGATTGGCAATTTAGTTAATATCCCCCGACATCTCAAAGAACCCGTTCGCAATAGTTTCAATCACCAGGGTTTGGACTTTACCAATGCCATTGATCGGGGGTTTGAGATGGGTGACATTGTCTATGCTGGCTATTGCGGCCTCTGGGTCGGGGTCTGCTTGGTCTTTGTCGGTGAACCCCTAACGGAAGTTGAGCTCAAACAAGCTTACTATGCAGCCTTAATGCGCAACAATAAGCTGGACTATAGCTATATCCCCATTGAGATTTGGCGGCAGTTGGCCTTAAACCTCCAGGGACGTGCAGCAGATATTTTGGTCTTGACCGGGGAGAGTTACGACGAATCCCAGATCGAGGCGCTGAAGACAGCCAATCCCATGGTGTACTTCTTTGCCTGTCTGGCTAAGCTGACCTTGCATTATCTGCTGCACGACTATGAAACGGCAATGGGCTATGCCGAGAAAGCGATGGCCTATGAGGCGGCAGCGCCTGCTAGTGTGCCGCAGACCCATTATCGGTTTTATGAAACCCTAACCCGGCTGGCGGTTTATGCGCCCGATGCTCCCCTGACTGAGCAAGTCACCTGTCTTGAGCGGGTGGTTGTGAACTTAGAACTGATGGAGCGCTGGGCTCAGACTGCGCCGATGAACTACCAGCATAAGTATGAGCTGATGCTGGCCCAAACCCTAGCTTGTCTAGCCCAGCATGAGGGGGTTGCGGCGTTGTATGAGCAGATTCGGGTGATTCGTTGGGCGCAGGAGCGGGGCTATGCACCGGAGACGGGAGTAGCTGCGCCAGCGCCTGGAGCCGATCGCCTCCAATGGCAATATGAGGCGGTTCGGACTTGGGCCAACCGCCAGGATCACAGCCCCCCCCGTCAAAGTCATCCCCAAACCACTGCAGACTATCATTTGGCGGCATTGACCCATTATGAGCAAGCGATCATTGAAGCCCATGACCAGGGCTTGATTCAGGATGAGGCACTCGCGAATGAACTGGCTGCAACGTTCTATCTCAACCGGGGCAGCAAGAAAATTGCCTACGTTTACCTCAAAGATGCCTATTATTGTTATTCCCATTGGGGTGCGATGGCGAAAGTCCAGCAGCTTGAAGCAACCTATCCGCAATTGTTGCGATCGCAAGCCACTAGCGCTGTAACCCGCGATTTCTCTAATCCCAGGGAATCGACCCATTCCACATTGTCTGATTTAGGCAGTAATCTGGATATGGCTACCCTGATGAGAGCCTCCCGCTCGATTACCCGTGAGATTATTCTCAGTCAATTATTGACGCAACTGATTAAGGTGTTGCTGGAAAACACAGGGGCTCAAGCGGGCTTTTTGCTCTTGGCCAGCCAAGGCGAGTTGCGGATTGAAGCAGCAGCGGAGGCGAATGGCGAGATTGAGGTGATGCAGTCCATGCCGTTGGAATTTGTTCAGCCCGATGGCAGCTTACCGTTACTCTCGTCTGCCATCGTCAATTATGTTGTGCATACCCATGAAAGTGTTGTGCTCAACGATGCTTGTCATGAAGGCCGCTTTACCCATGAAGCATATCTGCAAGACTTTCAAGTCAAATCTGTCCTTTGTGTCCCTTTGCTCAACCGCGGTCAACTCAGGGGCGTGGTTTATCTCGAAAATAACCTCGCGATCGATGCGTTTACCACCGAACGGGTTGAAATTGTGCAATTCCTGTCGGGACAGGCGGCGATCGCCATTCACAATGCGCAACTTTACAGCCAACTTCAAGATAGCGAACGACAACTCAAACAGTTTCTCGAAGCAATTCCCATTGGGATTGGGATTCTCGATGCGAACGGTCGTCCCTACTATACCAATCAAAAAGCCGAAGAAATCCTCGGTAAAGGCGTCTTACCGGAGATTAATGCTGAAGAAATTACGGATGCCTATCGAATTTATATTGCTAAAACTGATCGAATTTATCCTCCAGAGCAATTACCCATTGTTCAGGCATTACAGGGTAAGGTTTGCCGTCGAGACAATCTCGAAATTCGTCGTGACAATGTGGCTATTCCGGTTGAGTCTGTGGGAGCCCCTGTTTATAACGAACGAGGTGAGATTGTTTATGCAATGACTGCCTTTCAAGATATTAGCGAACGTAAGCAAGCAGAAAAACTTTTCATTGAATACAATAAATCCCTAGAAGATCAATTGTCTTTGTCTTTGGAAAATACATTATTATACGAGGCGTCTAAACGATTTATTCCAGCAGAATTTCTGAGCTTCTTAGAAAAAGACAGCATTGTCGATGTACAGCTCGGGGATCAAGTGGAACGGGAAATGACGGTTCTGTTCTCAGATATTCGAAATTTCACTACCCTATCTGAGCAGATGACGCCCGCTGAGAACTTTGCCTTTATTAATGAATATTTGGGCCATATGGAACCGAAAATTCAAAAGTATGGCGGTTTTATCGATAAATATATTGGTGATGCCATCATGGCCCTGTTTCCTAATTCGCCTGATGATGCTGTGCAAGCCGCGATCGCCATGCTGCAAGGTTTAAATGCCTACAATCAACTTCGAAAGCGGCGTCAACTGAACCTGCTGCGGATTGGTATTGGCTTGCATACCGGCACGCTGATGCTGGGAACTGTGGGCGGGACGAATCGTATGGATGGCACGGTGATTGGCGATTCGGTGAACCTCTGTTCACGGGTGGAAGGCTTGACCAAGACCTATGGTGTTGCGCTATTGACCACCCAGAAAACGATTCTCGCCTTAAACGATGCTTGGAAATATGACTTTCGCTTTCTCGAAAAAGTCTATGCTAAAGGAAAAGCCAAAGCCATTAGTTTGTTTGAGATTTTTTCTGCGGATCTGACTGACTTGCGATCCGCTAAAATCGCCACAAAATCAGCCTTTGAGCAGGGGGCATTCTTGTACGGTCGCGGTGAGTTTCAGACTGCCCTACGGTTATTTCAAGACTGCGTAGACTGCCATGAAGGCGATCGCCCGGCTCGCCATTATCTGCAACGCTGTCAGCAAAAGCTAACGGGATGACACCCCAATCTGAGCCGAGACCCCAAGCCTTATTTAATCCTTACGGATTAGGTAACACCGGAGCTGAATGGGTTTGAATGAATTTAAGCGAAACGATCGCATTCCTCGGGAGCCTTAAAATCTCGTTGTCAAACCCGGTTGTCAGGGGTCCAGCTCCCCGACACCTCCCGCTGAGGGGGAGATTGCCCCCTCAGACTCCGGCAATATCGGAGCCAGTATGGTTGATTCTGCTAAGTTTCTACCGTCTTGCGCGATGTTTGCTTATCCAGAACTCACGTTAACCCATAACGGTTTTCATGGGGTACATTCCACTGTTGCAGATCTCATACCAACGAGTCATGACGGGTTATCACCCCCAACGATGAAAACCCCCTTACCATGGGGGTCGGCGTAGCCGGGGGGATCTCGCTAGCTTCATTTACTTGGTGCAAGAATATTAACATTGTCTATTTTCAAAGTAAATCCAGGTTCTATACCCCAAAAAAAAGTGCAGGATACTAGCGAAGACTGAGCCTGTCGTTGGCGAAGCCTCCCGGAGGGATAGTCAGAGCGGCCGGGCTCTCCCTGCTGGGGACGCTACGCGAACGACAAGCCCTGGACTGAGCTTGTCGAAGTCTCAGCCCTCATCCCGGTTTTATTTGGGGTTTACCTAGCGGATTTGGTATCAGAATTCAACCCCTCATCCCCAACCCATCGTTAAACAAATCGAGCTCTGGACAATGGGTTGCAAGTTGTATTGGAGCGACGCAGGGCTCCCTAAACCCAGCCCCTACGGTTGAATTAAACAATTGACCATTTTTTCTCTGGTTAGAGAATCAGTCTTACGCTTAGAAAAGGAGCGGTTTAATCCTCATATTTTCATAAAAGACAATAGCACAAGAAAACTCTTCTCACTAGAGGCTCCATTCGACTATGCCCTCCCAACCTAAAACCCCTCGATCCTTGCCACTGCGCCTCGTTCTCATTGTGCCATTTATTGCCCAAATCATTGCAGCCGTGGGACTGACGGGATATTTTTCCATTCGCAATGGTCAAAAAGCGGTCAATGAGGTTGCAGGTCAACTCCGCCAGGAAGTGACCTCCCGTGTCAAGCTGCACTTGACCACGTTGATGGCCAAACCGATCGAAATTAACCAAATGAATGCTCGGGCGATCGCCCTCGACATGATTAATATTAACGATCGCGCCGAATTAATGCGCCATTTTTGGAATCAAAGTCAAAGTTTTGGTCAAGACGTACCGCTCTTTATTTATTTTGGCAATGCCGCTGGCGGCTATGCCGGTGCAGGGCTCTTTGATCTGAGCGAAGAAAAGATTGAACTGGCCTACACCCCAGCTTTCAAACCCGGAGACTTGTATAGCTACGCCGCCGATCCGCTCGGTCATGCAACGACCCAGCCCTACTATACAGAAGAGGGCGCAATTGTTGCCAAAGCGTATGATGCACGCCAGCGACCTTGGTATCAGGACGCCGTTGCCGCCCAGCAAGCGGCTTGGACTGATGTTTACATCTATGCCGAAGGAATTTTGGGCATGACCGCGAGCCAGCCCCTCTACGATCCGGAGGGCGAACTGCTCGGCGTCGCTTCTGTTGATTTTTCCCTCGCGGGAATCAGCACATTTTTGCGTCAACTGGAAGTCGGCGAAACGGGTAAGGTGTTTATTCTCGAGCGGGAGGGCTTTCTGGTGGGGAGTTCCACCGACGAACTCCCCTATGTCGAAGCCCCCATAGGCGAAGAAACCGAGAAGCTGCTCGCCCGCGAGAGCAAGATCCCCTTAATTCGTCAAACCGCCCGCTCCCTAGAAGCACAATTTCAAGATTTTGCCGCGATCGCCACGGCGCAACAACTGGAGTTTCAGGTCGCAGGTCAGCGTCACTTTGCCATGGTTTCCCCCTTCCAAGACGACTATGGCTTAGATTGGTTGATTGTGGTGGTGGTTCCTGAGTCGGACTTTATGGCGCAAATTGCGGCCAATACCCGCACCACCATTTTCCTTTGCCTAGGCGCATTGGGGCTGGCGATCGCCCTCGGTGTGCTCACGGCCCGCTGGATTAGCCGCCCAATTGTGCAACTTGACAGGGCTGCTGCGCAAATGGCGATGGGTCAACTCAACCAACAGGTGCAGATGCAAGGGATCAAAGAGGTACAGACCCTGGCCCGCTCATTTAACACCATGGCGCGTCAGCTTCGGGAGGCCTTTAGCACCCTAGAGCAGAAGGTCGCTGAGCGCACGGCAGAGTTGGCGATCGCCAAAGACCAAGCCGATGCCGCCAACCAAGCCAAAAGCGAGTTCCTCGCCAACATGAGCCATGAGCTACGCACCCCTCTCAATGGCATTCTCGGCTATGCTCAGATTCTGGGGCGCGATCGCCAGGCCACCCCCCAACAAAAAGATGGCGTGAGGATTATCCAGCAATGCGGTACCCATCTGCTGAACCTGATTAATGATGTGCTGGATTTAGCCAAAATTGAAGCGCGCAAGCTAGAACTGCTGCCCAACGATTTTGACCTTACTGCTTTCCTCAAAGGGGTGGTCGAAATTGCCCGGCTCAAAGCCGAGCAAAAAGAAATTGCCTTTGTCTATGCGCCGCTCAACGCGCTTCCCGACGCGGTACAGGGAGATGAAAAACGTCTGCGTCAAGTGCTCTTGAATCTGCTGGGCAATGCGATTAAGTTCACCGAACGCGGCCAAGTCACCTTAAAAGTCGGTCAGATGGGTTCGTCTGAGGCCCCGAGTGCTCCGCCCGTGATTCGCTTTCAAGTGGAAGATACCGGCGCGGGGATGACGTCTGAGCAAGTGGCGCAACTCTTTGAGCCCTTTGAACAAGTGGGGGCAAAGGAACGTCAAGCCGAAGGCACGGGCCTGGGTCTGGCGATCAGCCGCCAAATCGTGGAAATGATGGGGGGCACCTTGCAGGTGGAAAGTACCCCGAACCAGGGCAGCCGTTTCTGGTTTGAGTTGGAACTGATGGCGGTGGAAAATTGGCAACCCACCGCTGCGGCGCAATCGACCCAGATCGTGGTGAGCTATGCCGGAGCACGTCGCAAAATCCTGGTGGTCGATGATCGTTGGGAAAATCGCGCTGTAATCGTTAACTTGCTCGAACCCCTGGGGTTTGAACTCTATCAAGCCGAAAATGGCGAAGCTGGACTCACGGTTGCCCAGCGCTGCCAACCGGATTTAATCCTGACGGATCTGGTGATGCCCGAGATGAATGGCTTTGAAATGACCCAAGCCCTGCGGGCCCAGCCGGAATTTCGAGATATTCCCATCCTGGCCTCTTCCGCGAGTGTCTTTAACTTCGACCGTCAAAAGAGCCAAGCGGTAGGCTGTAGTGATTTTCTTCCCAAGCCCGTACAACTGGAGGAACTACTGGCCCAACTGCAAAGCTATCTCCAGATTCAATGGATTGTTGAGACCCCCAAACCGATTGAGAGCGTTCACGCCGCTAATCTGGTTTTGCCCCCGGCCTCAGAATTGGTCGCCATCCAGGCTGCCTTAAAGATTGGCGATTTTGATACGCTAGAAGCTGAGGGCCAACGTCTGGCGCAACTCGCATCGGAATATATTCCCTTTGGGCAGCAATTGCAGGCTTTGGCTCATCATTTTGATGAAGCAGCGATCGCCCAACTGCTGACATCTCTCACCCCAGCCGAAGCATAGACGTTAAATGAACCCACCTGCGCAGATCCTCATTGTTGATGATAACTCGGCAAACCTCAAACTGCTCTCCGATAGTCTTAAAGCCGCAGGGCATAAGGTTTTAATTGCCAGAAGTGGGACAAGGGCGTTGCAAACCCTAGAAACGATCCAGCCAGATATCATTCTGCTCGATGTGATGATGCCAGATTTAAACGGGTTTGAAACCTGTCGCAAGATCAAAGTCCAGGAACAGCTCCGGGATATTCCGATCGTGTTTATGACGGCTTTAACCGAAACAGAAAAGAAGATTGAAGGGCTCCAGTTGGGGGCAGTCGACTATCTTACCAAACCGTTCTGGCATGAAGAGGTTCTGGTCAGAGTCAATAACCATATACAACTCTATCGCCTCAAGCGCGACCTTGCTCAACAGGTGTCTGAGCGCACCGCCGAGTTGGAGCAGACCCTCCAGCATTTGCAACAAACCCAAGCGCAGCTCATTTATCGAGAAAAAATGTCTACCCTAGGAGAAATGGTGGCAGGGGTGGCCCATGAAATCAATAATCCGGTGGGATTTATTTCGGGCAATTTACCGATCGCCCAGGAACATGTGGTTGCTTTTTGTCAAGCCCTGCAACGCTACCAAGATCAATTTCCAGTATTACCTGAAACCATGCAGACTGCCTTAGAAGAGTTAGAGATTGATTATGTGGCAGAAGATTTACCCCAAATCCTCGCATCAATCCAGACGGGCTGCGATCGCCTCAAACAACTGGTTCTCTCGCTGCGAACCTTTGCCCGCTTTGACGATGCCGAAACCCAAGCTACTGATATTCATGCAGGTCTTGATGCCACAATCACGATTTTAGGTCATCGTCTCAAAGCTAACAAAACTCGCCCGGAAATCCAGGTCATTCGTCACTATGACCCCATTCCTGAAGTGGTGTGTTATGGGGGGCCCCTAAACCAGGTCTTTATGAATGTGTTAGCCAATGCGATCGATGCCTGTGACGAAAAGAATCAAGGGAAAACCTATGCAGAAATTGAAGCCCAGCCCAATGTGATTACTCTCCAAACTTCAGTCGTAGACGAACAGGTGCAGATCCAAATTCAAGACAATGGCTGTGGCATGCTCCCTGAAAGAGTAGAGCAGATCTTTGAGCAAGGATTTACCACCAAAGACGTGGATAAAGGAACCGGCTTAGGGATGGCGATCGCCCACCAGATCATGACCGAAAAACATAGCGGTAGCATCACCTGCACCTCAAAAAGGGGTCAAGGCACAACCTTCACGATTACCTTGGCAATCTTTACATAACTTTCACAAGAATTTCACAGGCTCATTGTCATAATTCAAGCAGCAAATTGAGCATTGTCTGCGCTTGAATGAAGGGGTGCATATCGAGGGAAAACCAATGTTGAATCTAATCGGCTACCAGGAAACCGAACTGCTCTACAGCGGCAGCCGAACCCTCGTCTACCGAGCCCTGCGCCACAGCGACCAGCAGCCCGTCATTCTCAAAGTCCTCGGTAACCCCCACCCCACCTTCAACGAACTGGTGCAGTTCCGCAACCAATACCGCATCACCCGGAACCTAGAGAGCCCCTTCATCGTTAAACCCCTTGCCCTAGAGCGCCATGGCAACGGCTATGCCCTCGTGATGCCCGATCACGGTGCCCTCCCCTTGACCCAATATTGGCAAGACAGCCAACAGACCTTACAGGAATGGCTGACCATTGCTAGCCAACTCGCCACTGCCCTACATATCCTCGCCCAGCAGCAAATCATTCACAAAGACATCAAACCCGCCAACATCCTGATCCAGCCCCAAACCCAGCAAATCCAATTGATCGACTTTAGCCTGGCCTCCCTACTGCCCAAAGAGCAGCGATCGCTCATCAATCCCAACGTCCTAGAAGGCACCCTTGCCTACCTTTCCCCCGAACAAACCGGACGGATGAACCGAGGCATCGACTATCGCAGCGACTTCTATGCTCTTGGTGTCACCCTCTATGAACTGCTCACCGGCTGGTTACCCTTTAGCCGCGAAGAGCCCCTCGCGCTGATTCATTGCCATATTGCCCAAGCACCGATTGCCCCAGTGGACTTGTTAGATGTCCGGGGTCATGCCTACCCCGCCATGCTCTCAGCGATCATCATGAAACTGATGGCCAAGAATGCTGAAGACCGTTATCAGACAGCGTTGGGTTTAAAGCATGATTTGGCGAGATGTTTGCAATCATTGGAGCAGACGGGGGCGATCGCAGACTTTGAGTTGGCTGAGCGGGATCTGTGCGATCGCTTTAATATCCCGGAAAAGCTCTATGGCCGTGAAGCAGATGTACAAAAACTGCTGGATGCCTTTGTTCGTATCTCATCTCCCCCTTCCGAATTCAAAATTCCGAATTCCAAACGCCCCAATGCCGAACTCCTGCTCGTAGCCGGTTTTTCGGGGATTGGCAAAACCGCACTCATCAATGAGGTTCATAAGCCAATTGTTGAGAAGCGGGGTTACTTTATCAAAGGTAAGTTCGAACAGTTGAATCGGAATATTCCGTTCTCTGCTTTTGTGCAAGCCTTTCGTAGCTTAATGGGGCAGATTCTAAGCGAATCGGATGCCGAATTACAAGCTTGGAAACATAAAATTCTCGAAGCCGTGGGAGAGAATGGGCAAGTGCTGATTGCAGTCATTCCTGAACTTGAACGGGTGATTGGTGAGCAGCCTCCCCTTCCTGAACTGTCTGGAATAGCGGCGCAGAATCGCTTTAACCGTTTCTTGGAGAAATTTATCGCCCTCTTCGCTAGCCCGGAGCATCCGCTGGTGATCTTTCTCGATGACTTGCAATGGGCCGATTCTGCCTCGTTGAATCTGATCAGAGTACTGATGGGAGAGACTCGGGCTAGTTATTTATTGCTGTTGGGAGCCTATCGAGATAACGAGGTTTCTCCCGCCCATCCACTATTGTTGACCCTAGCGGAACTCGCAAAACAAAATACACCGATTTCAACCCTAACGCTCTCACCACTATCGATCGCTGACGCCAACCAATTGATTGCAGAAACCCTCAGTTGTCCGACTGAATTGGCTGAACCTTTAACGAATTTAATTTATCAACAGACAAAGGGAAATCCCTTCTTTACTAATCAGCTCTTAAAGGGATTGAATGAGGATGGCTTAATTGTTTTGAATCAGAATTTAGGATATTGGGAATGCGATTTAGTAGCAGTGCGAGCGGCGACGCTCACGGATGATGTTGTGGAATTTATGTCAAGGCGTTTGCATAAGTTCTCTGCAGCCACCCAAAACATCCTAAAATCAGCCGCCTGTATCGGTAATCAGTTTGACTTGGCAACGCTCGCCATGATTTGTGAGACGCCTATCGAGGACGTCGCTACTAATTTGTGGAGTGCACTACGAGAAGGCTTGATTTTACCGCAGAGCGAAGCCTATAAGTTTTTTCAAGAGCAAGAAAAATACGAAGAGAAATCGGCTGATATTGTTGTTGGGTATCACTTCTTACATGATCGGGTACAACAAGCAGCTTACGCTCTGATTCCAGAGGTAGAAAAAAAAGTCAAGCATCTTAGAATTGGTCAGACATTACTCAGGGAAAGTCATGAAAACAATCGGGATGGCAGTCTTTTTGATATTGTTAATCATCTCAACCAAGGAGTGGGATTGGTTCGTGAGGCTAGCCAACAGCAACAACTTGCTCAACTCAATTTCAAGGCTGGAAAAAATGCCAAGGAAGCCATGGCTTATACCGAGGCTGTTTCCTACTTTGAAAGAGGAATTGAACTGCTCGGCGATCACGGCTGGGATAGCCCGTATCAGCTTATGCTTGATCTCTATTCAGCGTTAGCAGAGGTTCAATTTTTAAACGGTGACTTTGAAGCAGTTGATCGGATTTTTACAATCGCTTTGGTGCAGATTCAAGACACGGCAGATGCACTGCCGCTCTACATCGCCCAGATTTCTAGTGATCTTGCTCAAGGGAAAATGCTGGCCAGTTTTGAGCTGGGTCTCCAGGTCTTAGCCTCTTTGGGTGTGCAGATTCCTCGGTCGAGCAGTGAAGTGGCTGTTCAACAAAAACTCAAGCAAATCCAGACTGCATTCAAGACCCAAACAATTCAATCGTTCATTGAGCTACCTCAAAATCACGATCCTCAGTTTCTCAGAATTCAAGACCTGTTGACCGTGATGACGGGATTTGCTTACAAATCCAACCCCGATCTCTTACCTTTACTGGTTAGCGAACAGGTTTCTCTGCTTATGCACCAGGGTAATATTCCGGCCGCTGCATCCATTTATGCAACCTATGGCATGTTATTCTGCGGTTCGGGGAATTTTGAGCTGGGTTTTTTCGCCGCTAAGGTTGCGCTTGCCCTGCAGAAAACCTTCCCGGCAAAACAATTCGAAATGCGCTTGCGCAATCTAATTTATTCCTACATCAATCCCTGGCGAACGCCACTCCGAGCCTCTCTTGAGCCGTTGCAGCAGGGATTTAGTCTGGGTCTGGAAGCAGGAGACATTGAATATACGGCGTATGGAATTTTGCATTATGCCCAATTCCTCTATTTTTCTGGTATCGAGTTAGCAACGGTTGACTGTGAGATTGCAACCTACAGCCAAATCTTGGCAACCTATCGGCAAGAAGGGCTCCTGCAAGGGGCTCAAGTTTTTCATCAAACGGTATTAAACTTAATCCATCATCATGATTTGCCCTGGCAACTGGAAGGGCAAGTTTTCCAGGAATCTCAGCATTTAGCCGACTGGCGAGCAAATCGTTTAGACTACTTGATTGCCGCCCTCCACATTAATAAGCTGGTGCTCAGTGTTTTATTTGATAATCCGGGGGTGGGTTTGGAATATGCCACAGTTGCCCACCAGTCCTATGGGGGTCTGACGGGGGAATTTCAAATCGCCTACTTGCACTGTTACCGTGCCTTGGCCCATTTAGCGACTCTTGAGCCGTTAACCGCAGCGGAACGGATTGATTGCCTTGAGCAAGTTGCCATAGATTTGGAGGTAATTGAGCGCTTTGCTGACGCTGCACCGATGAATTTTCAGCATCAGGTGGATTTGATTCGAGCAGAACGTTATCGGGTTGTGAATCAAAAATTAGAGGCGATCGAATGCTACGATCGTGCGATCGCTGGCGCTAAAGCTAACGAATATCGCCAAGAAGAAGCCCTGGCTAACGAACTCGCTGCAAAATTCTATCTGGGTTGGGATAGAGAAACAATTGCTGCCACCTACATGCAAGAAGCCTACTATTGTTACGCTCATTGGGGCGCTAAAGCTAAGACCAAACACCTCGAAGCCAATTATCCCCAGCTGCTTGCTCCCATCTTGCAAAAACAACAGGTTGAGTTTAACACCCTTGAGAGCCTCAGCCGCCTCACCAAAACTCTAACTGCGACGGTTCAAAACCAAACCCAAAGCAGTATCAATCTCGCCAATGCTCTAGACGTTGTCTCCATTCTTCAAGCTGCCCAGAAACGCTCTAGCACCATTGCAATAGAGCAACTGTTGGCAGAGATTGCCGAAATTATTCTTACCAATACAGGCGCACAAAAAATGGTCTTGCTAACGCCTGAGGGTCAACAATGGCAACTCCAAGCTAGCGCTGAACGAGTCGAGGATGGCAACATTGTGATACAAACCCAAGCTCAGCCCCTCACGGCCGAGAGTCCCGTGCCGATTCACCTGATTCAATATGTCAAAAATACCCAAGAATCGGTTCTAATGGGCACAACCCAAACCAAGATTCCCGGCATTCTCAAGGGCTATCTCCTCAAGCACCAACCCCAAAGTGTGCTTTGTGTTCCCCTACTCAGCCAAGGTCACTTAGTCGCCATCGCCTATCTTGAACACCCCACCATCAAAGGTCTCTTTACCCCTGATCGCCGGACGATCATTGAATTTCTCTGTGCCCAAGCCGCAACAGCAATCCAAAATGTGCAACTCTCTCACCAAGCACAACAGGCTCAAAATAATGCTGAACAGGCTTTTGCCGAACTTCAGGAGCGCTTTGCCTTAGGGCATTTGATGACAGGGTTTGTCCATGAGATGAATGATTCGGTCGGTGGTCTACACGAGAATATTCAGCTCGCTCAAGACGCTGTTCAAAGCCTACTGGGCTGGATTGATATCGATCAAGCACAAGATCCTCAAGCCTATACAGCAGTGGAAGATGAACTTAAAGGGATTGATCTAGCTCTTATGCATGAAACTTTACCGAAACGGATGGCATCAATACAGGCTGGCATCGATCGCATTTGCAACATCAGCGATAGTCTTCGCATTTTCTCTTCTCAAGTTCAAGATCATAAAATCCTGTTTAATCTTCATGAGGGTCTTGAGCGCACCTTGCTGTTTCTCAAACATCGAACTCAAGCCAATCGGCAGCGGCCGCCCATTGAAGTTGTGAAGCAATATGGTACGCTCCCCAAAGTGCGATGTTTTCCAGGGCAGCTCAACCAAGTGTTTATGACTATTTTGGTCAATGCAATTAATGCTTTTGATGGCATGAATCAAGGCAGAACCTATGCAGAAATTGAAGCCAAATCCAATGTGATCACTATCCAAACGACATTGGTGGATACACAGGTTAAAATCCAGATTCAAGACAATGGTAGTGGTATGAAACCGGAGATCATAGAACAGATTTTTAAGCCAGAATTTACAACCAAAGTGATGAGTAAAGAAGTGGGTTTAGGGATGGCGATCGCCCACCAGATTGTTACTGAAAAACACAGAGGATCGATCGTTTGTCACTCTGAACTTGGTAAAGGGACAGCGTTCATTATTTCGTTGCCCTTGGGTTAAAGGTGAGCACCAGAGCAACGTTACTTACCCTACCGCTGAAGGAACCGGATTGAATGGGGCATGTTATCCATCAAAGCCCCTGCGTATCCAACATCTGAATCTCCGCCATCACCTGCTCCATAAACGCTTCCGTCTCATCTTTGGGAATATCCAAAATCGCCAGCATCTCCTCGATGGTGTAGTGGCCATCACTCTCCACCACCTCCTGGAGCCAGGTTGCTAGGTTCTCAGGATGGTTCATCAGTTCGCGGGCAAGGTCTAAGGGCGTCTTCTGCGTTGGTTCCGACGCCACATGGGTTGCCACACAAAAATTCAGCAGCTTACCCACTTTGGCTTTGGGGTTAATCCCCATCAGCAGCGCCATGATTTGAATAAATAACTCTTGCTTGTCCATCGAGCCCCTGTCCCCATTCTCATTGCTTCACCCCGCAATTATAGAAACTTCTGCCTGCTCCGCCACAACTTGGCGACACAACTCAACCCAGGACAATCGTTCAGCCTTCACTTACATTCTCTTGTTTGCTTCGCTGCGTAAGTCCTGCCTGAATCAGCGTTTAAACAAGTACCCACTTTTACCCAACCCATCCCCAAGCAGCCTGCCTGACCCGTCCCATCAACGGGCCGAAAAATAACGAATTCCCGCCTCTACCGCTAAACCTGCCCCCAGCTTGGCTGGGGCTGATACAATGAACTCGATTTTTGTACACCTGCGGTGTAAGTGAAGAGGAGGAGATGCGCATACTAGCCCTTGTGCCTGGTGGCATTGGCGACCAGGTTCTGTTTTTTCCCACCCTGGCCAGCCTCCAGGCGGCCTATCCCGAGGCCAAGCTGGATGTCCTCGTTGAGCCACGCTCGAAGGTGGCCTATCGAGTTTGCCCCACCGTCAATGAAGTCTTGCTCTTCGACTATAAAGACAATAATGGTCTAGCGGACTACCTCAATCTGATTGGCATGCTCCGCGATCGTGAATACGAGGCGTCCCTTGCTCTGGGTCAGCGCTGGAGCGTTGGCTTGCTGCTCTGGCTTAACGGCATTGGCAAGCGGATCGGTTTTACCAGCGGCAAAGACTGGTTTTGGACGGATACTGTGCCCCTCAACCGCAACCAATATGCTGCTGCCATGTACCATGACCTGGTCAAGGGCTTTGGCGTTGAAACGGAATGCCCGTTACCCACCCTGGCCCTGCCCCGCACCGATATTGACTGGGCCGAAGCCGAACAGCAGCGCCTGGGCATCAGAGAGACAGGTTATATCCTGCTGCACGGGGGCTCCAGTCAATTGGCGTTGACCAAGGGCATTAATAAGATCTACCCCGCCAAAAAATGGCTCCAGGTCATTCAGGATTTGCAAGACAAGCAACCCGATGTGCCTGTGGTGATTATCAAAGGGCCGGACGATGGCCCCTGGGTACAAGAAATTGTCACGGCTGTAGCGGGGGTCAAAGTCGTCTCACCGCCGGATATTGGCAAGCTCTCAGCGCTGATCGCGGGCGCAAACCTGATGCTTTGCACGGATAGTGGACCGATGCATCTCTCAGTGGCCGCCGGAACCTATACCCTGGCACTCTTTGGCCCTACGGATATGACCAAGCTCCTGCCGCCAGGGAGCGATCGCGTCCTCGGCATTCAATCCCCCACCGACGCCATCAGCGACATTGCCCCAGTGACCATTTTGGAGAAGCTCTGGAATGGCTAGATCGGCGGTATTCCTCGATCGCGACGGTGTGCTCAATGTCGAGAAAGGCTATCTTTACAACGTGACGGATCTAGAGCTGGTTCCCGGTTCAGCCCAGGCGGTTCGTCGCCTCAACGGTGCGGGTTGGTTTTGCTGTCTGGTCTCCAATCAGGCGGGGCCGGCGCGGGGCTACTACCCCCTGGAACACGTTGAGGCGCTAAATGCGCGGCTGGTGGCATTACTCAAAGCCGAAGCCGATGCCCACCTGGATGCCCTGCGTTACTGTCCCTATCTCAGCCCCCCCGAGGGCGGCGTCAATCCAGAATTTGCCCGCTGGGGAACCTGGCGTAAACCCAACACCGGGATGTTGGTTTCAGCTGCCTGGGAATACGACCTGGATATTCGCCAGAGCGTGATGGTGGGGGATAAGGCCACTGACGTAGATTTAGCGCACAATGCCGGGGCTAGGGGGATTTTAGTGCAAACGGGCTATGGCCAAGGGGTGCTCTCCGGGGCCCATCAGCACCAAACGCAACCCGATTATGTGGCCCGTGACCTGAGCGATGGTGTGGACTGGATTTTGGGTCAGTAATTGTGGGTTGTAGTTTGATAACGTCTCAGCAACACCTGCTGCATTGTCGGCCAAAACCCCAAACCCACCCCGATCATCGCTACGTGAGACCACCCCTCCCAAGAGGAGATGCTTGGCTTTGAAATCTCCCATGGCGATCGTAATTCGTGTTCTGGAACCCGGGGATCACCGCATCCTCCGTCAAGTTGCGCCAGACGTGTTTGATAATCCGGTTGACCCCGCCTTGGCCGTGGAATTTCTCACTGATCCACGCCATCACTTGGTCGTGGCGTTAGACGGCCAGACCGTTGTTGGCATGGCTTCAGCCGTTGATTATGTTCACCCAGACAAATCAGTCGCCCTCTGGATCAACGAAGTGGGCGTCAGCCCCGCCTACCAACGTCAAGGCATTGGCCGACAACTCTTGGAGACACTATTAGCGCTGGGGCGAGAACTGGGCTGTGAGGCGGCTTGGCTGGGTGCGGAGTCGGATAATGTGGCTGCAAACGCGCTGTATCGTGCTGCGGGGGGGAAGCCTAGGCTATTTGTGATGTATAGCTTTGAATTAGCGGATGACCCTAGCGAAGGCTGAGCAGAATAGACAGAGGGTGCAAGATCTATACAACTGACACGGGTCAGGAAAATCATACCAACGAGTCATGACGGACTCTCACCCCTTTAGGGATGACAAGGAAGCTGAAGAGTAGAGCGGACAAGGGAAAGAGCCATCAGACCACGGTCAAAAAAGAGACGTTTATGAGGCTTACAGGCCATGAGCCGAAAGGCGAGAGGCTGCCAGGTGAGCATGGAAAAATG
>JBCDEB010000127.1:0-20689 GCA_039180005.1 Cyanobacteria bacterium P01_G01_bin.54 | reverse complement strand
GTTTTTAACGTGAATTCTGGATAAGCGAAGCGATCGCATTCCTCAAAGGATTTAAGTCTCAATGCCAAACCCGGTTGTCAGGGAACCAGCCCCCCGACACCTCCCGCTGAGGGGGAGATTGCCCCCTCAGACTCCGATATTGCCGGAGTCTGAGGGGGCAATCTCCCCCTCAGCGGGAGGTGTCGGGGGGCTGGTTCCCTGACAACCGGGTTTGGCATTGAGACTTAAATCCTTTGAGGAATGCGATCGCTTCGCTTATCCAGAATTCACGTTAAAAACCACGATTGGGGGTTGAGGTTTCGGCTCCGCTCAATCCAGGACGGAGTCGTTCGCGTAGCGTCCCCAGAGGGGAGAAACCGGCCGCTCTGGCTATTTCCTCCGGGAGGCTCTGCCAATGACTCCGCTCAGCCTTCGCTATCAATCTTTGCCCAGCCTACTGCTGATGTGAATTGAAAGACGTTCAAGACCCACCCCGCACGGCTCGAAACATGCCAAACCGACAGAGCCCCGTGCCAAAGGCCAAGCGCATCAACACAATCGTCGGCACTTCCCGCACGGATTTCACAAAACCCGTCACGCCAAATTGCAACCAACCTTGGGGTCGAATCATGCCCTGCCAGATCGTGTCGAACCAGGAGGGCAGGGTTTCAACTGTCCAGTCCGTCGTTGTGACGTTCCCTTCAGTCAACCCTGTGGCTTCAAGTTCCTCCGCAAAGCCCTCAATGCTGGCAAACTTGGGGTGCGACCATTGGGTAAGCAGTTGCCACATCACGGGTTTCTCCCAGACATTCAGGGGCACTTGGCGATCGTCGCGTTGGTTCCAATCGGCCACGACCAAAATACCGCCCGGTTTGAGCACCCGCAGGAGTTCCTGGGCAAACTGGGCTTTATCTGGCATATGGGGGCCAGCTTCGACGGACCAAACCACATCAAAGCTGGCGTCGGGGAAAGAGAGGTTGAGGGCATCATCGACTTTGAATTGTGCGCTTACGCCCTCAGGGGTGAGTTCTTGGGCGCGTTTGACCTGTTCGGGGCTAATGGTCACGCCAGTAACGTCAAATTTATAATCCTTTGCCAAAATGCGACTGCTGCCGCCGATGCCACAACCCACATCCAGCAGGGTTGTGCCCGCAGGGAGTTGTTTCAGCCCGCCCCAGCGAGCCATCTCGTGAACAAAGTCGATCTTGGCTTGTAAAAAGTCTTTGGCCTGGGGCGGTGCGCCATAATGGCCGAGATGAATATGCTCGCCCCAGTAATATTCTAAGATGCCATCCTGGGTCCATTCGTCGTAGGAGCTGGCGACGGTCTCTGCCGATTCGTAACGGCGTGCGGTGATCACATAGGAGAGCAGGGCGATCGCCCCTAGCCCCAAGCCCAGCCCCACAGCATTTAGCAAAATATCCATGTGATGTTCTCGCTCTCTTCGATCGTCATTCGTGATCAAATTGGAGGCAATCGCCCAATTTGTAAACCATTGTAAAGGGACGATGCAGACAGACTGGGAGCGTCACTGAATAATTGGGAATCTTCATACTAGGTTTAGGTTTGCCCCTATTTTTCCCTAATAAACCCGCGACAATGGAGAAAACAGTCTTGACAGGGGAACCTATGGCTGCTCCATACGAATTAATTCCAAGAGACGTTTCGACCCTGTTTGCCAATGCGATTGCCACAGGTGTCTTGACAATTGCTGATCGCTGCGGTCTGAGGTTGGCCCTTCTCAATGACAATGGCATGGGTCTAGAAGATCATCAAGCCATTAATCGCCTTCTGCGCTCGGTGCGTCGCGGTCGTATTACTCTGGCAGAATTTTGAGAACCGCATTGCCATTGACCGATACAATACAGGGGCTTTGTGTTTTGCTTCTTTTGGTTATGACCCAGTACCAAGCGCGTATCTATATTACCCTCCGACCCTCGGTGCTCGATCCGGCGGGGGTGGCGGTGCAGTCGGGTCTACATTCTCTGGGCTTTAACACCGCTGAGCAGGTGCGGATTGGCAAGTATATTGAGCTAACGCTGGCCGCCGAGACCTTAAAGGCGGCGACCCAGGATCTGGATCAAATGTGCGATCGCCTCCTCGCAAACACGGTGATTGAAAATTACCGCTTTGAGCTGACGGAGTTGGCAGTTGCCTAGGAGAAACGGCATGAACTTTGGTATTTTGGTTTTTCCGGGCTCAAACTGCGATCGCGACATCGCCTATGTCACCCGTGATCTCTTGGGGCAACCCACCCGAATGATCTGGCATCAGGAAACGGACCTCAGCGACACCGATGTGGTGATTGTGCCAGGCGGCTTTAGTTATGGAGACTATCTGCGCTGTGGGGCGATCGCCCAGTTTTCGCCGATCATGAACGCGGTCATCGACCATGCTGGGCAGGGCAAGAAAGTCTTGGGGGTGTGTAATGGCTTCCAAGTTCTGACGGAGGTGGGCTTGCTACCGGGAGCACTGATCCGCAATCAGGATTTGCATTTTATTTGCGATCGCGTCTCCCTCAAGATTGAACACACAGAGAGTGATTGGACAAGGGAATATGGCGATCGCACCACGATCACCTTGCCCATTGCCCATGGTGAGGGGCGCTACTATGCAGATGCAGCCACCTTGGACACCCTAGAAGCCAATGGCCAAGTCTTGTTCCGCTACGCCAGCCCCGGGGGTGAGCTTGGCGCTGCCCATAACCCCAATGGTTCGCTCCAGCATATCGCGGGGATCACCAACGCAGCGGGGAATGTGCTGGGGATGATGCCCCACCCGGAGCGGGCAGCGGATGCCATGCTCGGCAATACTGATGGCTTGGGGCTCTTTAAGAGTCTGTTGGCGCTGGGCGCTTAAGCCTCGCTACCATACCGTTTCAATCACATTCATCGCCTGCAGATAAGCCGGAATATCATCGGTGGTCTCCGGGTCATCCCAGAGGCTATCATCCCGGATTGCCTTGCGAGCATTGTCGGCAATCACGGCATTGGCGACGAGCTCCACCGCTTCCGGCTTATCCAGGTTGTGCAGCGCCTCGGCATACTTGCGACTATGGGTCGGGCGCACCGACTCCTGGCAATAATTTGACAACTCACGACTCTGGGTCATCACCGAGAAGGCAATGTCTTTCGTGGCAGATTTGCCATAAATCGACATATACAGCAGATTCACCATTGAGGCATCGTGAACCGGAATCTTATATTTGCGGACAATCTGGGGCCAATAGCGCAGGGCTTTGAGGCCTTCTAAACCGCCCTTACGCAGCCTGGCTTTTTCACACCAATCTTCAAATTCCTCCATGCCTTTAGGACAGCGTTGCTGGCGGCGCATTTGTTCGGCCAGAATTTGGCCGGCTTGAAAATTCCGGGTCGGGCTACCGGAGATGGGCAACATCATGCTACCTCGCACATCGGCGACGATCGCCGTCAGTTGCGTAAAGGTATGATCGCGCACTTTTTCCATATCACCGCCGCGACTCAAGGCCGCTTCAATCCGCTGGACACCATAGCCCAACTCGGTGAGCAGAATCGGTTGACGGTTGTAGAGCCGCTGGCGATCGCGGCGCGACATTGAGACGGTAGCCGCCTGATCCAGACATTGATCGAGCAGCAGGGTCAGCAGCATCGGTAAAATGCCCGTATTGTCGCGGTGGTAGGTGTGACCAAAGCCGGCAAAAATCGAGGACATGTTTTTGGCCGCTTTGATGTACTGAGCTTCGAGGTTATGAACCCCGGCGGAGACCTGAATATTTGGCGAGAGGCGATCGAGCATCCGGGCCCCGAGCAACGCTGTTAGGGCATTGGGATGACAGAAGTTGGCGGTGAAGCTATCCATCGGGTTGCGCAACGCACCATGGCGGTGGAACCCTGAGAAAAAACCCAAGTTGGGTTGCTTCTCACAGAGCACGTACGATTCGTTTTTGAGATAGTCGTGGTTAAAAGAGCCGGCTAAACAGGCGAGCACCACCTGCTCCCGCCCGAGTTCAGTGCGCAGGGCACAAGCCTCTTGAACATCCTGCTCAATGTGATTGCTATTGGCACTCAACATCACCAACTCACAGCGTTGGATCAAATCTGCCAAGGTGTAGGGGACACATTTGTTGCCCTCCTCATGGAAGGCGATGCGATGCATCGTTTCCACATGCTCCGGATCCATACCCCGAATCGCCTGCTCGGAAAAGGCCCCCATCAGCGATCGCTCAGAGCGGGTTCCCAAGAGCAGGGACTTTCCCCCCGTTTGCATCGCACAGTTGTAGGCAATGGACGCAGGATAGAGACCAATACTGTAGAATCCCACCTGGCCCGTTTCAAGCTCAACAATCCGCTGCTTGATGGTCGCTTGATCCAGGGAATTTTCAAAGAAGCTATTCTGCATTCGAGATGAGATGCGCCCCTAGCTGATGGTACGTTCTAGGGCTTGGGTATTGGGAATCAGCATAATATCCTGTTCACGGCGAATCAGGTTTTTCTTCTCTAGCTTGGTGAGGACACGGGTCACGGTCTCCCGCGCCAAGCCACTCAAACTACTGAGCTCCCGGTGGGGCAAGTTGGGAATTTCAATGCCCTCCTCGCTGCGCTTGCCCTGGCCTTCGGCTAAGAAAAGGATTGTATCCGCAACCCGCGACATACTATCGGCTTCGCGCAGGCGCAGACGGCGATTGACTTGGCGCAGACGGGTTCCCATCAATTGGGCCAGACGCAATCCGGCCAGGGGCTCGGTATTGATCAAATCTACAAAGTCTTGAGCCGGGATGCTACTAATTTTGGTGGTCGTCAGCGTGATCACATCCGTGGAGCGGGGCACCTCGTCGAGGGCTGCCATCTCACCGAACACCTCACCTTTGCCGATAATATTCAGGGTGACCTCTTTGCCATCCAAGTTGTAGGTGCGGATTTTGACCCAACCATCGACAATGAAATAGACCGAGCCGCCCCAGTCGTTTTCTAGCAGAATCACCTGGTTGGAGGGATGGGTGCGTGTCACCACATGACAGGTCGCTTTGGCTAAAATCTCGTCCGGTAGACCCTTGAAAAAGGGCACCGTTTCAACCAGGAGATGGATATCTGGATCATCAAGATTAAAGCGATCTTCCATGGGGACGGAGACAATAGAGGAATAGTTGGGCGATCAGGTCGCAGTATCAGGGCACGCTGTCAAGTATCCGGATCACCTTAGTATTGAGCGGATTCTAATGGGAATCCGGAGAATATTGAGCTGCGGCTTGGGCTAATTTTAGCTCTGAATGGGAAGCACGCGACTGTGAATCCTGAAGATTGCAATACCATAGGTGTAGCATGGAAGCACAATTCCGAGCGGAACTTAGCATCTAATTGGCATCGAGAGGTTGACGGTGACCGTTTCCAGAAATGATATTCAACAACTGCTGGCCGAGGTCGATCAACTCCTGGGCACAGTCGAGACACCTGCGGCCCAAGAGACGGCCCCTCAGCAGCAGGAAGTACTTGAGAAAGTGCGCTGGTGTTTGAGTAATCTCGCCAGACAAGTGGAAGTGCCGGGCGGGGAGTTGCAGCCGTTGGCGGCTCCTGAGCAACAGACGGCCCAAGCGATCGCCCAGGCCGTTATGGCCCAAATGAATGGGCAGCGCCAGGATTGGTTGCAGCCCCTACAGCTTGAACTCGAAGCCCTCCGCCAGCAGCGTGAGACCTTGCACCGTGAGATTCGTCATCTCGAGAGTCACCAACGCCAGATGTCTCACGAACTACTGCAAACGGTGATGCATCGCTGTAGCGAATCCCTCAAACAAGAACTGTCCACGGTTTTCGAGCGCCTGCAAGGCCAATTCACCGCCACCTTGGCCGGCAACCTGCCCAGCACCAGTGCGCCCCCCGCGCTGCAACAACTGGATTGGCTAGAAAAGTTGCGATCGCTCGAACAGCAAGCCGATCAGCTTTTCTTGAGCCTCGATCAAACCTTTCATCAAGTCTTCGCCAGTCTGGAGCAAGATGTCCAGGGTTATCACCAGTCGCTTCAGCAAAAACTGGGGCAAATCCATGAGCTGCAGCAGTTGCAGCAGCAAACCCTGCTGGCCGCAACGTCGCCAATGACAGCTGCCCTGCCCCAACCGGCCGACGTAACCGCCAACGCAACTGCTGTGGGTCAAATGCCCCCAACGACTGCAATGCCGCTGCTGGAGCTCGACACGGGGGAACCCTTGCCGATCCTAGAACCGCTCCTCCCCAATGAATTGGCACTCCCTACCGAACCCATGGGAACCGGAGCCATTGAACAGGTGTTACATCTGGATTTACCACCCCAGAACGATGCGCAACCCTTTTATCCGGCCAGCCAACGCACTGACCCCCATGCGGTCTCGGGGGATCAGGCCTGGGAAGCCTGGGATGAATACCTCTTCAGCCGCGATCCCGGCCAGGAACAGTCCCTGATCACCGCCGATGCGCCCCGGGTGTTAACGGTGGATCTGTCTAACCCCTCTCCCCAAGCGCCAGCCCCCCCTCAGCAGAGGGAGCAATCCCCAGCAGAATCTCCTCAATTACTCTCGGATATTACAACCGTTCCTGACTTACCCCGCGCCATGCAACAGGAGCTGTTTGCCAATCTGGGTGATCCGGCTCAGATTGCTGCTGACCCTGAGCCTATGGTTGCGGGTGATGCTGCAGCCGATGATACCTCACCTGTAGGCACGGTACTATTTGGTGATCCGGTAGCGGTGCCCGAGACTGCAATCGCCGCTGAGGAAATCACGGCCGCCCTAGACCCGGATGCCGAAGCCGAGACCGTTGATCCTCAGGGTCCCAGCCTAGAAGAGACGATCGCCTCGCTCGATGACTTACTCGAACAGGTATCCGCTCGCATGACTGAAACACCCATTGAGGCAGCAGATACCGATGCCGATGCCGTAACGATTCCTGCGGGTGAAACCTTACTGACCACCGATGAGGTCTCCGCCCAGATGCCCTCGGGTCAGCTCGATGCTGTTCTCGATGCCCAGCGCATGCAACAACTTTCTACAGATTTGGCCAACTTTGAGGAGACCCATCTTGAGGGGGCCAATCTTGAGAGGGGAACTGTTCAGGAGCCCTCCCCTCCGGAATCCCCCCAGCCGTCTGCGTCGGTTGTGACTCCAGCAGCAAACACAGCACCAATGAGTCCGATGGAAAACCAAACCCCGGCTCAAGTAAACCCACCTCAAGCACACCGCCTTGATGCCGCTTCAGCAGCAATGAGTCCGGTGGAGAACCAAACCCCGGCTCAGGTAAACCCGCCTCAAGCACACCGCCTTCATGCCGCTTCAGTAGCGCCGACAGCTCCCACTGCTCCACCTCAACCGCAGCCCACTTCAACCCCACCTGAACCTGCGACTGCCAGTTCACCAATGTCCACGCAGTCTTCTTCTCAATCCCCTTCTACACCAGCTACACCGAATGATGCGGTTGATCGTACTCTTGAGCAAGATATCCCTGAACAAGATATTCCTGAGCAAATGGTACTCTCGGCACTGAGTGACTTGGGCTGGGATGCCTTGATCGATGAGGCCAGTCTTGCTGGGAGTGATGCCAATGCGGATCTGTGGGGAGAGCAGCCGCAGCGTTCTACCGCCACGACCGCCGTGGGTTCATCAGATTCATCACCGTCGTAGGGGGAGGAACGGTTGATGGGCAATCGCGCCACTACCGAGTGGTATCTGGGCCTCGATTGGAATGGCCGGGGTCTGGCCGCAACCCTCGCTCAGCATCCCCAAGGGTCACTCCACCCCTTGGTGTGGCATCAAGACCATCACAACCATGCCCCCTGCCACACCAGATATCCGCTCCAGCTCAGCAAATGCGAGCCGGGGACTGTCGAGTCGGAGATGGTCGAGCGGGTGAATTTAGAGAGCAGCGGCTTCTCCCCAACAACCACACCCCTAACCTTGACCCAGCTCTATCCCCATTTGCGCCGGGCTCTACCGTTTTATCATCGCCGCCAACAGCAGTGGCATCCTCAAATCCAGTTGCCTTTGCCGGGGGCAGACGGCTCAGACGGCTCCCCCTGTTCACTCTTGACCCTCCGGCAGGGACTCCAGCATGTGCTACAGCAGGTTCTTCCGACTGTTAACCCAGCGGTGCGAGCGCAGCGGCTGTCCGCAATGGATTTTCAAGCCGCTATACAAGATCTCGCGGGGATTGTCGTGATTTGTCCCGCAGCTTGGGGGGCAACTTATCGATTCAATCTCCGGGAGGCGCTTCTGGAAACGGGTCTGGTGACTGCGCCGGATCAGGTACTCTGTGTGGCGGGGCCCTTGGCGATCGCCCTGGCCCACCAAGCCCAAACCCTGGCTGCCGGAGAGATTGTCGTGCGCTCCCGAGACCGCACCGCACTGGCGCTCTATACTGATGTGGCCGTGACGGAGGTTGCCAGTTGGCTTGAATCCGCTGCCGATACTGACTTTCTGCCCCACCAGAGCCAGAGTCATGGCTACAACTATGGTGAGTTAGCCCGCCAGGAAGATCTATTTTATCAATTGCTCTATCCCCAATGGCTGCCCCACCAGGACTTTTTACAGGCGGTGGACTGGCCCTTTCCTCGCATTGGGGCGGCGGACTTCCCCGATCGCGATCGCGCCACCCTGGCCCTCAGCCGTCAGGCAATGGGCTCCCATGTTCTCACTCTAGCTCGCCAAGTCCTGGATATTTTGCAGCATCGTCCCCAAGTGCAAGCTCAGCTCGGCCAGCAACCCTGGCAAGTGACACAGACCCAGCTTGCCGAAACCCTTCTGCCCGGTGTCACCACTGCCCTGAATACAGCGCTCAACCACCTACTCAGCCGACAGGGGCAAACCTCATTGCAGATTCGCCAACTGCTCTGGCAACCCACGGCTTGGCAAGGCCTAGCGCCCCTGCTCGCTCCGTGGCTCCAACGAAAGTTTCCCCAGGCGCGTCTGGTGGCTGTCACGGCAAGGGTTGCCGATGGTCTAGCCCTGTTGCCCCGGTTCCCAGCGAGCTTAAATCCGCAAACCCATCAATATGATGACTATTTTGTATTGCGGGAGGTTCTCCAGGCGCTTGAGAGGAGCACTACAGTGGACGACAGCCCCAACCCGATCAGCCTTAATCAGGTTTGTCAGCGGTTGCGCCAACGGGGCTTCAATGCCCAGGACTGCCGCGATCGCATCGCTGCACTCCTACGAGGACAAGCCATTCCCGGATTGATTCCCGATGCCGAAGACCCCTGGCTCTCTCCCGAGTCCCAGGCGATTGTTGATTATCGTGCCCTGCGCGCAGCCGCATTGTTTACGCCCCACCCCGAACGTCCGGGCTACTTCCATTGGGATGCCCGGCAGCGACGACGATTGTTGCAATATCTCGATCGTTTGCAACTCGCCAGTCGTCAATCCAGCCAAGATCCGCTGTTGTTACCCTGGCAAGCACTGGAGCCAGCTTTTTGAGAATTTGGAATTTTGAATGCGGAGTTCGGAAATGCGAAGCAACATCTGAACGGGAGGGCAACACCCCGAACCCACCCCGATCAGTGCAATGCATGAGACCGCCCCGAAAAGGGATGTTCTGCTTTGGGCTCTCTTCTTTATGAGGAGTACTCCAGAAGGGAGCTGACCCAGACGTTCTAAAGTCCGAATTCCGAATTCCGAACTCCTAATCCGCGATCGCCACCGCCGAAAGCGCCGGAAACCGCTGGAACGAATAGCCCATGCCCCGCTCGGTGATGATGTATTCTGGTTGTTTGGGATCGGCTTCAATTTTGCCTCGCAGCCGCGAGATATGCACATCTACTAGCCGGAGATCCCCAGCTTGACGGGGAGCATAGCCCCAAATGGCCTCAAGAATATCTGCCCGAGAAATCGGTTCACCGGCCTGATTAATCAATAGTTGCAAGACATTAAACTCAATTTCAGTCAGACGCACCAGTTGATTATCAATGTAGACCCGACGTCGATTACTATCAACAACCAGGTTGCCCACCTGAATCGTGCCATTACTGCTGGATTCTCGAAATTCCCCCTTCTTAAAGCGACGCAGAATGGTGTTGATCCGCGCCTCTAACTCTTTCGGGGAAAAGGGTTTGACCAGATAGTCATCCGCCCCCATTTGCAAACCCGCGATACGATCGGCCACATTCGAGAGGGCAGTGAGCATAATAATCGGGACATCAGAGGTGGCCCGCAGTTGCTCACAAAGCTGATAGCCATCCCCCTTGGGGAGCATTACATCCAGGATGACCAAGTCAGGGGACTCAAGCGTAAACTTCTCAATGGCTTCTTCACCATCGGCGGCGGTGGTAATGCTGTAACCGGCCATCGACAGGCGAGTTGTCAAAATACGACGCACGGCTGGTTCATCATCCACCACGAGGATTTTTCCCTTGTGGTTATCCACTGTAGTTCAGCTCTATTGGTAACGAAAGGTTAAGGTTGGTTATCCAGATGATAGCATGAGTGTTTATACTCATTGCCGCTCCTACCCATTGCGGGCTGGGCCGTCTGAGATAAGATCTGCGGCGGAGAACATTAACTTTAATGAGGCTGAGGTTGCAAAGTGTATCTACCTTGGCAGCATCTTTACAGAACTCCGCAAATCCAGAGTACCATTGATTGTTCGATGTTTGGCTTCCTCAATCTCCACAAACCCACAGGCTGGACGTCTCATGACTGTGTGGCCAAGGTGCGGCGACTCTGCCGACTCAAACGCGTCGGCCATGGGGGAACGCTAGACCCAGCCGCTGAGGGGGTCTTGCCGATCGCGTTGGGCAAAGCCACTCGTTTGCTGCAATACCTACCGACACCCAAGCAATACCAAGCCCGCATCCGCTTTGGGGTGCAAACCACAACCGATGATCTAGAGGGAGAGATCTGCGCCACCCAGGATGCGACGCGACTGACGCGGGAGGCGATCGCCGCAATCTTGCCCCAATTCACGGGCTCGATTGAACAAGTTCCCCCCGCCTACAGCGCGATTCAACGGCAGGGAAAACGCCTCTATGAACTAGCCCGGGCAGGGGTTGCGGTGGAGGTTCCCTCGCGCATTATTGAGATCACGGCGATGCAAATCTTGGGCTGGCAGCCCGGCAAGCAGCCCGAGCTGACCCTGAAAATTGACTGTGGTCCCGGAACTTATATTCGGGCGATCGCCCGCGACCTGGGCAACACCCTAGGGGTGGGCGGAACCCTAGCCCATCTGGTTCGCACCCAGAGCTGTGGCTTAACGCTGGCCCAGAGCCAAACCCTTGACCAGCTCCAGAACCAAATCGAGCAGGAGCGGTTGAGCCTGATCCCGCCCGCCCAACTCTTGAGCCATCTCCTGCGCGTTGAGCTCGCCCCCCCCCTCGCCCAGCGCTGGTGTCAGGGTCAAAAACTAACGGAGATTAATCCCCCGCCGAGCCAACCAGGGGAGGCTCTCCAGGTGCATCAGGTTCAGGGCAATTTTCTCGGTATCGGCCAATGGCAACCGGAGCAGGGATTGATTCCCAAAACCGTCATTGGCGAACCTCTCTAGGTCGCACTACGAATGGCTTGAATATCCTTGCGTTCGCTGTGATCCGGAATCGGTGGGTCTTGGCGCGTATCGGTGATCAGCCAGTCGAGGGCGGCGGCACGGACATCGATCGCCGCCCCATTTTTATCCACGCAGTAGCGCCCAAACACCAACTTATCAATCAGGCGAACCCCTTCCCCCAGACGGGAATATTCAAAGATCACGCTATTGTCAACCGTTGCGCCCTGACAAATATGACAACTCGGGCCGATCATTGTGGGGCCAATAATGGTGGCACCATCTTCAATGCGGGTCATGCCACCAATATAAACCGGGCCCTGGATATCGACTTTGTCCCAATTCACTGCCACATTGAGACCGGTATGAACGCCAGGTTTGACTTCTTTTCCAGGAATCGCCACATTTTTAATATCCCCAGTGAGGACACCGCGAATGGCATGCCAATAGTCAGGAACCTTGCCAATATCGACCCATTCAAAGTCCATGGCAACGGCGTAGAAAGGGGCATTCTTCTCTACAAGTAGCGGGAAAAGATCACCACCAATATCAAAAATGGTTTTGGGCGGAATGTAGTCCATGATCTCCGGTTCAAAGATATAGATCCCGGTGTTGATCATGGTGCTGAGGGCTTCGTCTACCGACGGTTTTTCCTGGAAGGCTTTGACTTGACCGTCGTCATCGGTCACGACGACACCATAGCTGGGAACCTGCTCTTTGGGAACCGTTTTGGTGACGATCGTGGCGATCGCCCCTCTCTGCTTATGCCACTCGATCGCCGCAGTCAAATCTAAATCAATCAGAGCATCACCACAGAGAACAACAAATGTATCATCAAAAAAAGGATAGAAGTCTTGAATTTTGCGCATGCCTCCCGCTGAGCCCAAGGCTTGACCAATCAATTCACCGTCAGCTTTGATGCTGCCCTCAAAAGAATAGGCAATCTCGACGCCAAAGCGTTGGCCATCGCGGAAATAGTCCTCAATCTCGTTGGCGAGGTGACTGACATTGACCATGACTTGGTTAAAGCCATGCTGACGCAAGAGTTCGAGTAGGAACTCCATTACTGGCTTTTGCAAAATCGGGATCAGGGGCTTGGGGATGGTATGGGTAATGGGACGAACACGAGTCCCTTTCCCTGCTGCCAAAATCATGGCTTTCATGTCGGTTATCCTCGTCGGCAGTACTGGCGTTGAGTCAAGATCAACGATTCTGATTTTATCCCAATCTTCAGGGGTCAACGGTCACAATCAGGGGTTTTATTTCAAGATCCGCATAGAAATGGGACTGTATGAGTTCCACCTTGGATTGAGAGCACAGCAGCAGCAGCGCCCAAAAGACCCCGACGCGATCATGGGTTGAAGGGGTATGGTTTGAGGGCGAGTGCACTTGAGACTCAGCCCACCATTGCACTAGCTGATCCAAAGGAACACTCGGTTGGGGCTGCTCGGAAGTCGGCCCAAGGCGATCATGGAGGAGGACTTCGAGGCGATCGGCGGTTTCATTGAGATTTTCGTCGTGGGCGAGTTGGGAGATTTGCTGGGTTGCTTCACGGCGAGAATAGCCCAGACGCCGTTGGCGTTGTCTGGGGAGCTGCGTCTCCATCAGCCGCGCCATCTGCTGGATCTGGGCAATCAGTTCGTTGAGGGTCACACGACGACGCCGAACCGGCGGCACAGTGGGGCGGCGGCGGATATGTTGCTCTAGGCGGGGCGGCAACTCGCGAGGCGTCCACAACGGATCATCAAGGAGAGCCCCTTCGACCTCAGCCTCATTCTCGTCTTCGGCCTCCAGGGTATTGGCCTTGAGGAGCACGAGCATGGACGCCCAGACAAAGGCCTGACCGGATTGGGGCAAGTGTGAACTTGCGCCATGGGGCTGGGCGGCTGTGGCTGTATTGAGGGGTAGCTTACTCAAATAGCGATCGATCACTTCAATGACCTGCACATCCCAAGGGTCAATCTCACCCCGGAGGGCGAGATCATGTAAAACGGCAATGGCTTCTTCAGCAAGCGGAATGGTCATCTTCTGTCGGGGCAATCCCCTCCTTTGTTTGCTCCGAACTTGGGTATTAATAATGAGGTTCGTCTATCCTTCTCAATTTTCCTTTGTAAGGGCTAGGGTTGTTTTATGCTCTGGAGAGCAAAAAGAAATAGTCTGGATCAAATGTAAGGGTTGGGCTTCCCAACCCGACAACCCACACCATCTCACTGGCAGGATGGTCTTAAAGGTTACGTAGGGCAGGGAAACCCATCGGCATGAACTTAACGCTGTATTCAGCTCCTGATGGGAGTTTGAGTGGTCTGACTCACCTCCCCCTACGAGTATTCCTCCCGGTCAGAGATTTCAAAGTAGAACATCCCCTCTCGGGAGAGGCTCCTCAAGCGTAACGCTGACCAGGGTGGGTCGGGTGTTTGTCGCCCCTAAAGCCCTTTTATACATAGGGTTTTGCGTTTAAGTTCACACCAGTGAAGGAAACCCAGCCCCGACAAGAGATCGAGCTTGTTTTGTAAGGGGGAAGTGATGTTCTCGTATTTTCACAAAAGATTGTAGATAGCCAAAAGCAACCCCAGATCACTTTTTCCTGAATTTCATACAGGTGTTGTATGAACCAAAGTAAAAGGTTGTGTTGGAATTGCTTTTGTCAATTGTTCAGCACACCACATTCAGGAGCTGAGCAATTGGAATCATAGGTGTGAGTGCAATCAATTCAATGCTAGCGTCCGGATGTTGAGCCAACCGGCGTTTTGCTGACCGTCTCTTGCGGAATAATTGATCGCAAACTGGGGAAAAGGAAATGGTTCTCCTCAACATATTGAGCCCCAAATAAACCCTTCTCGGCCCAAAAGTACCGATCTGTTGTATGCTCGTTACGGCGTACAATCAAGACGGCCGGTGGAACAATTGCATTGGCAGCAATGAATTTTCGTGCTGCGGTCACGGGTTTATCTTCCCCACTCTCTAAATTGTATTGGGGAACCAGTTCTAAGATTTTGCGCCCTTCCTGGCGACGGCGGCTTTTGCGTTTGCGTTTCCTTGCCAAACTGACGACCTCCTGTGATGGCTATTTTGTTGTAGCGTGAGCTACAAAACTCCGCAGACATAGTATCCGATCTAATATTGGAAGTCAAGATATGATCAAAAAGCGGCCGTTTATCAGGAGTTCTGGTTTTTTGCTGAGGGTCGATTGTTCTGTTCGCTGCCATTATGCTCATACCGTCGAGCCATGATTTCACTACCCTGTGCGAGTCTCAGGCCACATTGCTAGCGCAAGTAATGGGGGCAAGCTGGAGTGCGATTTATCTCACAGAGAATCCGATGGAGCCAACGCCAGCCCAATTGCGGCCGTTGGTGAGTTATCCCCATTCAAGACCGCCAGATCCAGACCCCCTGGTTTGGGAGCCCCTGCCCGAAACGCTTGGGGAAAGGACAGCGGAGACGTCAGTCCCGTTCAAGGATCGGACAGCTACGGCAATCACCCCCCAACCCCTGCCTTGGGAAGAAGGGGCGCGTTGGGGTCCTCGTCAAGTCATTTTGCCCTTGCTCCATGAAGAAATGGTTTTAGGGCTGTTGGTGAGTCGGCGTAGCGATCGTCCCTGGCAGGAGGTGGAATTGACCCAGATCGGTTACATTGCCCAAACGCTGGGGGTGGCTTGTTTTCTCGATCAGCAGTCCCAGCGGCTGCGCCAAGAGCTGACACGATATACTCACAATGCGACGGCCCGCCAGGAGCGCCTAGACTTGGTCTTGCATCAGTTGCGCAGCCCCCTCACCGCTTTGCGAACTCTAGGTAAGTTGCTGCTCAAGCATTTTTTGCCGGGCGATCGCAACTATCCTGTCGCCGAGAGCCTGGTGCGCGAGGGCGATCGCCTCAAACTGCTCATCGAACAACTCGAAACCCTCCTTGCCGGGCCCCCTACGCCAACCTATGCCTTACCGGGCCAAGCGTCACCACCGCTGTTGCTCAGCCCCCAGACTCCCTCTGCTCCCCTCTCCCTCCTGCCCAGTGCCCGACTCAACCAGACCGAAATCAACCTAGCCCAACTGATCAAACCGCTGCTGGTCGCCATGACTGAGGTGGCTCACCAACAGGGCATCGCGCTCTCGGCGCTCATTCACCCGGAATTGTTGCCGATTCAAGGGGATGCGATCGCCCTGCGAGAAGTGTTTAGCAATCTCCTAGACAATGCCATCAAATATACCCCTGCAGCGGGTTCAATTACGGTTGAGGTGGGGCTTGAGGCGGGCAATGAGCTGGGAGTCGCGATCCAAGATACGGGTCTGGGCATTCCCACCCATGACCAAGCCCATATTTTTGAGCGACAGTATCGGGGAGTGCAAGCGAATGGTGAGATTCCGGGAACGGGTCTGGGACTGGCGATCGTCCAAGATCTCCTCACCCAGATGCAGGGTCGGATTGAGGTAATCAGCCCCAACCCTGGCCAAAATCAAGGGACAACCTTTACGGTCTGGTTGCCCCTCGCTTAGCGCTCAGATCAATCAGTCACGGTGGGCAACATCACCATCCCCCCGGCTGCGCCGACCCCCTTAGCAAGGGGACTTACATACTTGAAGCATCAAGCGGGTTTCCCCTCATACCCCAGCCCCTTCTCCCCTAGGAGAAGGGGAGCCAGAAACCCTCTCCCAATGGGAGAGGGTTGGGTGAGGGGATTGGGCGATGCGCCAAATATATAAGTGCCTTAGCAAGGGGGTTCTATAGTCAAACCCTGCTCTAGTAAACTATCCCAGCCGCTTACGGCGTTCCCCACCTTCCTAAGGGGGGAAGGGGGGATTCTGGGTCTAGATGTATAGATTTTCATCGTTGGGGGTGATAACCCGTCATGACTCGTTGGTATCACAACGATTTAGGCTCTGCCGCAAGGAAAATCTGGTCATTTGCCATGGCCGCCAAAAGCTCTTGAATTTCGGCTTCATCAAGACCACTGATGGCCAGAACGGTTTGCAAATCAGCCTCCACAGCGATGGGGTTGGTTTGATAGGCTTGCGAGAGCGCTGCCACACCGTCATACCAAATATAGTTGCTCAAGAGATAACGACCCTGCTCGTAGGGGGAGAGTTGGGCGAGTTCCGTGAGCATTTCAGGATTCGTCCAATCCACACCATCGCGGGCCACATAGCTGATATAACCTGCCACGACCCCGGCAACGGAGCGACCAATGGCATCATCGTAGAGGGTGACCTCCCAACGATAGTCTTGACCGGGTTGCAGCAGCGGTTCTCCATTGGCTGAAGTGGGCAATTGGAGGTTCAACAATCCAGAGCGACCTTCGACCAAAAACTCCTGTTCATAGATAAATTCGCCAGAAGCTGCATCTTCCAGCACCACATAGACCAACCGATCAGCGGGTGCTTCAGCCAAATAAACCATCAAATTGGGGTCAGGTCTGACGGTAACGCCGTAGAGATTGTGCTCTGGAATCAAAGCTGCAACTTCGACGGCGGTCACAACAGTGCGGGTTGCACCCGAGGTGGTGCGATCGGCCGAGGTATCAACCTTGGGGGTGAAGCCCGCCTCTTGCCATTCGGCGAGGCTGGGCAACGCAGCCTGGGCGTAGCTGTGCTGAGCGGCTAAGGGTAGCGCAGTCAACGCGGCAAATAGAGCTGTACCGCCCCAGAGGGCAAACTGGCGGAACCCTTTGCGGGTTAAGGAAAAATAGCGCATGAAATCCTGTCTCCGTGAGATCGTGACCAAGAATACTGAATAATTTGAGTTGCCCGGTAATGCTTAAGTTGCAGTTGTTATCCTCCAAGGTTTTACACTGCGCTTCGGCATTCAGCCCCTCAAGTGAGGGCTCCCCCCCCTCGCCTCTGTTGTAACTAAAAATGGTTAGCACTGTCCATGTGGTTGTGCCGATCGCCAGAATCTCTAGGGGAACTCTGGTCTGAGTCTCAGCCTTGCCAGATGCAGAACAGAAGTACAGTTATACGATTAGAGGCGAAGCGCGATGGCAGGGGATGGGGGTTCCGTATTGCGTAGAACATTGTGCCTGAACGGCTGTTGTGGGAGGCGATCGGGTAAGGTGTTCTGAGGTTATTTCTGCTCCATCACTGCTGCGTATGATTCCGAATTCTGCTGTGTTCGCTGCCCAAGGAACCGTGAGCCCCTTGGCAACGCTCTACCCGATCGCCGCCGTTAAACTCCAGGGCATCATTTTTGTGGGTGAAGAGCTCTATGCCCTCGACCCCACCACGGGGTATTTATTGGCCCTCGATCGCGATCGTGGCACAACACGAATTCTCAATGCACATCATTGGCAGGACTTTGTGGGGGCAACGGGCTTGGCGTTGGCGGGCACAACCCTCTGGTTTACACGTTATCGAGATTTGTATTCTTGGTCCTTGGCCCAACCGGATGCGCGACCTGAGCGCTTTACCAGCGTGACCGAAGATGTCCACGGCATTGCGGTACAGGGCGCAACCCTCTACCTTAGCTGTACGCGTCAGCAAAAAATTCTCGTCCTCAGCGGTGAAACCGGACGGGAGATCACCCACTTCTACGCGCCGGGAATTGGCACTGAAAACCTGGCGGTACGCGGCGAAGAACTCTGGGTCTGTGATGATCTTGAACAGACGGTCTATTGCCTCGATCGCGCCACAGGAGCCGTTCACTTTGCCGTCTTGACCCCCTTTGAAAATCCCACGGCGCTGGCCTTTGCCGGTGCGCAGCTATACGTGGCCTATGCCCAGGATGAACCCTACATCCGGGATAACCCGAATGCTTACCCGAATCATGAGCTGCAATACCGCGATCGCACCTTTGTCCATCCCCTCTATGTCGCCTATTACCCCGAGCAGAACTACGCCCTCTCCAATGGCTATCGAATCGAAATGAGCTATGTCGAGGAACTCTCGCCCCTCGACCCCTTTGAACTCAAAGACTTTGAATGGCGCATCGCCCTGCCCTCCGAAACCCATCGCCAACATGTACGCCACATTGAGCCGATTGGGCGGGAGTTCGAACTGCGCGAGATTGAAGGTCAAAAGGTTGCGGTGTTTAAGTTTGACCAGCTCGATGCCCAGCAGCGGCATCTCTTGGGCTGGCGGGCGATCGTCGATGTTTGGAGCATCAAATACCAGTTCACCCCTGCCGATGGCGACACCCCCCCCGAGCTGACCCCTGACCTCAAAGACCGCTACCTGGTTGACAACGACAATCTTGCTATGGACAGCGACATTATCCAGCGAGCGGCCAGCGATGCCTCGGCCCGAGAGAGCAACCTGCTGCGCAAAATGTATAACATCCGCAACTATGTCTACGATCGCCTCTCCTACGGCATCAAGCCCCATATCGACACCCCCGACGTCGCCCTAGCACGGGGTGTTGGCTCCTGCGGTGAATATCTGGGGGTGCTTCTGGCCCTGGCCCGCCTCAACGGCATCGCTTGCCGCACCGTCGGCCGCTACAAATGCCCCCAACAACTCCTCGAACGGGGGCGTCCCCTCGAACCGGACTTTAACCATGTCTGGATGGAGTTTTACCTCCCTGGCTATGGCTGGCTACCGATGGAATCGAACCCCGATGACATCCAAGAGGGCGGTCCCTATCCGACCCGCTTCTTTATGGGCCTCGCCTGGTATCACGCCGAAATGGGCAAGGGCATTCCCTTTGAGAAGCTCTATCGCCAGGCAACGGGAGAAATGATCCCTAAAGAAGAAATTGCCTTGGGCAGTCTGGCGATCAATCATGTGAGCTTTCGGGTGTTGGAGGAGTTGCAGCCGCCTGTGCCCTAGTGCAGCGCCAACTCTAAACTGTAGGTTGGTGTTGAGCCCAGCGAAACCCAACACAACCCATACTGATACTGGGTTTCAGGATTCAGTTCCATCTGCGAGACAACCTCTCATTTCACTCTTGAAAAAGCACTAGGCAGATCTTTCAAGGATTTTAGAGTTGGCTATAATCTAGAACATCTACACGAGGATGATAGCGAAGTGAGTGCAATGCGATCGCTCAGGGCTTGGTGGACGGAGCAAAATGGAAACACCTTCTGAAATCTTGGCTCAAATTTTCAATCCTAGTTTGGGTTGGACTGAGAGTGATCAAGAGGTTTTAAGAATTTGTCCAAGTTATAAAGATATTGAACAGTTGGCTTGCCTGCTGGCCGAGAAACCACTTGAGCCAAAGCTACAAGAATTTCTTAAAGCACATCCACAGTTTCTAACTGGCTTATGTGGCAAGGGATATGATTCACCCTTGGCATTTTTGAATCAACCATTCATTGGCAAAAAAAGAGCAGATTTTGCTGTTTTGACTTATGGGCAAGGGGGATGTGTCATCTATTCAATTGAGATCAAACGCTCAGACGCAAAGCTCTATAATCAGTCTGGTGAGCAAGCAGAGAAACTTCGAGAAGCAGTGAGGCAGATTGAAGATCGAAATATTTGGCTGAAGACAGATAGTAATCTCCAAACCTTCACAAGGGATACAGTGGACTATGCCAAATCATTGCCTCAATATCCTGAGCGCTCTGCAACTCAAAGCTTTAGACTGCGTTCGTCCGAAGGTATCGAGGAGGCTTGGCGTTCTTTCAAAGGCTACAGTATGCCAACAGTCAACCATATTATCATTATCGGACGCTGGGCCAGCTTACCTGAACATGAACGCAAGCGGCTCATTCACCATAATCAAGAAAATAGTCAGTTATACCAAATATTTACGTACGATCAGGTTGCTCGACGCGGATTCGACAGACCTTATTACTTACCACCATAAACATGATCGTTTAACAATTTTTTAGCAGTAGTGCCGTGGCACAGTTAAAATAGTGCAAGAGATTACTAGGGGGTAAATCTCCCAAAACATTGGCAGTGTTGGGTTTCGCTCCACTCAACCCAACCTACGACCATACACCTTTTAAGCCATGCCACGGCATTTGTAGTGCCGTGACATAGCTAAAATGGTGCAATAGATTACTAGGGGGTAAACCTTTCAAAATATTGGCAGTGTTGGGTTTCGTGCCTCAACCCAACCTACTCCCTAATGGCCTTTTTTAGCTGTGCCACGGCAGTAGGGTGTGTTAGCGGAGCATAACGCACCAAAAAGATTTTGGTTATTTCAGTTTTTACATTATTTTCAATCCACCACAGCACTATTGATTAACCTGAGTTCTGGATAAGCAGACATTGCGAAAGACTCTGAAACTCAGCAGAATCAACAATACTGGCTCCGGTATTGCCGGAGTCTGAGGGGGCAATTTCCCCCTCAGCGGGAGGTGTCGGGGGGC
>JBCDEB010000126.1:0-20704 GCA_039180005.1 Cyanobacteria bacterium P01_G01_bin.54 | reverse complement strand
GCTGCTTTAATCGAATGCTTTGTCAAGAGTGAAATGAGGGGTTGTCGCGAGATTGAATTGAATTGAATTGTGAAACCCAGTATCAACATTAGTTGTGTTGGGTTTCGCTAAGCTCAACACCAACCTACAATTTAGAGTTGACGCTGCACTAGTCAATCTTAGTCCAAGGCAAACCCCAACATCTGAGGCAGCAACACTTCCGCCGGGCCCAAATATTCCTCATCGTATGCTGGGTGACGAGGACGCATCGGCTCCAGGTTCACCAACAGCGTGCGGGCTTGGCTGTACTTTGCTGCCCGGACAAAATTAGCCGCCGGTGACACCGTACCCGAGGTGCCGATCGCCATAAAGAGATCACAGTCTCGCAATGCCCGTTTAGAATGCCATTCCGCCGCCGCTGGCAGGGGCTCCTCAAAGAGCACCACACCCGGCCGCAGGACAGCGTCACATTTCGTGCATTGGGGACAGCCCGAGTCATGAGAATCATGGTCTTGATAGGGCTGTAGCGAACAGTCATGATTGGAGCATTGGGTAATAAAAACCGAGCCATGTAGCTCGATCACATGCTGCGTTCCGGCTCGGTGGTGCAGCCCATCAACGTTTTGCGTGATCAGGGTAAACGTCCCCCCCTGCTCGACCACAAACGACTCCCAAGCCGTGAGCGCCCGATGAGCAGCATTTGGTGTTGCCGCGATCGCCTGGTCACGGAGGGGCCCAAAGCGCGACCATACTGCTCCAGGGTCCGAGGCGAGCGTTGAGGCCGTGATCAAGTGCTGGAGCGAGTCATCCTCCTCCCACAGTCCGCCTTGCCCACGGTACGGACGCAGGCCCGAGGCAACCGAGATACCCGCCCCGGTCAGAACCACGACGTTTCGGTAGATCTCAAGTCCTGGAGCACCAATCATAGTGCTGGGTTGTGGAGCAGGGGAATCTGACGGATGGGTCATGGGACTTTATCTTAGTCTTAGAGTGTTGCCAGAAAATAATTATTCCATCGGTTTTCAAGAATTGGGCTTTCCCCCCTGGGGACGCTGCGCGAACGACTCCGCTCAGCCCGCATACCCTGGATGATTATTTCTTTGGAGTACTCTTAAGGGGTGTCCGGGTCTGGGGACGCTGCTGCTGCATTCCCCGAACAATAGGCCCGTAAAATCGCTTGGCAATTGGCGATCGCCCCCAAATGGGCAATCTCATAGCCATGGGTATTTTCGGTTGGGAAACCCAGACAAGCTCCCCGCGCCACATGGCCAAATTTCATCGCCAGGGAGGCATCACTGCCAAAGCCATCAAGCGCTGCATACTGCACCGGAATATTCAATGCTTCGGCGCAGCGACTGAGCTCTTGGTTGAGCCATTCATCATAAAGACTATAGCCATCCTGAGACAGAAGCACCGGGCGCGCCCCGTCTTGAATCGGGTATTCGTTGGCTAAGGGGCAAATTTCCAGGGCAATCAGTGCATCTAGCTTCAGACGCTGGGTAAAGTAAAGGGCGCCGATCGCCCCCACCTCTTCCTTAGCAGAAGCCACCAGATAGATGTCTTTTTCCGGGTTCTCGATCGCCTGAGCCAGACCCACTAAAATCGCCACCGAGGCCTTGTTGTCCAGGGTATAGCTAGCAATGTGGTCCTTGAGTCGAAACGGCTGTTTGCGATGGCGACCCACCACCACCCGCGTTCCCGGTCGCACCCCCGCCGCCGCCAATTCATAGATCGTGCATTTGGTCTCCACCCAGGCCCGCTCCCAGGTGACGGGTTGGTTTTCCTGGAGGCGCTTTTGGGGCGACTCATGGGAGATATGGCGAGAGCCAAAGCTGAGAATGCCCGAAATCGTGGCGTTATCGCCGAGAATATCTACCACCCCCTCGCCATAAACCCAGGGGAAAGAGCCGCCCAAGCGCCGGATATCCAGCCGACCATCCCGACGGATGCCTTTAACGATCATGCCAATCTCGTCTTTGTGGCCAGTGATGGCGATCGCCCCGTCGCCACTGCCAGGAATCTTGGCAATAATATTGCCTGCTTCATCCTGCCAGGGCTCTGTTCCCGCACCAATAAACAGCCGCAGAATCAGTTCATCCACCTCCTGCTCCACCCCACTCGGCGAATGATGCAGCACCAACGCCGCGATTTGATTGAAGAGCGGGTCAAAATCAGACATCGTATGTATCTATGATATGAATTGATCAGGGAATTGCTCCTACAGTAGTAATTTTAGACGGAATCTTGATTTCAAATATTGTGCCTTGACCGGGTTCTGAAGCGCAGTGGATTGAACCTTGATGCATTTCCGTAATGATTTTATAGCTAATCGACAAACCCAGTCCTGTGCCTTTGCCAATGGGTTTTGTGGTAAAGAACGGATCAAAAATCTGCATCTTGACCTGTTCCGGAATCCCCATGCCATTGTCTGTAATGCGAATGCAAACCTGGGGGATGGTTGAATTGGCTTGATACGCTGTTTTGATTTTAACTTCAGGACGGTGTCCTGAGTTGGGTTTGCGTAAGTCTTCTAGGGCGTCGATCGCATTGACGATGAGATTCATGAACACCTGATTGAGCTGCGCAGGATAGCAATCGACCAGGGGCAATTCCCCATATTCTTTGGTGATTTTAATTTCCTGTTGCTCGGGTTGGGGCTTGATGCGATTGCGGAGAATAATCAATGTATTGTCAATCCCTTCATGCAGATCGACTGACTTATGTTGTGCCTCATCCAGACGAGAAAAGTTACGAAATGACAAGACAATTTCCTTGACCCGTTGGGAGCCCATACGCATCGAAGACAAGAGTTCAGGAAAGTCTTTTTTTATAAAATCAACATCAGCATCTATGAGAGCAGCTTCGATTTCCTGATTGGGCGCTGGATAATGTTTTTGGTACAGTGAAATAAGATCGAGTAAATCCTGGCTATAGTTATTGGCATGGGTTAGATTCCCATAAATAAAGTTAATCGGGTTATTAACCTCATGAGCAATGCCTGCAACAAGCTGACCAATGCTCGACATTTTTTCGTTCTGAATGAGCTGAAGCTGAGTAGATTTCAGTTCATTCAAGGTCTCAGAAAGCTGATCATTCTTAGATTCAAGCGACTCAAAAGAGTCACGAATGCGCTGGGTCATATAGTTGAACGCATCGGCCAGAATCTGCCATTCCTTGAAACCCTCAACTGTTGAATTATTTAGGAACTGACCCTGGCTAATTTGATTGGCTGTTTGGGTTAACTTCTGCAGTGGTGCAACCAACCAATGGGCAATACGAATACTCACGAAAATCGTCATTGAAATCGAGAGTAGTAGGACAATCAGCATCGCCACCATTAGGCGACGAATGGGGGCATAGATCTCTTGCAGCGGCAGTTCAACAACCACCTGCCAATTCACTCCATAGATCAGCGATCGTGTACCGAGCACATCAAGACCCCGTAAGCCATTATAGACATGGGTGGATTCGGTTGAGTTTTGGTTAAAAATCTCCGGCATCGTTTGCGCAGTTAAGACATCAAGGGCGATTTCCTGATCCGTTTCAGCCGCCGTGAGCTGTTTGGCAATAATTTGATTTTGCTGATCGAGGATATAGACATAGCCGGTTTCACTAATTTGTGAGTGAGCCACGATCGGATTCAAGAATCCTAGATTAATCGTGGCGACAATCACCCCCTGCGGCCGGCCGTCTTGATCTTGAAGGGGTAACACTAACGTGGTCATCGGCACATTGAGAGCGGGCTCTAGTTCAATGGCATCGATATAGCGAATCTGTTGAGCGATCGCCGTGGCCAAGTTCGAATTTTGAATTTTCTGCGCAGCAAATTGATTGATATCCACCTCAGCATGCAAATGCGGGGCAATAACCGAGAGGAGCTGTCCTTGGGGCTGGACGATCGCCACCATTTCATAGGCATTATTTTCCCGTGTCAATCCTTCTAGCAAAGTGTACTGGATTTCACTGGGTAGTTGAGCAAGACCTCGAACCTTTTGTAAGTAGCGCAACTGTTGCTCCACATCATCTAAACGAGTGCGCACTTCCATTGCTAGGGCTAAAGCGCGTTCTTCTTGAAGTTCCTGTGTGCGTTGCCATTGGGCATTGCGGCTGAGGACAATGGCAACAACACCCACAATGATCAGGTTGCCGGTGACAAGACCGATCAAAATAGCTTTTAACCCTTGCTCAAGGGACAGTGAGCGCAAGAAGACCAACGCCTTTTTGTTAATGTTTCCCAACAGACGATTCCAAATCATGGGTTGATGGTGTGTTATTGATGATGCGCCTTAGATCTTCAGCACTTCACTGCGAGACAACTCGATCGGCAAGTCAAAGGATTGCCCTCCGCCGAGCTGTTGGAGTGCAAATCGGACAAATGAGTCATCAACTAGATCTGTGACAGCCTGTTCCGGAGAGAGCTGGTTTAAAAATTGAATATCATCTTGGATAAAGGTTCGTTTGAGCTCCTGGGTCAGAGCACGGGTATAGGAGGGAAAGGGATAGGGCTGAAAATCAATCCGTTGCGATCGCCATTGGGGATGTAAAATGACATTTTTGCGAGCATAATAATCATTATCATAGGAATTCAATACCCGGTCTAAGACCGAAACAGGATAGGGCATATATTGCCCACCATCTAGGGATAGAATATGCGCCAGTTCAGGGCGATTTGAGCGGGCCCAGAGTTGTGATTTGACAATGGCATTGATGACCTTCTGGGTCCATTGGGGACGTGTTTTGAGATCGTCCTCCTGCATAAACACCACACAGCAGGCATGATCTTTCCAAATATCCCCCGTCAGACGCAGCAGCTTGCCGACCCCTTGGGTTTCCGCCGCCGAGTTATAGGGTTCTGCCACCATATAGCCAGCAATCTCTTGTTGGGTTAAGGCTTTGAGCATATCGGGAGGCGGCAGCACCACCAGGCGGACTTCCTGGGCTGTTAGGGGATGTTGAACCGCTTTGGCTGTGGGCGTTAGCCCCTGCACCCGCAGCAGAATTTGCAGCACAATATTGTGGATTGAATACCAAGAGGGAATAGCGATGGTGGTTCTGGCGAGGTGGGCGGGGTGCTCGATATCTAGACGCACTGTCAGCGCCGAACCGTTGGTATGATTCCAGGCGACGACTTTCCCTGGAAAGTTAAGACCGTAGCGCACCAGAATCGCCGTGGGCATCAAGAGATGAATGACGTTGACATCCTGTTGGATAAACCCTTCAACAATGGCATCCCAAGACCGATATCGCTGGGGCGGTTCAGGGTTTAATCCTTCTTCACGGTAAAATCCTTTGTCGTAGGCAGCGAGTAATGGCGCAGAATCGGTAATGGGTAAATAGCCGATTTTAAGCGGTTTGTTCGGGTCTTGAGTTGTGTTAGATAGTCGGCGCTGGCGATCGCAACTTGCCATCAAGGATGCAAGTCCAACGGCTGAAGAGAACAGACTACTTAATTTCAGAAATTGGCGACGGTTGTAGCATATTCTCATAACGTTTAGCTCAGGAAAAATCCGAGTCGAGACAGGTTATTACTCAAGTATTGCATTTGAGCCATACAGACTCCTATCGGCAGAATGTGGCCGTGTAGATACCTCAAATATACCGCTACAATTATAGCCATCTTTTAAATTTCGTCCACTATCATTGTTTTCTTGCCGATTGGCTAATATGACTGCCCTAGCCCGTAAACTAACTCAGCTACAAACTCTATTTCAGGAGATGAATCAAGCCCTGATTGCCTATTCGGGTGGCATTGACTCTACATTGGTAGCGAAAGTTGCCTACGACGTGCTTGGCGATCGCGCCCTGGCCATCACCGCTGTCTCCCCCTCGCTGCTGCCCGAAGACCTCGAAGATGCCCAGACCCAGGCAGCGGCGATCGGCATTGCCCATCAGCTTGTGCAGACCCAAGAGATGCAAAACCCGGACTATACCAGCAATCCGGTGAATCGTTGCTATTTTTGCAAAAGCGAGCTGCATGATACGCTCAAGCCCCTGGCGCTCCAGCGGGGCTATCCCTATGTGGTGGATGGGGTTAATGCCGATGACTTGCAGGACTATCGTCCGGGCATTCAGGCGGCGCAGGAACGGGGGGCGCGATCGCCCCTCGCAGAGGTCGGCATCACCAAGCTGGAGGTGCGGGAACTCAGCAAAGAATTGGGTCTGCCCTGGTGGGACAAGCCCTCTCAACCCTGTCTCAGTTCCCGCTTCCCCTATGGTGAAGTGATCACGGTTGAGAAGTTACAACGGGTGGGCCGCGCGGAGGTGTATCTGCGGCGGCAGGGTTGGCAAAATCTCCGGGTGCGCTCCGATGGGGACACAGCCCGGATTGAGTTGCCACCGGAGCAGATTCAAACCTTTGTTACCACCACGGATTTGCCAGAGTTGGTGCGCCAGTTTCAAGATTTGGGGTTTCTCTATGTGACGCTGGATCTGGAGGGGTATCAGAGTGGCAAGTTGAATCGGGTGTTAGCCACTAGCGTTTAGGGGCTGTCATCAGTTAGATTTCAAATGATTGCTGCGACTTGCTTGCAGACTCTTTCTTGTTTTTTGGGGTCGGGTGTTCTATCGCTTGTCCCGTAAAACGTTTGGTGTTAACGGATAACACACCCTAAAATTCTCCCTGAATCGTAAAGGCAGCCCAATAAAACGGCGCACGATATTCATTGCCATTCCAAAGCGCTAACTGAGCTTGTCGTAGGGCTTGATTCGGGTCGCGCCCCCCGTCTAGCATCTGTTGATAATAGCCACTCATGAGTACCGCCGTCGCCTGATCATTCACGTTCCAGAGACTAACGACCACACGTTTGACACCTGCGTAGAGGAAGCCGCTGGTGAGACCGACAACCCCTTCGCCTGCAACGTTCTCCCCGATGCCTGTTTGGCAGGCACTGAGAACAACCAATTCTGCATTAAGCTCTAGATTGTAGATGTCTTGGAGGTTCAGACGATTGTTTTCAGTCGGCTCACCATTCTCCTGGTAGAAGGAGAGAGCAAGACCCGAGAGACGGGCATCATCTTGAATGCACCCATGGGTTGCCAAATGCAAGATTTGATATTGACTCAGATCAGGATCGGTGATGGCCGCATAGTTAGCAGCAAAGCCGAGGGCGCTGAATTCCTGAGCATCCGGGACAAACTCTAAAATTTGCTTGGCTTCGGCAGCAGTGTAGGGAAGGCGGCTGAAGGTGGTACAGCCAGCGCGAGTTAAGGCGTCGAGGTATTGGGATTGGGAGAGATCGCCAACTGTAGAGGTATTGGCATTGTCACCCAGGCGGCGATCGTTTTTCTGAAAAACAGGATCGGCAAAGATTGCCAATTGCTTGGGCGCGGTCTCACGGTTTTGCCAGGTTTGACGCTGGACGGCAAGGCTGGTGGCGGAAGGGAGGGCAATGATTTCGTGGTTAGTGAGGAGAGGTTGGGTCTCCTCTGGCAGAGCTTGCGCAATCCCCCCGGCTGCGCTGACCTCCTTGGGATAGGAGTTTTGGGCAGTTACTGCACCCACAGGCACAGGCAAGGCGCTAAAGGGTAAGAGCTGTAGTTTACCGTTACTCACAATCAATAGCCGCTTGTTGCCCAGTTGGTGAGCGACTGGACCGAGCAACATCTCGCTCAGGGCTTGACCCTGACTGATATCGGTAAAGGTACGGTCTTGGAGTTGGTTGCGGTAGACTTCGACAGCGGCTTCAATGTCGGCTTGAGCAGGTAGCGTGAAGATTTGTAGTCCGCTTTTACTCGCCAAGAAAAGATAGCTCTGTCTTTCGCCAAGAGCGTATTCGAGGAGGAGCGTGTCGTCGTTGAGGATTTTGTTTTGGACGTCTTCGAGAGTGAGAGGAGCGGGGAATTTGAGTTGAGCGTAAGCGGGGCTTTGCTGGCGGATGTGACTCTCGGTATCCTTGAGGTCTTGGAGGGTTTGGTTGATTTTGGTTTTGATGACGTTGAGTTGCGCGTTGCTGTAGTTGCCTTTGAGAAGGGTGATGCGTTGTTGTTCAGCGGCGTTCAGCTGTTGAATGAGGTCTTGTTCTTGGGAGAGGAGATTGGGGGGGACGCCTTGGCGGATATCGAGGTTGGCTTCGCTGAGTTGTTCGATGAGGGTGCGGGCGCGAATACTTTCACTGATTTGAAAGGCTTGAGCGGCATAGTTTTCAGGGCTGTTGGGGTTTTGCTGCTGAAGTTCCACCAGCAAGTTAAGTTGGAACTGGTAGTAGCCTTGGACGGTGGCGAAGTAGGTTTGGCGGAGTTCACCGGGAGGGGTGAGGCTACGAAGGCGTTCGATCAGGGCGATCGCGGCTTGGATGTTGGTCAGGGCGGTGGTGAGCTGGCCTTGGCTGCGTTGCGCATTGGCGATATTCCAAAGCGTAATGGCTTCCCCATTGCGATCGCCAACCGTCCGTCGCAGGGCTAAGGCCTGGTTGAAAAATTCGATTGCTTGCTGCTCATTGCCCAAAGCGTTGTGGGACTGGCCAATGTTGTCGAGGGTGATGGCTTCGCTACGCCAGTCCTCGACCCTCCTCAACAGTGTTAAGGCTTGATCGTAATAGTCCAGTGCCTGTTGCTGCTCATCCCGATGATGGTAGATCCGACCGATATTCTGGAGTGCGATCGCTTCGGCACGCCAGTCTTCGATTTCTCTGGCAATAGACAAGGTCTCACTGTAATAGTCCAGCGCTCGTTGCTGGTTCCCCCGATCGCTTTGCAGGCCATCTAGATCATTGAGGATGATGGTGTCGCTACGCCGATGATCGAGCTGGACGATTCCAGAGATGAGTCTCGCTTGATGGGCATAACTTGCTGCTACGCCTCTCTGCCCCCGATCCCGGTAGAGCCGACTGATGCCCCTGAGAACGTAGGCCTCGCCATGCCGATCGCCCACTTCCTGATAAATCTGTAGGGCTTGGTTATAGCTCTCAAGGGCCTGTTCCCAAGCTCTTTCCCGCTCACTCTCCGTACGAAGGGGGCTGTCGCTTCGAGCCACAAAGCTTTGGTAATGACCGCGCTCCCTGAGGGCGTCGGCTTCACTGAGCTGAGCGCCGATCCCCCTCAGCAGCGGTAGGGCTTGGTTGTAATAGTCCAGCGCCTGCTGCTCATCTCCTAGCGCATTGTAAATAGCGCCAATATTGTTGAGGGTGTTGGCTGCGTTGAGCCGATCGCCAACCGCTTGGAAAAGGGGCAATGCTTGATTGAAAAAGTCTAATGCCCGCTGCCTATCTCCCAGCGCATTGTAAATGGCACCGATGTTGTTGAGGGTCGTGGCTTCGCCACGCTGCTCATTGACTGCCCTAAACAATGGTAGGGCCTGGTTATAATAGTCTAGCGCCCGTTGATTATCACCGAGTCCACTATGGAGCGCAGCAATATCGCGGAGTGTGTTGGCTTCGCCGAGCCGATCGCCCGCAGACTGATAGAGGAGCAGCGCGGCTTCCCACTTTTCAATCGCGGCTTGCCAGGATGCAACGGTCTCCTCCCAGCGCAGTAATTGCCCTGCTTCGACCAACTCTTCTGCTTGTTCAACGACCGTAAGCTCAGTCGGTTCAGTCACAATCTTATGAAAAGTAAGGGTATAGACACCCCCTTCTCCGGGTGTATTTGTACTTGCCAGAACTTGATACTCACCATCCATTGGTAAGGTAATCGTGATTCTGGCGTTTTGATTCTCACCACCATCATCCTTTTCCATCAGGATGTTGGCATTGGGATCAAGCAAGATTAAGCGTGAATCAAATTCATCACTAAGTAAATCAAGCTGGATAATGTCACCTGCCCGACCATAAAAATCATGGGTATTAAAATAGCTACCATCAGATTCAAAAACCTGACTCCATGCTCTTCTTAATCCCGACTCAATGAGTAACCCATGGGGGAATTCCGGCTGTTCCAGAAAGGAGGGAGACTCTAGCTGTTCTGAAACCACATTGTTATTTTCTCCCCCCTGTACAGTAAGACGATAATCACCCACTTCTCCTGGTCTTGACGAATTTGCCCAAATTTCATACTCGCCATCCAGTGGTAACGTAATCGTAATTCTGGCATTTAAACCCTCGCCACCATCATCATCTTCAACAAGGGTGTTTGAGTTTGGATCAAACAAGAGCAAGTAAGAATCAAAGTCATCACTAACTAAATCAATCTGGATGGACTCACCAGCCCGACCTGTGAACGTATAGCTATTGAAATAGCTGTCATCAAATGCAAGCACCTGACTCCTTTCACTTAATTCTCCCTCAAAAACCAAGGGTTCACGCCTAGATGAGCGCTGAGCGATGCGTACCTCAGAGGACAACTCCGGCTCTTGCACTGGGACGGTTTTAGTCGGAGGCGCAACGGCTAGGGTCTCTCCTCCCATCAATCCAGACAATAGCAACAGTCCGGTTAAGCTCCAGTTCCTCAGCATGGTTGCAAACCCTTCAAACTCGGAAAATATGGGCACAGTTTAACCCAATCCACCTCGGCGCGTAGCGGTCGTTCCCTTTATTACATTGTGTATCCGCTCTGAATGTGGCAGCATCCAAGCAATGACTGTCCAAGATGCAGACAGAGTGGTCAGAAGCCTTAAACAAAAGTGAAGCAGGGCGATCGCTCTCCCAGCGTGGCAAGTATATTGAGATGACATCTCGCTAGAAATGACCCTTGCCCCTACTTTCATCCTCAACACCTCAACATCAATTATTTATATATAGCACCCTCTTCAACCATGCCCTCCACCCCCTGGAAATTCCCTTTTTTTACCTTGCTGCTCGGCATCCTGGCCAGCCTCGGCCAAGCGGCGACTCAAACCGCTGCTCAAGCCGCTACTCAGGCCACCCATCTGCCCGCCGCAATGCCCGGTTCACTAGCGCAGGTGGTCAACAGTTGTGGCAGCGAAAACAATAACCGTCGCGACTTTCCCCTGTTTTATGCGGAGGTGACCACCGATGGGTCAGACCTGCGAATTCGCGAAGAACCAGCCGGTGAGCCGGTGGGCTTGGTTCCCGATGGCTGGAAGCTGGTTGTGCTGGAATGGAGCCGTAATGGGGTTTGGGCGCGAGTGACGGGGGCCTATGGCTTTATTTTTCCTGGGGGTTTTTCCTCCGCGCCTGAGTTTGTGGAAGGTTGGGTTGCTGCCGGGTATCTCAAAGATTTGGGCCGGTTTTGCGACAAGCCCACGGCCGTGGGTCAACTGATGCAGCCCGAACTCTTTGGCATAAATCCAGTGGCCGTTGAAGCGGATTGGCTGGCGTTGGGGGATGCGTTGAACGTGAACCCTGAGCCCTAAACTCAGGATCGCTTTAGGAAACCCTCAGCTCGAACGCCATAATGATGGAAAAGTGCTCCATCTCCAGTTCGTCAACTGCTATGAATCTCACAACTCAACTGACTCAAATTCGCCAATCTGTTACGGCAAAAATGCCGACTGATATTTTGGCTCACACGCCATAACCCGGTGGCGCGACAGTTTGGCTTAGTGTTTCAAGTCCCGGCGTATTTGCGTCCGGGCTACACGCAGTTGGGTCTGGCGCTGCCCCGATACAATGGAGATGACTCCTTTGAGTTGCCAGTGCCTGCCACCTATGGGGTCAACCCCCAAGGTCTTGTTATCTATCGCTTTGTCAATCTCGACTATACCCAGCGCCCTGATCCGGTTGAGATTGTGACTGCCCTCCGTACCCTTCCAGCACCTTAGAGCGGACTGTCAACGCTGCGTTCACTCCTCTATGCGCCTATTGCCTCCTTTCTCCAGCTCCCTGGTTCGTCGCTTCCTGAGACTGTTTTTACCCTCGGTCGCTGTTGTGGTGGCAATTGGTGGGACGTTATATTATTCCGAAACGAAGGCTCTGCGCCAGTCCTTTCTGTTGGCGAAAGAGCAGGAACTCGAGCAGCAACAACAGTTTATGACGGGGGATCTGGAGACGGCGATCGCCGATCTACTCCTACTCTCCCAGCAAGGCGAAATCGCCGCCGCGATGGCAGGTGATTTGGATGAGCGCCAAGACTTCGCCCAGGAGCTGTTGACCGTGCTCCAGAGTAAGCGACTCTACAGTCAAATTCGACTGCTCGATCGTCGTGGTCACGAAGTGATTCGTGTCAATCGCAATCGTAATTCGCCCTATATTGTGCCGGCTGCCAAACTACAAGACAAGCGCGATCGCAACTATTTCATCACCGCTAAAATCCTCAATGCTGGGGATATTTATCTTTCGCCGCTGAACCTCAACATTGAGAACCAAATAATTGAGCACCCGCTCAAGCCCACTATTCGGCTGGCTACCCCGATCTTTGATGGGGCGGGTGAATGGCAGGGCGTCCTGGTGATCAATTACCTGGGCAGCCGCCTCTTGCAACATCTGGAGGTGCAAGATGAGCAGATCTCTTACGATATCCAACTGGTCGATGGTGAAGGCTATTGGCTACAGCACCGCAACCCTGATCGGGAATGGGGATCTGTGCTACCGGATCGGCAAGATCAATCTTTGTCCCAGCAAGCGCCCGCAGTCTGGTCCGCGCTAGGGCAGGAACAACAGGGATACTTCGCCACCCCTGCCGATCTCTATTCCTTTCGGACGATTCCCGTGCTGGACTTGGTTCAGATCTATAATCCCCAAGGCCGGGTGATGACCGACCCGCAAGCGATCGCCCACTACAACTGGCGCTTACTGGCAATTACCCCCAAAGCAATGCTCCATCAAGCGCTGCGCCCCCTGCTGCACCAGATGTTGCTGCTGGGGTTGGGGATCATTGCCATGGCCGCGCTTGGCGCTTGGGCACTCGCTCTGACGCGGTTTCGCCACCAGCAAGCCCAACAGGAACTCAAGCAGTCCCAACAGGAATTGGCCACCTATCAGGAGCAGTCCCTGATCCTCAAGCAGCGCCTCTCGAGCCAAATTCGAGATTCTCTAGAGCCGGATGCCGTGATTGCCACAGCGGTGAGCGAACTGTTCGAGCTCATTCGCAGCGATCGCTGCACCTTTGCCTGGATTGAAGAGCAAACCTTAATTTGGGATGTGGTTTACGAAGACAAGCACCCCCACCTGCCCTCGGTGATGGGGCGTCATCCCCAACTGCTGCCGCTTACCGAGAAGTTTGCCAGCTGTGAGCTGCTGAGTATTGATGATACCGCTCATCTCGGCGATGTCGAACTCTCTCAGGTGCTTGAAGAGCGGGGCTACCAGGCGATACTGGCCAGTCGGTTGATCACCCGAGCGGGTCAAGTGGGGGTCTTGCTCTGTGGTGTTGCCGAAGCCTATCACTGGCAGATTGAGGAGATTGAGCTGCTCCAGAGTGTGGCTGAACAGGTGACGATCGCCCTCAACCAAGCGGAACTCTACCGTCAGGCTCAAACCAATGCCCAAGAGGCCCAAACCGCCCTTGCCCAACTCCAAGCCACCCAAACCCAGCTTATCCGCAGCGAAAAAATGTCCAGTTTGGGTCAGCTGGTGGCCGGCGTTGCCCATGAAATTAATAACCCGGTGAACTTTATCTACGGCAATGTCACCCATGCCGCGAGTTATGCCAGCGATCTTTTGGTGCTGATCAGAGCCTACAAACAACACCTTGAGCCGCCCCCAGCCGAGATTGCCCAACTCCTTGAAGAGCTTGACTGGGAATTTGTCGAGAGTGATCTGCCTGAGTTGCTCGGCTCCATGAAGTCGGGCGCGGAACGCATTCGCGAGATTGTCAAGTCTTTGCGCACCTTCTCTCGCCTTGATGAAGCGGCGCAAAAAACCGTGGATATTCATACGGGCCTGGAGAGCACCCTGATGATTCTGGGCAGTCGCCTCAACGGTCAACGCGATCGCCAGCCGATCCGGGTGGTGGAGGACTATGACGCCACTGTGCCGCCCATCGCTTGCTATCCAGGCTTACTCAATCAAGTGTTGATGAACTTGCTCACCAATGCGATCGATGCCTTAGAAGAGGCGATCGCCCAACCGGATTGGCAGGACGAACCCACGATTAAGCTGCGAACTCGCTGGTTGCCGGAGTCCAAGCAACTCGAAATTCAGGTGCAAGACAATGGCAGTGGCATGGATGCAATCACTCAAGCCAAGCTCTTTGATCCCTTTTTCACCACCAAGCCGGTGGGTCAGGGCACGGGACTCGGGCTCTCGATGAGTTATCAGATCATTGTGGAAACCCACCAAGGTCGTTTGGATTGTCAATCGCAACCGGGCCAGGGCACGACCTTTACCATCCGCTTGCCCCAGGCGATGGCGAGCAGTGATGAATCAAACACGGCGATCGCCCCATCGTCCTGATTGCCCTGAGGGGTTGTCATTCAATTAAACACCAACCCATTGAGATGACTGAGGATTGAGATGATCGAGGTAGCCTATGGCTGCACCCCGCATCAAGAAATGCAACAAGGCGATCGCCGCCCCCACACGCTTTAATGCAGAATTAAATTACGTGAGTTCTGGATAAGCAGACATTGCGCCAGACGCTGAAACTCATCAGAGTCAACCATACTGGCTCCGGTATTGCCGGAGTCTGAGGGGGCAATCTCCCCCTCAGCGGGAGGTGTCGGGGGGCTGGACCCCTGACAACCGGTTTTGACAACGAGATTTCAAGGCTTTGAGGAATACGATCGCTTCGCTTAAACAGAACTCACGTTAAATTGCTTTCTCGATGACGCCCCTGACCATGACCGCAACCTCCGCTGTTCCCTTTACTGCTCGCCTGGCCACCCGCTTCGTCAACCGCTTGCTGGGCATCAAACCCCTCTATGCCCTCGCCAAGCGCCAAGCCCGAACGATGATGATCCAGCGGGCCGAGCGGATTGGCGTGCCCTGGCGCGATCGCGTCGCCGCCCTGAAACAACTGGATTGGCAGCCCCGTTTGGCTCAAATTCAAGACCCCGCTCTCACCTATCCCGACTATTACTGTTGTTCCTTCCACGCCTACGACCAGGGGAATTTGAGCTGGGACGCCGCCTTAGAAGTGGAATCTGCCGCCTATGCGGTTCACTCCACCCTCTTCCCGGACACCCCCCGCCAAGGCGATGCCTATCTTCGCAAGAGTTATCACCAGGTGCTGCAGCAGCAATTGCCAACGCCCCCCCAGGCGATCCTCGATCTCGGCTGTAGCGTGGGCATGAGCACCTTTGCCCTGCAAGATATCTATCCCGACGCGGCGATCACCGGTCTGGAACTCTCACCCTACTTCCTGTCCGTTGCCCAATACAACGGCGAGCAGCAAGGGCGATTGGTGACCTGGAAACATGCCACCGCAGAGCAGACGGGGCTCCCGGATCAAAGCGTTGATCTGGTGTCCGCTTGTCTGGTCTTCCACGAGCTACCCAGCGCCGCCGCCCGTGACATTTTCCGGGAGGCTCGGCGTCTACTGCGTCCGGGGGGACATTTCACCCTAATGGATATGAACCCCCGTTCGGCGGTCTACAAAAAAATGCCACCCTACATCCTGACTTTGCTCAAAAGCACCGAGCCCTACCTGGATCAATATTTTGCCCTGGATATGGAACAGGAACTGGTAGCAGCTGGGTTTTGTGCCCCGACGATTACACCCAACACCATCCGCCATCGCACAATTGTGGCCCAGGCTGTTTGAGGGAGATTAGGGCAGGTCATCAATTAAAGCCAGAAGCCTTACGGAACAAGCAATAGAGCGCCCGACCCCAACACCTTTGAAAATCAAATAATTGCGCTTAAGGTATGATATGGGTCAGCCCAATATTCTATAAGTATATTCGATCCTTTTTACCTAAACAAATGAGAATTAATATCAATTGTGTGAGTCGGCTCATGACCCTTGCCACTGGACTGGTTCTCACGGCTTGCGCCAGTGCCCCCCCCATCAATGGCGTCGTCAATGTCTACTCCGCTCGTCACTACGATATTGATAATGATTTATATGACAGCTTTACCCAACAGACGGGGATTGAGGTGAATTTAGTGGAAGGGAGCTCGGATGAATTGGTGGAGCGCATTGCCAGTGAGGCGGAGCGGAGTCCTGCGGATGTTCTCATTACAGTTGATGCTGGGCGCTTGTGGCGGGCAGAAACAGCTGGGATTTTGCAGCCCACCGAGTCTGAGGTACTAGAGGAAGAAATCCCCGAGAATTTACGTCATCCCGAAGGACTTTGGTTTGGCTTGACAACCCGGGCGCGGGTCTTGATTTATAACGTTGACACCGTCGATCCGGCTGAACTGTCTACCTATGAGGCGCTCGCTGAACCGGAATGGAAGGGACGAGTCTGTATCCGCAGCTCAAGCAATATCTATAACCAGTCATTGGTGGGCTCCATGATTGAAACCCAGGGCCAGGCCGCGACCGGAAAATGGGCGCGGGGATTGGTGGCCAACCTGGCCCGATCGCCCGAAGGGGGAGATATTGACCAAATCAAGGCGGTGGCGTCAGGGCTCTGTGATGTGGCGATCGCCAACCATTACTATTGGGCGCGTCTGGCGAAGTCGAATGATTCCGACAACCAAGCTGTCGTTGCCCAAACCGCAGTCTTTTTCCCCAATCAAGACGATCGGGGCACCCATGTTAATGTCAGCGGCGCGGGGGTGATCAGCACTGCACCCAACCCGGAAAACGCCGTGGCTTTTCTGGAATTTCTCGTGAGTCCCGAAGCCCAGGAGATCTTTGCCCAGGGGAATAACGAATATCCAGTGGTGGACGGGGTAGACATCGACCCCATTGTGGCTGAATTGGGCAACTTCAAGACCGATTCAGTCAATGTTGCGGCCTATGGCAGCAACAACATTGACGCCCTCAAACTCGCGGATCGCGCCGGGTGGAAGTAGGTCATGCTGTTTCAGATTCCGGATGTCTTGTCGGGTGAAGAACTCTCCCAGGTGCAGGCGGCGTTGGCCCAGGCTGAATTTGTCGATGGCAAGCTGACGGCAGGCTGGTATGCCAAATCGGTTAAGCACAATCAACAACTCAAAGGCAAAGCGGCCCAGGATGTGCGCAATCTGATTCGCGAGGCGCTGACACGTCATCCCCTCTTTCAGGCCGCCGTACGTCCCAAACAAGTGCATTCGCTTCTGGTGAGCCGCTATGAAGTGGGGATGGAATATGGTCGCCATGTGGACAATGCCCTGATGGGCAGTTTGCGCTCAGATGTGTCTTTTACGGTCTTCCTGAGCGAACCCACAGACTATAGCGGAGGTGAGCTGGTGATTGAGGGGGCCGATGCGGAACAGTCCTATAAGCTGGCAGCGGGTCAGGCGATTGTCTACCCCTCCTCCACGCTGCATCGCGTCGATCCGGTCACCCAGGGAACCCGGCTAGTGGCAGTGGGTTGGATACAGAGCTGGATTCGCGATGCCGCCCAACGAGAACTGTTGTTTGACTTAGATACGGTGCGGCGATCGCTCTATCACCAATCCGGAAAAACCAATGAGTTTGACCTTCTCTCCAAAAGTCTGGCGAATCTCCTGCGCCGCTGGGTGGAGTGACACGCCAGCCCAATGGCTGTAGATGATCCACGGGTCGATCTCCGCCTTCCTCAAGTCCCCGCTGCATCGGTTGGATTTAGGGCGCGTCATCATTTAACCTCAGAAGCCTGATGGGACAAGCGATGGAGCGCCCGACCCAAAAAACGTGAATTCTGGATAAGCAGACACTGCGCAAGACGCTGAAACTCAGCAGAGTCAACCATACGGCTCCGGTATTGCCGGAGTCTGAGGGGGCAATCTCCCCCTCAGCGGGAGGTGTCGGGGGGCTGGACCCCTGACAACCGGGTTTGACAACGAGATTTCTAGTCTTTGAGGAATGCGATCGCTTCGCTTATCCAGAACTCAGGTTAGCCAAGGCAATATTGCTATAGTTTTTTGATCTTTTATTGACAGAGAGTTTTATTAAAGCTAACCTGTGATCTCACTCCGTAGTAACCAGGATTTTTAACAGAGCGTGATGAAAAACCCATCAAAACCCGTACAAATGTTTCTAGCCCTTGGCCTTGCTGCGACGATCGCAGCCTGTGGCGGCACTACCACAACCGAAGGTGGCGAAGGCGGTGAAGGTACAGAGGCAACTGAAGACGTCGCTGAAGGCGGTGAAGGTGGCGAAGGCGGCGAAGGTGGCGAAGGCGGCGAAGGCGGCGAAGGTGGCGAAGGTGGCGAAGGCGGCGCAGAATACAGCGAAGGCCAGCAAGCCAACGCCGACTTTGAAGATCAGCTTGAGGGTGCAGACCTTGTCAGCGAGCTACAGAAGGGTGGCTATGTGATCTTCTTCCGTCATGCCCAAACCACTGAGGATTATGCCGACCAAGCGGATCCGAACCTCGATCTGGATGACTGCTCCACTCAGCGGGAATTGAGTGATGCGGGCAAAGCCGATGCTGCCGTAATTGGCGAGGCGTTTACGGCACTGGAAATTCCAGTTGGAGATGTTATCTCTAGTGATTACTGTCGTTCCTACAATACAGCTGACATTGCCTTTGGCACGTACGAGAAAAACTCTGCGCTCAACTTTGAACCCGCTGAGGAATACACCGACGAGCAATGGGAAACGATGAAGAGCAACGTCACGCCCCTATTGTCTGCTGTGCCCGCCGAGGGACAAAACACCGTCCTCATCGGTCATGATGATGTGTTCGAGTCAGCGACTGGCATTTACCCCGAGCCGCAGGGCATTGCCTATGTCGCGAAGCCCGATGGTGAAGGCTTTGAACTGGTGGCCAACTTGAACCCAGAAGACTGGGCAGAACTCCAGTAATGCCCTCTCTCCAGTCGTGATAGGGTTTGCTGGCTCGGTCGGTCGGTAGCGATGAATCGGTCTAACCCTCTACATCGCCCCCAGACATCCTGTGTTGAGACACAAGCCGTTAGGGTAGCAAGTGAATGAATTGCTTGCTACCTTTTTTTGGGGCCAATAATGGGGAGAACCCCTCACCCGAATCAATCGTCCAGCCAATAAAACCGAACGCCAAGAGTCGTGCTCACCCCCCTTGCCTTGAGAACAGACTGCTAGACAATGGAAGGGGACTGTTTGCCGGAGCAAAGTATGATTCGTCGTCTCGTCAATGGAGCAACTTACCCCCTGCGAGCCCTGAATTTGGTGCGGCGATCGCCCCGGCTGCTGCAGTTTTTTATGATTCCCTGGCTGGTCAATGGCGGGGTTGGGGGCATTCTCTATGCCAGTCTGTTTTTACCGACCTGGCGGGGGCTGCGCCTGTTTATTCAACTTCTGGAGCAGCAGGTGGAGGCGTGGCTCCAGAAGTTGCCCCATTGGCTCCAGTTCCTGGAGGCGATCGTGCTATTTTTGGCCCACATCGTGCAATGGGGTCTGATGCTGGGTTTACTGCTGCTCATTGGTCTGTTGGTGTTGCAGTTTGGCACCCTGATTGGTGCGCCTTGGTATGGCCGACTCTCGGAAGAAATTGAACGCACCCAACTGGGCACAGCTCAGACGGTAGAAGTGGGAATTTTGACGGATTTGGGGCGGGCGCTGCTCTTTGAAGTTAAAAAACTGGTGCTCTGGTGTGGGGTGGCGATCGTTCTGCTGACGCTCAACTGGCTGCCGGGGGTCGGCACCGCCATTGTCACCGTCGGTTGGATGACCCTCACGGGACTAATCGTCTGCCTGGATTTTTTAGATGGTCCCTCCGAGCGCCGTCGCCTGCGCTTTCGCCAGAAGCTCAAGGTTGTGATACGAGCCTTGCCGACCAGCGCTAGCTTTAGCCTGATCTGTTGTGTGCTGTTGAGTATCCCCTTGGTCAATCTCCTGACGATTCCCCTCTGTGTTACGGCAGGAACATTATTTTGGTGCGATCATGTTTTTCCCTACGTTCCCCCACATCCAGGGCGGAACAACGCTGCTCCAAACAAAACATAACAAAACCGCAATGCAGCCAGGGCAATGCGGTTGGATCTGACTCAAGATGAGCGGCAATCAAACAATTAATGTTAACAAGTTTAGTTTTTAGTTTGGATGTAAAGAATTAGCAAAAAGACGGTAGGCACAAAGACAAACAGGATTGTTGCCACAAAGCCTAAGTCATTCACTTGCATGGAACCTGGTCCCCTTCCGGATATCAACATTCATAAGAATATCACCCCAAGGGCAGCCCCAGAAATTGCGGTGATCGTCTTGTCGGTATTCGGGGCTTGTGTGGCTAAGACAGGGCTGCCGAAGCACTTGCTTTTTGCGTTGACTTTTTAGTCTGGGGCTTGGTGCGGACAACGATTGGGCCGTTGACCAGGGTTTGGCAAGACAGGCGGTAGTTGGCTGGCTTCTTGCGCAGCTTGCGATTTTCCACCTCCGTGCGTTCGGAGAGATTGCTGGAACCGGAGACAATTTCCACAACACAAGTGCCACATTGCCCATAGCCACCACAGTTCATCAGTTTTCCCCGGAGAGTATAGAGATCAACTCCATTCTCTAAGGCTTTTTCCCGCAGGTTTGCCCCCGTTGCGGCCACAATTTCCTTCTGCTCATCCACAAAGTTGATATTTGCCATGGGTTCTCTTTAGAAACGACGATAATTGACCGGATTCACGCTGTACGACTCAGCGACGATTTGTAAAGAAATAATAAGTTTCTTCAAGGATAACTCACAATTGCTATTCTCCCAAGGCCCGATTCAGCGCAATGGGGAGTAGCACGTGAGTTTCGGTTAAGCGAAGCGATCGCCTTCCTCACAGCCTGGACATCTCGTTTTCAAACCCGGTTGTCAGAGAATCCGCCCCCCGGCACCTCCCGCTGAGGGCAGGGTTGTTTTATGTTTACCAGAGAAAATTCCAATCGACTGTAGGGGCATGGTTTCCGTGCCCGCGCAACCTTT
>JBCDEB010000125.1:0-21382 GCA_039180005.1 Cyanobacteria bacterium P01_G01_bin.54 | reverse complement strand
CCCGGCTACGCCGACCCCCTTGGTAAGGGGGTTTTCATCGTTGGGGGTTATAACCCGTCATGACTCGTTGGTATGAGTTCTGGATAAGCAGACATGGCGCAAGACGCTGCAACTCAGCAGAGTCAACAATACTGGCTCCGATATTACCGGAGTCTGAGGGGGCAATCTCCCCCTCAACGGGAGGTGTCGGGGGGCTGGACCCCTGACAACCGGGTTTGAAAACGAGATTTCAAGGCTTTGAGGAAGGCGATCGCTTCGCTTAACCGAAACTCACGTTAACTCACTGGGTAATTGTGTGTGAAGACGGTTTTCTCGCTGAAGCCTTACACCGCTCAGACCCTGCACCATGTCTCTAGACCCCAGCCCCTACCGTTGCATCGAACGCGTTTACCATTGGCCCTGATGGCTCAAGAGGGATTCCACTGCCGGTGCCGCCACAGGAGGGGAAAAATAGAAGCCCTGCCCATATTCACAACCGAGTTGACGCAGACAATCGAGTTGAGCGGCGGTTTCAACCCCTTCGGCGATCGCCTCCATGCCCAGGGTATGGGCCAGGGTGACGATTGTCTGGATAATTTTGCGGTTCTTGGGAGCGGCGTCGAGATGCCCCACAAAGGACTTGTCAATTTTGAGAATATCCATCGGGAAACGGTGCAGATAACTCAGGGAAGAATAGCCCGTGCCAAAGTCATCCAAACTCAATTGCAACTGCATATCCTTGAGCTCGGCTAATAGTTTCATAATCGATTCGGGTTGGTCGATCAAGACACTTTCCGTCAGCTCCAGTTTGAGGCATTGGGGCTGAATCTGGGTTTGGTGTAAAACCTGCTCAATATTCGCCAAGATATTGGTTTGGGTAAATTGGCGTACAGAAAAATTAATACTCATGCTCAGAGGCTGCTCACTCACCTGAGCCTCATTCCATTGCTTGAGCTGCTGGCAAGCCGTTTGCAAAATCCATTCCCCCAGGGGCAAAATTAACCCCGTCTCTTCAGCGGCAGGAATAAACACACCCGGCGAAATAAGGCCCTGCCGGGGATGGTTCCAACGCACCAATGCCTCAAAGCCGACGATCTTGTCGGTACTTAAACAGACAATCGGTTGATAATGCAGCCCAAATTCTTGGTTATCGAGCGCTCGCCGGAGGTCGTTTTCGAGCTGGAGCAGGTGGATTGCCTGCTCGTGCATCTGGACGTTAAAGACCTCATAGCGCCCCTTGCCTTCGGCCTTAGCTTGATACATGGCTGTATCGGCATCACGCAGCAGATGCTCAGCATCCTGGTAGCAAAAGACCGCTGTGTCTGGGTCAGTTGGGACGGCATTGAGTTGGGTGTAGAGGTCTTCCCGATTGAAAACAACGCCGATACTGGCATTGATAAAAATCTCGTATTGCTCCACATGGAAGGGCAAAGCTAGCCGATGGTTCATCTCTTGAGCCAAATCCAGTACCTGTTGGGGATGCGTCACATCCTGCACCAGCACCGCAAATTCATCACCACCCATCCGAGCCAAGGTATCGGATTTGCGCAGACATTGTTTCAGGCGTTTTGCCACCGCGACCAGAAGCCGATCGCCAATGCGATGACCCAGAGAATCGTTGACGCGCTTGAAGCGATCGCAGTCCAGAAACAGCACGGCAAAGTTAGCGTTAGCTTGGGTCTGGGCCTGGGCGATCGCGCTCTCCAGGCGCTCCATCATCAGGCTGCGGTTGGGCAGTTGGGTGAGGGGGTCGTGCAGGGCAATATGCAGCAGTTGCTCTTGGGCTTTTTTGCGCTCTTTGATCTCCGCCTGGAGTTCGGCCGTCCGCTGTTGGACCCGTTCTTCGAGTTGGTTGTTGAGTTCGGTGAGCGATCGCTGCAGAAGCTGGATGGTTAGCTGATTCTCAATGCGGGCGATCACCTCTTCAAAGTGAAAAGGCTTGGTAATAAAATCAACCCCGCCAACGGAGAACGCCTTAACCTTATCGAGCACCTCATCGAGCGCGGAGATAAACACCACCGGAACCCGTTGGGTTAAGGGATCAGACTTGAGCTTTTGGCAGACCTCGTAGCCGCTCATCCCGGGCATACAAATATCCAGCAAAATTAAATCGGGGGGGGCAGCCTTCGCGCCCATCAGGGCCATACGTCCGTTAATGACACTCCGCACCTTGTAGCCATGCTGAGTCAGCGCGGTTGCCAAGAGGCGCAGGTTTTCCGGCGTGTCATCAACCAGCAGAATATCTGCTTTGGGCTGCCTGTTGTCTTGCATAGCCTTGTGGATTACAGTGCTTAGTCCTAATTGTAGGTCGACCCCCTACCCCCAATGCGTATTTGTGCTCACGATCGCGCTTGTCGATTGACTTAACTCACATATTTAGCGGATATCTAGCGCAACCGCTCCAGCCAATGGGCTATGAAATCGTCCACAATTTGGCACAATATCAAGAAGTTGATGATCTCTCATAATCAATTTCCGTTCTCAAGATAAATTTTCGCTAACACATCTGCTCCAGAGTCCTATGCCTAGCTCCTTCCTCGATCGCCTCCACAGTCCTGAGCGTCCCGTCCTTGTCTTTGATGGTGGGATGGGAACGAGCCTGCAAACCCAAAATCTGACCGCTGAAGACTTTGGCGGTGTGACCTATGAAGGCTGTCCCGAATATTTGATCTGCAGTAAACCCGAGGCGATCGCCAAGGTGCATCGAGATTTTCTGGCAGCGGGAGCCGACGTTATTGAGACGGATACCTTTGGCGGTACACCGCTGGTGTTAGCCGAGTTTGAGCTTGGCGATCGCGCCTACGAACTTAACAAACGCGCCGCCGAACTCGCCAAAACCATCGCGGCGGACTATTCCACCCCCGAGAAACCCCGCTTTGTTGCTGGGTCGATGGGCCCTGGGACAAAGCTTCCCACTCTGGGGCATATCGACTACGACAGTCTCTATGCCGGATACATGATTCAAGCTGCGGGTCTCTACGATGGCGGTGTGGATCTCCTGCTGGTGGAAACCTGTCAAGATGTGCTGCAGATTAAAGCGGCATTGAACGCGATCGAGCAGGTTTTTGCCCAGAAAGGGGCGCGTTTACCCTTGATGGTCTCGGTGACGGTGGAGTCCATCGGCACCATGCTCGTGGGGACAGAAATAGCAGCCGCTTTGACCATCTTAGAGCCCTATCCCATCGATATTTTGGGACTCAACTGTGCCACCGGCCCGGACTTGATGAAGGATCATATCCGCCATCTGTCCGAAAATTCACCCTTTGTGATTTCCTGTATTCCGAATGCAGGCTTACCGGAAAACGTGGGTGGGCAAGCCCATTACAAGCTCACACCCTTGGAGCTAAAAATGGCCTTGATGCATTTTGTCGAGGATTTAGGGGTGCAGGTTATTGGCGGCTGCTGTGGCACCCGTCCTGATCACATCAAAGCCCTGGCTGAGGTTGCGAAAACCCTCACCCCCAAAGCGCGCCAGCCCAAATATGAACCATCGGCCGCTTCAATTTACAGTCCCCAACCCTACGTTCAAGACAACTCATTTCTCATTGTGGGGGAGCGCCTCAATGCCAGTGGTTCTAAGAAATGCCGCACATTGCTCAATCAAGAAGACTGGGATGGCTTGATTGCTTTGGCGAAAGCACAGGTCAAAGAAGGGGCGCATATCCTCGATGTCAACGTCGATTATGTCGGGCGGGATGGGGAAAAAGATATGCATGAGTTGGCCTCCCGGCTGGTGAACAATGTCACCCTGCCCCTGATGCTCGACTCCACCGAATGGACGAAAATGGAAGCGGGCCTAAAGGTCGTTGGCGGCAAATGTCTCCTCAACTCCACCAACTACGAAGACGGCGAAGAACGCTTTGCGAAGGTGTTGGAACTGGCCAAAACCTACGGTGCCGGTGTGGTGATTGGCACGATCGATGAAGACGGCATGGCCCGTACCGCCGAGAAGAAATTTGCCATTGCCAAGCGAGCTTATGAGGCGGCGATCGCCTACGGCCTCCCCGCCCACGAGATCTTCTTTGACCCCCTCGCCCTACCCATTTCCACCGGCATCGAAGAAGACCGAGAAAATGGCAAAGCCACAATTGAATCGATCCGGCGCATTCGGGAAGAACTACCGGGTTGTCATATTACATTGGGTGTCTCCAATATTTCCTTTGGTCTCAATGCTGCTGCCCGTCAGGTGCTCAACTCCATGTTCTTGCATGAGGCCATGGCGGTGGGTTTGGATAGCGCGATCGTCAGTGCCAGCAAGATTTTGCCCCTGGCGAAAATTGACCCGGAGCACCAACAACTCTGCCAGAATCTCATTTACGATCGCCGTCAATTTGAGGGCGAGGTTTGAACCTATGACCCCCTCACCAAACTCACCGAAGTCTTCGCCGGTAAAAAAGCCAAAAAAGGCGAAGCGGTCGATAAAAACCTGCCGATCGAAGAGCGGCTCAAACAGCACATTATCGATGGCGAACGGATTGGCCTCGACGAAGCCCTCGACCTGGCGATGCAAACCTATCCACCCCTAGACATCATCAATACTTTCTTGCTCGATGGCATGAAAGTCGTCGGTGAACTCTTCGGCTCCGGGCAGATGCAACTGCCCTTCGTCTTACAATCTGCCCAGACCATGAAGGCCGCCGTCGCCCACCTTGAGCCCCACATGGAAAAAGAAGAGGGCGCAAGCAATGCCAAGGGAACCTTCCTGATTGCCACCGTCAAAGGCGACGTCCATGACATTGGCAAAAACCTGGTCGATATCATCCTCACCAACAACGGCTATAAGGTGATCAATCTGGGCATCAAACAGCCCGTGGAAAACATTATCCAAGCCTACGAAGAATCGAACGCCGACTGTATCGCTATGAGCGGTCTATTGGTAAAATCCACGGCGTTTATGAAAGACAATCTGGAGACCTTTAACGAACGGGGTATCTCCGTGCCGGTGATTCTCGGCGGGGCTGCCCTAACGTCTAAGTTTGTCTATAAAGACTGCCAAAATGTCTATAAGGGTCGGGTCGTCTACGGCAAGGATGCCTTCTCGGACCTAGCCTTTATGGATGATCTAATGCCCGCCAAGCAGTCTACGCAATGGGATGATCTTCAGGGCTTTTTAGGGGAGCGCGAAACGGTCAATGGCACCTACTTCAAAGGTGATAATTATGAATCCGAGAATGGGACAAAGCCTAAGACAAAGAAGCCCACTGCACCTGTGGTGATTGATACCCGACGCTCTGAAGCCGTTGACCCAGAGATTCCCCGCCCCACCCCACCCTTCTGGGGCACGAAAATTCTGGGGCCCCAAGATCTTTCCCTGGATGAGGTGTTTGCTTATTTGGATCTGCAAGCGCTGTTCGCGGGTCAATGGCAGTTCCGCAAGCCCAAGGGTCAAGACCGGGCTGAATATGATCAATTTTTGCAAGAGACGGTACATCCCATCTTGGCGGAATGGCAAGCGAAAGCGATCGCAGAGAACGTGCTGCACCCCACCCTGGTCTATGGCTATTTCCCCTGTCAGTCCGCCGGCAATACGCTCTATCTCTATGACCCAGCGGAACCCGAGGCGAAGCGGAAGGTGGCTCAATTTGAGTTTCCGAGGCAGCGATCGGGCCGACGACTCTGTATTGCCGACTTCTTTGCCAGTCAAGATTCGGGTGTGATTGATGTGTTCCCCATGCAGGCGGTGACGGTTGGCGAAATTGCTACAGAATATGCCCAGAAGCTCTTTAAAGCCGATGACTATACCAACTATCTCTACTATCACGGTTTGGCCGTGCAGACCGCCGAAGCCCTAGCGGAATGGTGTCATGCCCGAGTTCGTGCTGAACTCGGCTATGCTGAGCTCGAGCCCAGAGGAATTCGGGATATTCTACAGCAGCGTTACCAGGGCTCTCGCTATAGTTTTGGCTACCCGGCTTGCCCGAATATCCAGGATCAAGTCAAACAGCTTAAGCTACTCGATACCCAACGCATTGGTCTGTACATGGATGAGAGTGAACAGATCTATCCGGAGCAGTCCACCACCGCGATCATTGCTTACCATCCGGTGGCGAAGTATTTCAGCACTTCGCCAGCAAAATGATCGAAAAACAATCCGTAGCGCAGATCGAGCGCTGACGTCGCCGCTACTCCTCAATGCCGATGCAGGATTGGACAATCTGACGCATGGCAGCGTTAGCTTGGGGGTCGTTTTGCTTGAGGCGATCGCTCAAGTTCACCGCTTCTTGGGGCGTAAAACGGTCTTGAATCTCCCAAATCAGGCAAGGGCAGAGCGAAACCATAAAGGCACGGAACTGTTCGACAGAGATATCAACACCAGGGGGCGGGCTCTGCGTCTGGGCCTCAGCTTCACAGTCCGCCAGGAAGCGCTGCACCGCCGCTTGATCGTAGGGGTGGCGGGGTGGACCGCTGCGGTCTTTGGGGGCGTCTTGGGCCAAGACGGGGGTGAGCATCAGCAAGAAATTGGCGCTGCAGAAGGTGGCGATCGCCGTACCCCGTAGCCAAGATTTGATAGACATAGGTTTTAGAAATAAAAAAAGGATTGTAGCTTTGCCAAAGCAAAGGTTGGCACGCCATCCATGGTAAGCGACTTTTTGAGCTCTCCCGAGAGATGACCACTGCACCTTCAGACCCCACGTCTGGGTTTGGAGTTCCCTTGCCCATACCCTGGACAGGGTCAGAGGGGTGACGCAACCGGGAGGATCTCGCTTAGCTTTGCTGGCTCAATGCCAGTGCGGAAGTCCTCAAGCCTGTGTATAGTGGAGAGCGGCAAATTTCCTCTCCTTTTCCCACCATGTCGAAGCTCTCTATTGAACTCAATCGCTACCTCTTTGAAGAAGAGCGAGAGCAAAAGGTCTCGCTGCGATCGATTCTGGCGCTAGCGGGTGAGCGAGGCTTTGGCTTTTTATTTGTGATCCTGTCTCTGCCCTCGGCGCTGCCGGTTCCGGCACCCGGCTATTCAATTCCTTTTGGCATTGTGCTCTTGATCTTAGCGATGCAGTTTATTGTCGGTGCAAAGCGTCCCCTCTTGCCGGGAGATTTGGGGGATTGGAGCGTCAAGACGGAGTTAGCCCAGAAATTTGCGACCCGTGGCATTCCCTGGCTCAAGCGCCTGGAACAGATTGCCAAACCGCGCTTTGTTTTTATTTGTCAAAATTTGCCTGGCCGAGCAGTGATTGGCGGGGCGATCGCCCTGATGTCGATCTCAATGATGATCCCGATTCCGGGCACGAATACGCTCCCCGCCATGGGCATTTTTTTGATTGGTATTGGTCTCTTTGAGGACGATGGCATGATTTGTGTGGCGGGGGCGACACTCTGCGGGGCGATCGCCGCCACCATGGCGTCGGTGATCTGGGTCTTCTACAAGGGCGGCACCAGCATCCTGGATATTATCAAGAACTGGGTGAAGGGGCTGCTTTAGAGGAAAAAGGGCAAGGGGTAAAGACAGAAATAAAATGCGCTATTGCTCAATTCAACCGTCGAGATTGTATTGGGGCGAAGGGAAACCCTGCCCCTAGCCTTGAATCTTTTCCCACTGGGCCAGCAGGATGGCAAAGGCCCGAGCCCGATGGGAGAGCGCATCTTTTTGGGCTGCGCTCATCTCGGCAAAGGTCAGCCCCAGGTCTGGTAACAAGAAAATGGGGTCATAGCCAAAGCCCCCCTCACCCCGAGGGGCGGTGATAATTTCGCCGGGACAGATGCCCTCGGCTTCAACGGCCACTGTGCCATCAGGACGGGCGATCGCCAGGGCACAGACAAACTGGGCTTGTCGCTGGGACTGCTCGCCGAGTTCTCGCAACAGACGGGCAATTCGCTCGGCATCAGTACGGCCATAACGAGCAGAATAGATTCCCGGTGCGCCGCCGAGCGCGTCTACACAGAGCCCAGAATCATCGGCGATCGCCCATTGCCCGAGTGCCTGGGCCACCTGGGTTGCCTTTAAACGAGCATTGGCCACAAACGTTGTGCCCGTTTCCTCAACCTCCAACTCAGGGGGCTTGAGATGCACCACCGGGACACGATCGTCTACATAAGCCCGGATCTCCTCAAGCTTACCAGGGTTGCCCGTGGCGACAACCAACTGTTGAATCGGGTGCAAAGCAGTCATTTAAGCAGGCGACGAATCTCGGAGTAAAAGCTGGTGTGGGTAATCTGACCGGCCCGCTCGACCAGTCCGGTGCGAAAGCGCAGGTTTTCGGCAGCAAACCAGAGGCGATCGCTCAGTTTGAGCGGGTCTTGAATTTGCGTCAGCGTCAGCACGCCATCGGCATCCAGATCATATTGCCCCACGGCCGTTGCCCCCGAGCGGATAAAGCTGCCTTGATGACCGCCTTCGCTCTTGAGCAGAACCAACAGTGATTCCCCCTGAAGCCTGGATTGATAGGGATCAACCTTGTCCGTATCCCATTGGAACTTCAGGGCAGAGCCAACTTGGCTGGGATCAACCCTGCAAGTTTGGCAGAGGGGGGCGATCGCAGCGTCTTCGTGAGCCAGGGGAATAACGGTTAAATTGCACTTACGACTCTCATTGGTCGCCCCTGCCAAGTCATAAACGGTCTTCTGACTAAACCAGTCTCCAACCACTTGGTCAATAAAGGCGTGAATATCCATGGGTTGTGTCAAAGGGCAAAAGTATGATTGGGATTGGCGTAGGCCGTTTTAAAACTTTACAGGAGAAAACGTCTCTGCTCAATCAGGACAACAATCCTCTGCCACACAATACACCAGGGCAACCACGGGGGGATTGCCCCTAAGGGATTTTCTAATGCACCCAACTAGGGCACGTCATTAATTAATCTCAGAAGCCTGACGGGACAAACGATAGAGCGCCCGACCCCAAAAAGCAGGAAAAGGGGCTGTAAGCTAGACGCAGCGATAGTTTGAAATCTAAATGATGACAGCCCCTAGCTGTGCCACGGCAATACGCTGGCTCATTTCAGCGCTAACCAATTGGGCTACTGTACAAGCCAATCTCAAACAAGTCCCGTGCCCCAGTAATGCCCTGGCCGACAAACAGCAAAAACGCGATCGTATTCAAGGCAATGTGCAGACGTCGCCAGGCTTGGGTTTTGTCTTTATAAATCTCAGGTAACGTTGCCAGAGAAATCAACATCAAAACGCTAGCCGCAATACCGTAGTAATAATGAGACCAATACCATTCATAGCCCCGTCGAAAAATCGCGTCCTGGCAGCCAATGAGAATAAGGCCCATGCTACTGAGGGTGACAAAGGTCGCCCGCCAGCCCTTGGTCTTGGCTCGGTAGAGCAGTCCGGCGGTAATGGCAGTGAAAAGAAAGAGCAGCGTAATAAACAACGCCTGAAACCAGTCTTCCTGCCAGAGTTGGGCCTTGATAAAACTTTTAAAAACAATGACATAGCCCAGGGCAAACAGAGAGATCCCCACCACCCAGGCGGCCAACCAACGCCCCAGGGACACATGCTCTTGCCCAACAGTAGGGGGAACCCTGCTCTTTTTCCCGGCGGCTCGTTCGAGGCGGCGCTGACGGGCTTGTAGAGCAAAGTGAACCACTATCCCGATCAGGGGATAGACAATGACGACTGCGATCGCTGGATGAATCAGTCCCCATAACATTTCTGCATTCATCAGTATTCTTTTCTCTCTACGACTGGGTGTTCTCTCGCCCGCCATTGTAGAGGGGGAGATAGGAGTAAAGCATTAAGAAAAATGATGGGAAAGGGGGCAAGGGCAAGGGGAAAAGGGCAAGACAGAAACAGCTCTTGCGCCAGCGTCCCCAGCGGGGAAATTGCGAACTGCGAACTGCAAACTGATGATCCAAGTCCGATAAAATTTTGAGGCCGCCCCTAACAACACCTTGCGCTGAGAACCCAACCTCCAAAACCATGATGCTGAAACGCTCTGCCCCTGACTCCACTGTGCCTTGGACGCCGCCTGGGAAAAACCGATGGCTGCTGCTGTTGTTTTTACTGTTCTCGCTCTTCTTTCTCTCTGGTTGTGTCCGCTACGAGGTAGGGGTCGAGATTCAGGGGCAATATCAGGGTCAGATCCGCCAGCATATCCGCTTGGGCGAAACCTTGACCAACTTTAGTCAACAGGAGGCTCAGCAATGGCTTGCTAGCATTGAGCGCCGCGCCAAGCAACTCCACGGCAAGGTTCAGCACCTCGGTCCCGCCGATGTGCAGGTGACAATTCCCTTTGGCAATGGCCAGGAGCTCGGCGATCGCTTCAACCAATTCTTTAATCCCAATGAGCAGCCCGCGCCTTCATCATCCCAGCCAACCCCCCCCCAGCCAACAACCGACAATCTGGTCGAACTGACCGCCAACTTGGGTCTGAGCCAGAGTAACCTCTTGCTGCTAGAGCGCGATCACCTTCATTTGGATGTAGACCTGCGTGGCCTGGGCACGCTGGGCAGCCAGCAACCGTTTCTGCTCAACGCCCAAGAGGTTCTCAATCTCGAATTTGCCCTGCAAACCCCCTGGGGCGCGACGCTCACCGAGCGCAACCAAATCCCTGCCCAACAGCGGGGCAACCAATTGGTGTGGCATTTGCAACCGGGTCAGCTTAACCACCTTGAAGCCCGGTTCTGGTTACCCAGCAACTTAGGGCTGGGAACTCTGGCCATTATTGGCTTGAGCGTGGGGGGTGCAATCCTTAAGAACTATTTGGGACAGGAGTAAAGTCAACAAATCTTCAGATTGAGCGCCCTTGGGCCTGCCATCAAGCATGGGGTGAGCTTAACCAATGATTAATCTTTAACAAACCGTAGCCGGTCGTGCAAAGCCCTTTCCTCGTATCAGCAGAAATTGTTGAGTCCGACCTGCCAATCAGCCCCTTGCCAATAACCCGCAAGACTCATTTTAGAGTTGGACTGTGGGCGCATCCTAACTTTTGCCAATATTGCCCTCATCCCCCAGCCCCTTCTCCCAAATATTGGGAGAAGGGGCGCTAGATTCAACGTCCCTCTCCCAAGTTTGGGAGAGGGATTTAGGGTGAGGGCTGCCAAACTGGGATGCACCCTGGACTGTTGCGATCGCCGATCACTCCCCAGACAAAATTGTTATCAAAATAATTGATATATTCCCTGTATGGGATCTTGTCCAGATTGAGGACAGGTCGGGAAATAGATTTCCTAGCGTAGTAGAGCTTCGGAAACCAGGCTTAACCTGTTACCCCATTCTCAGTAAAAGGGATTAATTCTCAATAACAAAGCATCAATTGAAGAAAAGAGCGTTCTTAGGAATTCGATGCATTATATTGAGCTGCTCCTTGTAACAATGAGAATCCGTTGAACCTTTAAAAAACAGGCAGAGCAGTCTTTGAACGTCTTACAGAGTCAGGATTCAAAACAATCCACAGAATATACATCATTGCATTATTGAAAATTCAATCAACTCATTTCACAGTCTCAATAGAGGCAATTAACTCTCAATAACCCGAATAAATCAGGGGATAATTGAGAGCTGTCATTTGTGTAATACAGCAAGACAATCCTTGGGAAATTCTCCCCACTTCAGCCTGGACAGCACAGCAGAATAAGTTTGTCGAGATTTGCCCATTGTCGAGCACGGGGGACACCCATTGGCTAAAGCAAAGGAGTCTTTATGGTTGGGCAATGTGAGCGATCGCCGCCCGTCTTCTTAACTCAGAAATAACCTTTTATTAACTGGATGTTGTTTGACAACGGAAATGTAATTGAAGTAACAGTTAAATGACTTTATTCATACCCTCTTGCAGGGTAGGCTCCTCACACGAGTACACAACAACCAACAACCCTTGTGACGTTATCCCCTATCCCTGGGAATTTTATTTGACCTACGAGAGGACTCTATGACAATAAGCACATTAAAGCGTCGTTTACCCATCCGTTTGACCACTGTTGCGCTGACGCTTGCCCTGGTTGCCTGCGGTGGTGGTGCTGGAGACGATGCAGCCGATAGCGAAGGCGGTGAGGGCGGCGCTGAAGGTTCCGACTTGAGCGGCGAAGTTCTCATTGACGGTTCAAGCACCGTATTCCCCATCTCCGAAGCCATGGCTGAGGAATTCATGGCAGAAAATACTGGCGTTGAAGTCACCGTCGGTGTTTCCGGTTCTGGCGGTGGTTTTGAGAAGTTTTGTGCGGGTGAAACCGATATCTCCAACGCTTCTCGCCCCATCAAGCAGGAAGAAATTGACGTTTGCGCCGAAGCGGGCATCGAGTTCATCGAAGTTCCCGTTGCCTTTGACGGCTTGTCTGTGGTGGTCAACCCTGAAAATGACTGGGCGGCTTGCATGACCGCTGACGAGCTGGGCGCAATGTGGGAGCCGGCCGCAGAAGACACCATCACCCAATGGAATCAAGTTCGGGATGAGTTCCCCGATAGCGACCTGGTGCTCTATGGGCCCGGAACCGACTCGGGAACCTACGACTACTTCACCGATGCCACCACGGGCGAAGAAGGCGAGAGCCGGGGCGACTATACAGCAACGGAAGATGATAACGTCATCGTCACGGGTGTACAGAACGACTCTGGTGGTCTGGGCTTCTTCGGCTTCGCTTACTACGAAGAAAACAAAGACAGCCTCAAGGTGATTGAAATTGAGAACGGCGAGGGTGAATGTATCACCCCCAGCCTGGAGACTATCGCGGATGGTACCTATAATCCCTTAGCGCGGCCCATCTTCTTCTACGTCAAGACCGCTTCTCTAGAGAACCCTGCCGTAGCCGCATTTGTGGACTACCAGCTTGCTGAGGCCAATGCCAGCTTGATTGAAGAAGTTGGCTACGTTCCTTTACCTGCTGATATTGCTGAGAAGGTGAATGCACGCGTTGAAGGACAGACCACGGGCTCTATCTATGAAGGCGGGTCTTCCGTTGGCGTGAAGCTGAGCGATAAGCTCTAGGGCTTAGCGACTCAAACGCTCGGGGCGATAGGTGTGAGTCTTTCCTATGCCCTGATTGATATGAATGAGGATTAAGCTGATCAATCAACAGACCTAGCGAGTAAGGTTCTTTCGGCCTTTCTCGCCTGGTATGGTGTCCTAGAGAGTATCTATAAAGAAAATCTTAAGAATACTCATAACCTTCGATTCACTGTGAATTGAATCGAGAATAGTTCCCGCGAACTACTCCTGGAAGTTCACGACGCCTATGCTTGACCTAGCAGGAGATAGAGAACGTTTTTATTTTTTTTCATAGATACACTCTAGGGCTTGTCGTCGATACCCCTCAGCCACCTGATGGGACAATAACTTGCCTAATTCAACACGATCAAAAAGGGGCGGTAAACCCATCACAGCAATGCCTTGGTATTTCACTGATGACCGCCTCTAACCACACAACTTCATATTTAAATGCTTTATGAATGCTGAAATTCCTGCTGGCAATACCCATGCTGCCCTTTGGCGACCGAATCGACAGCGGAGTGGGGCCATCCAGGCTATCGTTGCCATTATTTGTGGCATCTTTGCACTAATTTCCATTGCCACAACCGTTGGGATTGTTTTAACCCTGATCACTGAGACGTTTGGCTTCTTTCAAGAAATCTCGCTCTGGCATTTTTTAACGGACGTGCGCTGGACGCCCCAGTTTCAGAGTGCTCAGTATGGCATCTTTGTCTTGATTAGTGCGACCGTTATGACGTCAGGGATTGCCGTTACAGTGGCAATTCCCCTCGGCTTACTATCGGCAATTTGTTTGAGTGAATATGCGACGGATAAAACACGTCGTATTCTCAAGCCAATTCTAGAGATTTTGGCGGGGATTCCCACCGTTGTTTATGGTTATTTTGCTCTGTTTTTTGTCACGCCTTTTCTCAGGGAAACAACCGATTGGTTACGTCCTCAGATTGCGCCATTCCTAAGCGCGATCGCTTCTTTATTTGCACCGGATACAATGCTAAATCGCCTGTTTGATCCGGAGACATTTCTGAAGGTTCAAGGCTTTAATGCTCTGAGTGCCGGGATTGTGCTCGGAATTATGATCACGCCCTTGATTGCCTCATTGAGTGAAGATGCGATTTATGCGGTTCCCCGGAGCCTACGGGATGGGGCCTACGCCTTGGGGGCGACCAAGCGGGAAACGATTATTTCTGTGGTGATTCCTGCCGCACTCTCGGGCATTGTCTCGTCGGTAATTCTGGCGGTTTCCCGTGCGATTGGCGAAACCATGATTGTCACCCTCGCAGCCGGTCAAAACCCGCAGCCGATTGGCCCGGATCTGGACTTTATTAATCCGTTCATTCCCGTGATGACCATGACCGCCTATATTGTCCAGGTCAGCTTGGGCGATACGCCCCAGGGAACCCTAGAGGCTCGTACCATCTTTGCGGTGGGGATGACCTTATTTTTGATTACGCTTTCGCTGAATATCTTTAGCTTTTGGTTCGTCCGCCGCTTCCGGGAGAAATACGAATGAATTCTGCCTCCAATTTGCCCAATCCCCCGACCCGCAACGAGGGTCTCTTTCGGGCTAACTTAGCGGGTCGCTATCGCCTCGACGTGCTCTTTGCCTCTCTCACTTGGACGGCGATCGCGATCGCTCTCATGGTGCTGCTGGTCTTGCTCTATGACGTATTCAGCGATGGTCTAAGTAGTCTGAACTGGAACTTCTTGACCAGTTTTCCCTCCCGGCGTCCAGAGAAAGCCGGTTTAATTTCAGCACTGTTTGGTTCCCTCTGGATTCTCGGCGTTGTCGCTGCGGTTTCCTTTCCCATTGGCATTGGCTCGGGGATTTATCTCGAAGAATTCTCTCAAGATAAACTCTTTGCCAAGGTCACCAAGTTATTGTGTCTGTGGTTTTTCCCCACTGCATCTTGGCGTTACGGCCTAGAACAATTCGCCGAGAAGGTGGAGTCCTTTGTGCTTCAGTTTATTGAGGTGAATATCAATAACTTGGCGGGGGTTCCCTCGATCATCTATGGTCTGTTGGGTCTCCAGGTTTTTGTGCGGATCATGGAACCCATTACGGGGGGACGGAGCATCCTAGCGGGTGGACTCACCTTGTCGTTGATGGTGTTGCCCATTATTATTGTTTCAACTCGTGAAGCCCTGCGAACCGTTCCCGACAGTCTGCGACAAGCGGGCTTTGCGCTAGGGGCAAATCGCTGGCAGGTGTTGTGGGAGCAAATCTTGCCCCTGGCCTTCCCGGGTATTCTCACCGGGACGATTCTGGCGCTATCACGGGCGATCGGGGAAACAGCCTCTCAGCTGATGATTGGTGCCCTGACCTTTGTGGCGACCCTGCCGGACGGCTTGCGATCGCGCTTTGTGATTCTGCCCATTCAGATCTACAACTGGATCTCTCGTCCCCAGAAGGAGTTTCATGACATTGCCGCAGCCGGGATCATCGTTCTGCTGGTCGTTTTGCTGCTGATGAATGCGACCGCCGTTTTGTTGCGCAATAAGTTCCAAAAACGAATCTAACTGTCTTGGATTGCTGCCTCCTTTTTCTATCTATAGTCCTTGCATTCTTTTTCCAAATTTATGACCTACGACAATTCCCTCGCCGATACGCCCCCGGACGCAGCCCAAGAAGACGCCGTTCAAGAAGCGGTACTGCGTGCCAAGGCTGTTTCAGTATTTTATGGTTCGACCCGCGCAGTGCGGGATGTCAATATTGATATCCCTTACAACCAGGTCGTGGCCTTTATTGGCCCCTCCGGTTGCGGTAAGAGCACGATGTTGCGCTGCTTCAATCGCATGAATGATCTGGTAGCCAGCGCTCGGGTTGAAGGCGAGATCACCTTCCACGGTGAGAACCTTTACGCACCCACCGTTGACCCGGTAGAAACCCGTCGCCGCATCGGTATGGTGTTCCAGCGGCCCAACCCCTTTCCCAAGTCGATTTACGAAAATATTGCCTTTGGGGCGCGGATCAACGGCTACCGGGGCAATATGGACGAACTTGTCGAAGATTCTCTGCGGAAGGCGGCCCTCTGGGATGAAGTGAAGGACAAGCTCAAAGAGAGCGGCTTGGCCCTCTCGGGCGGTCAGCAACAGCGCCTCTGTATTGCCCGAGCGATCGCCATCGCCCCAGAGGTCATCCTCATGGATGAACCCTGCTCCGCTCTCGACCCCATCTCCACCCTGAAGGTTGAGGAGCTCATCCAGGAACTCAAGCAGCAGTACACGATCGTGATTGTGACCCACAACATGCAGCAAGCCTCCCGAGTCTCCGATCTCACCGCCTTCTACAACGCTGAACCCACCGATAAGGGCGGTAAGGTCGGCTATCTGGTGGAATACGATCGCACGGAAATTATTTTCCAGAACCCCTCCCAAGAGAAGACCCAAGAATACGTCAGTGGTCGCTTTGGTTGATGCTGGAGAGCTTTTGAGATGACATAAGCACACATCTTGAAATCAGCGGCGATCGCTCCCATACAGGGCGATCGCTTTTTATTGGCAAAAATCCCTTAGACTTAAGCGACGCTCCCATTTCCATCTTTTCAATGCGATCAAAACGTGCGGCCCTACTGTTACTGTGTGGCATTGTTCTCCCCTGTGTCTGGGTGAGCTGCTTTGAAAATTACGCGGTGGTGGATGTGGGCGTATTTCGAGACTGGGCTGTTTGCCTGCAGGAATACGGTCGAGAAATTTACCTGGATTGCCCACTGCGTCCCAATTATCCCACGGTGGGGATTCTCCTCACAGCAGGGGTGTTTCGGATATTTCAAGATGGTTTGGGCATTGCGGATGCGAATGTGGCAGATCAAGGGTTTCGTTATTTTCTAGCTGCTTTTGAATCACTTAACTTCTTGTTACTGATAGCGCTGTTTCATTTAAGTCAGTTTCGCTGGCCGATCGCCACCGCTCTCGGTCTCACGCTCCTCCCCTCCACCTGGGCTGGGGCCGCCGTCTGGGGGCAAATTGATCATCTGTCGCTGGCATTTCTACTGATGGCACTGGTGCTGCTCTTGCGCTATTGGCGGGCGATCGACGCCGCTGGGCCAGGTCCGTTCAGGCAACAGTGGCTCTACTGTGTACTCATTCCGATGAGCATCACACTCTATATTCTCAACAAACAAATTGCGCTCTTTTCCTTTCCCTTCCTATTCCTCCTGTTGGGCATTACTGGGTATAAGCTCCAGATAGGCCGCAGTCGCGCCGGGCTCCTGCAATTCTGCACCCTGCTCCTGATTTTTGTCGTGAGTTTTCGCGGTTTAGATACCGTGTTTGCCTTAGAGCCGAGTTATTTAGGCAGCAGCTTTATTGGTGTTTGGGCCCAGGGGAGTGGTCATGGCAATATTATTTCCGGCGATGGTGCGAATCTCTGGGTGCTCTTGGAGCGGGATCTGCAATCCACCTCCCACTTCCCCCTATTTCACCTCGGCACAGTAGAAGTTAAGCCCTATACTTTGGGTATTATTGCCTATGCCTTAGTGCTGATGTTTCTCTTCCAATCGGTCTTTAAGGCAGTGCGCGATCGCTCTCAAGTCACTCAAGTTCAACCGGCCAGCGATGCGGTTGAGCTTCTGTATTTCGCTTGTTTATTTCATGGCATTTCCTGGTTGGGGTTTAATCTGCTCTTGACCGGCTCGCACGATCGCCATCCCTACTTAGCTTATGTTTTTTTGTTGCTGGCGATCGCCTATTACGGCCTCAACCAGCGTCGTTGGCCGATAACGGTCATCCTCTTTTCCGGCTTTGTCGCCACCGCCTACGGACTCTTTATCCTCTCAACCAAATCTGCCCTGCATCCGCTGCTCTTTCCCTTTCGCCAAAACACCTTTATTGCCACCCTGCAACTGCTCTGGTGGCTGATGCTGCTGGGACAATGGCTCCGGCTTTGTGGGCAAGGGCGCTGGCAACGCTGGCGATTGGAACATTTTGGAGCCCAAAAATGAGAATGAGTTGGTGCATTCGATGACTACGCTGATTTAGAACACAAGTTTGCTCAAAAAAACGTTGCAATCCCCCTTTGTCCCAACATCGCCCTCTACAATGAACTTTGCCTAAATCACCCCTGTCAGCCCATGCAATTTACGCCCTCGGCCGCCCCATTGCCCGAAGACGAAGCCCAAGACCTGCTGCAAAAACTGCGCCGCAAGGAAGCCACTTGGGTTGAATGGGGCCAATGGTGCCAGCGGCTCCAGCGAGGAGGTTACCCGGCAGCCCAGATTTTTGAAGAAACGGGCATTGAAGGCAGCTACCAGAACCTGATGATTGTCGCGGCTCAGGTCTTTACGACTCTCCTACAACAGGGGGCAAATGCGGCCCTGTTGGACTATTTTCGCGGGCCACGCTCCGATGTGCTCTATGAGTTGCGGGTTCTCAACCAGGGCGATCGCCTCGCCGCCGCCGAACTGGCCATGGAGAAGCGCATCAATGTGGATCTAGCCCATGATGTCGCCCGCGCAATGAAAACCTGGAGCCGTACCCGTAATCGGCCCGCAGGGTTTACCAACCATCCGGGTGACGCCGTTGCCTACCAATGTTGGCAAGCTGCCCGGGCCAAGAAAGATCTCCAAGACCGCTCACGGCTGATCGCCAAGGGCCTAAAGTTTGCCCAATCTGAGGGCGCACGAAGTCAGATTGAGCAGCTTTTAAGTGACTTTACCGTTGTGCCGCAGCAGCGTGCGCCCTTGCTGCCCCTCTATCGTCTGGAGCAAGAAGAGGAATTGCCTCGCTTGGTTCCGGTGGTTGAGGGCTGGCCCGTTACGCTTCAACAGTTTCAAGTTACACCCCCAGTGGTTGAGCTCGAACCCTTCCGGCTGGTGCAAGCTCCCCAAGACCAAGCCTATGTCCCCGTACCGGGCTGGCAGGTAATGCTCAAAGCCCAAGATCCGGTGGCCCTGCTCTGTACAACAGCAGATTTACCCAATACCGCAGATCTCGCCCAAGAGCAGGTGGTGGTGGTCATCGATCGCGCCCAACGCCAATGGGATGCCCAGAGCTATTGGGCGATCGCCCAGGATGACCAGTTAGAGATTGCCTGGACACCTGAGGCTCCCGAGCAAGCGATTTTGGGGCAAGTCACGTTGATTCTCCGACCCAAGCGCATTCTCGATGAAGGCAACCTAACCGAACCCTGGCAAATGGATGATTAAGAGCGCTAGATCACAGGGTAAAATCGCAATCTATGCAAAATTCTAGACTTTAATTGGGTATGAAACATACACTTTCCGTATTGGTCGAAGACGAGGCAGGAGTGCTCACTCGGATCGCCGGTCTCTTTGCCCGACGCGGCTTCAATATTGAGAGCCTGGCAGTCGGCCCGGCCGAACAAAACGGGATCTCGCGGATCACCATGGTGGTACCAGGGGATGACCAGATCATTGAGCAGTTGACCAAGCAACTCTATAAACTAATCTCTGTACTCAAGGTACATGACATCACCCAGATTCCCTGTGTAGAGCGGGAGTTGATGCTCGTCAAGGTGAATGCACCCGCCACTAACCGGGCGGAGGTGATTGAACTGAGCCAGATCTTTCGAGCGCGGATCGTGGATATTTCTGAAGACACATTGACGATCGAGGTCGTGGGGGATCCGGGTAAGCTGGTGGCCCTGCTCCAGATGCTGACCAAGTTTGGCATCCGCGAGGTGTCCCGCACGGGCAAGATCGCCCTGACGCGGGAGTCAGGGGTGAATACGGAATATCTCAAGTTGCTGGAAACCAAGCCCAACGCCTAGGGGCTGTCATCATTCAGATTTCAAGCTCTGACTCTGACTGGCTTACCGCCCCTTTTCTTGTTTTTGGGGTCGGGCGCGACCTCCCTTGTCCCATTAGGCTTCTGAGTTTAATTGATGACACGCCCTAAGCTTATCGTAGGGGGTATCTATCAAATAAAGTCTTTTTTACCCCGGACAACCTCTGGCATCATCACTACTATGGGAATTGTGAATCGCATCACGGTGAGAGTGACCCCTAAAATCCTTCCCCAAGCCAACATCGCTCCACCTGATTCCTATTCCATCCGTTCATTAACCCTCAAGATCACACCATAGGCTAAAGCCTGGGCAACTATCCGCTTTTTGTCCGGCAAGCCTAATGTCTTGGTTTGATCAAGGCTAACCTGGATTATCCATCGGGCAGGCGGGACGCAGATACCCCTCCGGGAGGCTACGCCAACGGCAAGCTCACTGACCACCTGCGCTACGGTTTTTTCTCAATTACAGTCCGTAGCGTGGGCATCTTGCCCGTCATCGGTCTGAATCTAGAGTCAAGACCCACCCTGCGACTGCCATACAATTTTCATGAATAGTAACAAGATTTTTGTAGTTGGACTGAATAAAAGTGGTACGACCAGCTTCCATAAACTTTTTTTGGCAAATGGACTAAAGTCCTACCATAAGACAGATTGGGTAAGACGATTCAATGACAAACAGGATCACAAAATCAGAGACTATCAATGTTTTTCAGATGGAACTGCTTCTAATTTAAAAGAAATAGCAAAGGATTATCCAGAAGCCATTTTTATCTTAAATACCCGGAGCTTAAAAACATGGTTGATCAGTAGATTCAAACATGGCTATGTAACATTGAATTCGTCATTAAGATCAGTCGAAAAACGTGGCAAGCCCAGTTGGGCTTACCCTCCAACTAAAGAGAAAATGATTCTTTGGATCGCGCAGAGGAACAACCATTATAGTGATGTCTTAACTTACTTCATGAATGAGCCGACACGTTTATACTTAATTAATATAGAAGAGCCTGATTGGGAAAATTTAATTGGCGACCAATTGGGCTTTGAAGTAACAGACATAGAACCCGCGAATGTAAGAAGAAATGAGACTATACCCATAATATCACAGATAAAAAAGCTAGTTGACAATACCTTTCTAGAGCTTGGTTATAATTGCAATCAGATAGATTAATATCTTATTGAAAATAGAAGCAATTTTAGTAAAATATACAGAAATAACTTTAACTTAAAAAATGCTGCACTGACTTGTGAATCTTGATATAAATATTGAAATCAAAAAATCATATTGGAATTGAAGATTGTGCAGTGCCTCCTACCAATTATCTCTGTTAATTGGCATAAATTTGGTGTTTTGGCGATCAGTCCAGAAGGTAAGCTTTATATTATTGTTCAGACAAGAGCCACCAGACCTCTTCTATTCACTCTCTACTAGTGAAAGGACGTATAGTTACAACTGTTTATATGGAGCATGTGTATATCATTTCACTCAAGGCAATCGTGCTGGAACGCACTGCCAAGGCAATCACCCTTGATTTTCTACCTCCATGCGATCGCCCTCGTAAACTAGATTCATTACACAGTCAGAAAAATAATGAAACTGACTAAACCTCTATGCTCACTTTCATACTGAGGATTTTCTATGTCATCCAATATAAAGGGTGCATCCCAGTTACGCAAGCCCTCACCCTAAATCCCTCTCCCAAGCTGGGAGAGGGACTTTGAATCCGGCTCCCCTTCTCCTTTTTTGGGAGAAGGGGCTGGGGGATGAGGGCGATGCAGTCTGGATGTGCCAAAGTG
>JBCDEB010000124.1:0-21710 GCA_039180005.1 Cyanobacteria bacterium P01_G01_bin.54 | reverse complement strand
CTTAAACAGCAAGCGCGATTATGCTGCCAGAGAGTGACGTATCAGAAAAAATGATAGAGGAAACCAAAGAAAATAGGCGTTCTGCCGGTCTTAGATGAATTATTTCTGAAGAGCACCCTTAGAATAGAGTCCCGACCCCCTGCTGTTGCCCACCATGACCGCCAATACCCAAACTCGCAAAGCTGACCATATCCGAATTTGCCTTGAAGAAAATGTCCAGTTTCCTCAGCAGACCAGTGGTTTTGAGCGCTATCGCTTCAACCATGTGGCACTCCCCGAGTTGGACTACGAAGAGATTGATCTGGGCACTACGTTTCTGGGCAAGCGGCTGCAAGCGCCGCTCTTGATTTCCTCGATGACCGGGGGCACAGTCCAGGCACAGCAGATTAATCAACGGCTGGCGATCGCCGCCCAAGACAATGGCCTGGCCATGGGGGTGGGCTCCCAGCGGGTGGCGATCGAAAAACCCGTGGTCTGGCCCACCTTCCAAGTGCGTCATCTGGCTCCGGATATTCTCCTGTTGGCCAACCTGGGCGCGGTGCAGCTCAATTACACCTATGGCTTGGATCAATGCCGCCGGGCGATCGACGGGCTCGAAGCGGATGCCTTGATCTTGCACCTCAACCCGTTGCAAGAATGCATCCAACCCAACGGCGATCGCAACTTTGCCGGACTCCTGGATAAAATCGCCACCCTCTGCTACCAACTTCCGGTTCCAGTCATTGCCAAGGAAGTCGGTAATGGCATCTCGGCACGTCTGGCCGAGCAACTCATCGACGCCGGGGTGATGGCGATCGATGTGGCCGGTGCGGGCGGCACCTCTTGGGCCAAGGTAGAAGGGGAGCGAGCCGAGAACCCGTTGCAGCGGCGTTTAGGCCAGACCTTCGCCGACTGGGGTATCCCCACAGCCGACTGCATTACCAGTATTCGCGCCCTTGATGCCACCCTGCCCCTGATTGCCTCAGGGGGACTGCGCAATGGTCTAGAGGCAGCCAAGGCGATCGCCCTCGGGGCCGATCTGGCGGGGTTTGCCTTCCCCTTTTTAAAGGCCGCCACCACTGCGCCCGAAGCGGTGCAAGCTTTAATTGAGGTGCTGCGAGCGGAACTGACGACGACCTTGTTTTGCACCGGGAGTCGCACCCTAAACGAGTTACGCCGCCCGACAGTGATCCAGCGACTATGATCAACAACGACCATTCAACAATGCAATTCAGGAGGAGAACCCATGTTTCTACAATGTCTTGAACCGACAGATGCAGTTTACCAGGGTCATTTTGGTGAATTTTCGCTCACGCGGGGCGATCGCCTCGGGGTGGTCATCTACCGTGCTGGTTTGGGTGTCGCAGCCAGTTGCTGGGCGATCGGCACGGCTCTGCTGCTTCTATTTGGCCCCCGAGCTTGGCTGCTCCAGAGCCTGACGGGGCTCTTTTGGGGCTTTAGTCTGGGCTTGGGCGTGAGTTTGGCGACCATTCACATCTATTTGGTTCTCCTGCATCGGGCATTGCAGTTCTTTTGGGCTCTGGGTTGCTTGGGAGCCGCCTGGGTGATGTTCCAGACCCCTGAACCCCTTGCCCTGGCGGTTTACAACCAGGGGCTGAACTTGGTCGCCGTGGGCTGGCTCTTTGTCGCGCTGACGGGCTTGCTCTTCAAAGAAGCCTTTTGTTTCAATCGCTTTGAAGCCAAATTTCTCACGGCGCTCTTGCCGATGCTGCTCTTGGGTCATTGGTTGCATCTTTTGGCGATTCCGGTTGAGCAGGGTTTATTGGGCAGCATTGCCCTGCTGCTGCTGATCTTCGCGGGTCGCAAGTTCTGGCAGGAAGTCCCTCAAGATATTGGCGATAAAAGTGTATTCATACATTTGCATGGGGCGAATGAACCAGGGTAGGGTCTGCCAGCCCCTTAATATTGGGGTTGCATCACCCTCTCACAACGAAAACCCACAATGAACTCACTTATTCTGCCCCTGCTGGCGATCGCCGCTGGTTGTGCGATTACCCTCCAAGCCCAGTTTATGGGTCTGATGGACCAGACCCTAGGGAGCAAAGCCAGCATTGTCATTACCTACGCGGGTGGTGGTCTGGTCGCGGCCTTGTTTGCCCTAGGCAGCGGCGGGATTCAACTTAAGACGCCCCATCACTTGCCCTGGTATGTCTTTACCGCCGGGTTGTTGGGTCTGGTGGTGGTGGGAACCACCGGCTATGTGATCCCACGGATGGGCGCAGCGCGGGGCTTCACGGTCATTATCGCCGCTCAGTTTTTGCTGGCTGCCTTGATTGATCAGTTGGGTCTGTTTAACGCCCCTCTGCGCCCCCTAGCACTGCCGCAAATCCTGGGGATTTTGGTTATGCTCTCAGGGGTTTGGTTGGTGGTGCGCTAGCCACAACTAACCACGGCCGCTCGACCACCAGCCAAACCCCTCCCGGCAAGGTCGAACTCCGACTCCGATTCGGTGCGGTAATCAGCGCCACCCCGGCCTCGATCTGTTCATAGGTAGGCATCTCTGGCAACGCCTGCCATAGCAGCCGACGGATGAGACGGCGTTGGAGGGCGAGATGCAGCGGTTGCAAAGGGCGGCGATCGATGCGCCGCCCTTGCGGGTCATAGTGCTGGTCATACAGGGCCTGCACCTGTTGCTCTAAGTAATCGACTTCAGCTTGCAGGAGTTCGGCGGTTTGGGCGATCGCCCGTTCGGCCTGGGGGTTAAACTGCGCTCGCAGCAGTGGCATAATCTCCAAGCGCAAGCGGTTACGGGCATAGCGTCGGGACTGGTTGAGCACATCCTGCCAGATGGGTAATTGATAACGATCGCAGATTTCCCCCGTTTCCGCACGGCGAAAGTCCAACAATGGCCGTACCAGTTGGAGACCCGAACTCAGTGGGCGCTGCCAAGTAAGAGACTGGAGACCATCCGCTCCCGCACCCCGGATCAGATTGTAGAGCAGGGTTTCAGCGCGATCGCTCTGGGTATGAGCCACCGCCACGCACGTAAAACCGTGGCGTTGAGCCAACCGAGTCAGCTCACTATAGCGCCATTGGCGGGCAGCCGCTTCGGTTTGGGCCAGGGGCTGCTGGGCTGTTGTGGCGAGATAAAAGGGAAGCTGGAATTGCGCGGCGATCGCCTCGACATGATCCGCCATGCCTGCATCGGTGGGCCAGCCATGGTCACAATGGGCGATCGCCAACTGCCAACCCCACTTGGGTTGGAGATCAAAGAGGAGTTGAAGAAGGCTAAGAGAGTCTTGACCACCAGAAACTGCAATAAGACAAGCAGATTGGGGCGGGAGCAGCGATCGCTGCCGGAGGGTCTGGTGCAGACGAGCATGAACGGTTGACCAGCTAGGGTCTGTCATCATTAAGATGCTCCCATCCAATTACAGCAGCGCTTACAGCCCCTCTAGCTAAGTCTTTAAGGGGCGGGCCGATTATAGCTTCTCAGGCTGCTGTGGTTAATTGAATACACCCCTTAATGCTTTGTCAAGCGTAAAATGAGGGGTTGTCGCGAGATTGAATTAAATCATGTTGGCGAAGCCTTCTCGAAGAGAAAACCAGTATCAGCATTGGCTGTGTTGGGTTTCGCTCCACTCAACACCAACCTACAATTTAGAGTTGACGCTGCCCTAGGACATCTCATCAATATCGTTCCAGATGTCAGCAAAGACCGAGTCATCCTCACCCTCGGTCTCGGACGACTCACCGCCGTCTAAGGACAGTTCATCCCCCTCACCATCATCAAGACCCCAATCGATCGCATCATCATCGTCATCGCCAAAAAGATCTTCGGCATCCTCTACGGCCAATTCATCAGACGTCTCTGCGCCCCCAAGATCTAACTCACCCACATCACTCTCCCCAAAAATATCCTCGTCTGCATCCGTGGCAAAGATATCCGCTTCGTCTGCCACGGTCGTCGTATCTTCAGAAAGATCGGTGGGGGCATCGGCAAAGAGATCCTCAACCGTCTCCTCTTCCGCTGCGGGCATTTCGGTGGGGGCGTCGGCAAAGACATCATCGGCATCATCGAGCAGACCGGAGAGCTCATCATCCCCGCCGACGGTCTCCGCAAAGGGGTCTTCCACCTCGCTCTCGGCCGCGCCATCCCCAAAGAGATCATCGGGATCAGCGGGGGCATCGGCAAAGATGTCTTCGGTGGCGGTTTCGAGTTCATCGTCTTCAGCGAGCCCATCAACCATCGCCGCGATCGGATCAGAGAGCTCATCATCAGCCACTGCAGCCAGCTCAGGGTCGGCATCCGCCTCTAGCAGATCATCAAAAGCACTATCATCGGTCGGGGAATCGGGTTCAATCCCTGCGGTGGGGTTCAGTTCTACGGCTTCGTCACCTGCAAAAAAACTATCCTCATCCGACACATCCAGACTCAACTCCGGCTCCGGAGTCGCCGCAGCCTCGACCCGGGGTAAATCAGCGGAGGTTAACTCATCTGCTAAACCATCAGTCGCCAGACCATCAGCCGCAAAACCATCATCCGCAAGACCCTCATCCGCAAATGCCGAACCGGAACGCTCCGATGGAACCGTTGCCGAGGGCGCCTGAGCCGAGAAGGGCTTGATGTCGGGTGCCGTTTCATCGGGGCAGAACTCTAAACTAATGCGGACTCGACCTTTGAGCCAACGACTTGCTCCAAAGCGGAGTGCTTCACAGGAAACCCCAGTGGCAGCAAACCAGTCCTCCTTACCGCCAATACCTTGTGCCCCTTGAGCCAAAAGCTGCTGTTTCAGCGCCTGGGTTAGCTCGCTTGCACGAAACGTCCGATGGCCGATCAAAATCTGCACAGACTCGTCAACGGAAAGAACTTCATCCCCCTCAAGAGGCGTAAAGCGATTATCCACGGTTTCCTTCACTCCACTGATTCACTATCGGTTGTGGGTCTCTCTTCCAAGATAAAGTCGCGGGTGCGCTAGAAAGAGGAACAGCACGCCTAAAAGTGTAGGTCGAAACCCCCGGTCTGGCCCACAAAAATCGAGATTTTTCTCTGGTTAGAAGAACCAACCGTAGGAATGTAGCCCTTTGCCGAGCAAATTAACCCCTAAGTAGCAGACCCAGACTACAACAAATCCCCCCGCCGCCAAGAGAGCAGGCTTACGACCCTGCCAGCCTTTGGTAATGCGGGCATGAAGATACGCGGCAAAGACAAGCCAAGTAATCAATGCCCAAGTTTCTTTGGGATCCCAACTCCAGTAGGAACCCCAGGCTTCGTTGGCCCAAACACCACCCGCAATAATACCGATGGTCAAGAGGGGAAAACCCAAACCGATAATACGGTAGCTGAGGTTGTCAAGGGTTTCGGCGCGACTGAGGGTTTGAGGCGTAAGCGGTGTAGGACTCGATTGGGGTTGGGGTGGGGCAAGGGTGGCAACCGCTCCACTTTCGCAACTACGGTTGCTGGCTGGCTCTAGAGGCGTAACGGTATTAAAGCCCTTGAGATTAAGCCCCATTTCTAAACCCTGACGATCGCTCCCCCCAACGCCATAGGAACTCCCCTGGAGCGTAACCGTCTGACCCCACGTCAGCAGCAAAAAGGCGATCGCCAGCATTGATCCCACCAACAATGTGGCGTAGCTCAGCATCATTACACTCACATGCATCATCAGCCAGTTGGACTTGAGCGCCGGCACCAGGGGCGCGGAATTTTGCATTTCTATGGGTAGGGAGAGGGCCGCAAAGGCGGTGATACCCATGGCTAGCGGGGCGGTAAAGACGCCCACCCAACGCGAGCGGGCGGTGACTTCGGCAAACAGGTGAATGGCGGTGACGCCCCAAGCCAAGAAAAATAAAGATTCGTAAAGGTTACTCAAGGGGAAGTATCCCGCTTCTAGCCAGCGAGCGGCAAGTAGCGCAGCGATCGTCAAGTTTGCCACCGCCATACCCGCTGTGCCGATCGCCCTCAGTAGCATTAAATTCGGGAAGGCGGCACTGCTCCAATAGATCAGCATTGTGAGCAACAGGAGACCAAAGGAGAGGTTATCCAGGGTGCTTTGCAGCGTAATTAAATCCATAGGGGCGATTTGGGAATCACAAGCAAGCAGTCTTCAACCCCAAAGGAGTGAAACTTCTGCTCGTTGATCATAGCCCATCTCCCTTAACGTCTTAACTATCGCCCCAGCCTAAAAGTTAAGGGCATTCGCTGTGCCATGATCCCCGTTCAGGACGACAGAAATAAACCATCGAAAACCCTCAGTATACCCGCCTGACCACCACTCTGAGCGCTGACCTGAGGGATTAATCCTCGTGATCCTCGAAGGGATCAGCCAGCTCAGCCGAGGGCGCACCGAAAGAGACATAGATAGAGTAGGCAGTGACGGCAAGCACTAAGGTACCGATGCCAAGAATGAAGATTGTTGTGGATTCCATTACGAAAAGTGAAGTATGCAGCTCTTGGTTCTATAATATTACAGAACATTAACAAACGCTTGGTTGAGACTCATTTATGTCACAGCGCACCTGGTTGGGCGATCGCCTAAAGCCCCTCAATTCGGAATACGGCAAAGTTTCCCCTGGCTGGGGGACGACCGTCGTGATGGGTGTTTTCATGCTCCTGTTCTTGGTCTTTTTGCTCATCATCCTGCAGATTTACAACGCAGATATCTTGCTCAACAGCTTCGATGTGGATTGGAGTGATCCAGGTCTTTAAGGTGGCGTAGGGAACCCTCCATCAACAAGCCCGTTGCTTAGGGGCTGTCATCATTTAGATTTCAAACGATTGCTGTGTCTCGCTTACAGCCCCTTGCCCTGTTTTGGGGGTCGGGCGCTCTATCCCTTTTCCCATCAGGCTTCTGAGGTTAATTGATGACGCGCCCTAAACACTGTAGGGGTCACGCCCCCGTGTTGACCCTGGCAGGGTTCAGCTCTGCCACAGGAGATTATCTGGGGGATTGCCCCGACGCAGCCTTCTCTTTAAGATCATTACTTAGGTACCCGCTTGCTGAGTATCGACGCTTCTCTTTCGAGGTTGAGCTGTGCTCAGTAAACACCCAGGCCCGGTATTGCCGGGTTTTTTGTTGGGCCATGCCGCTTGCTCCAGAGAGATGCGAGCCTATCGGGGCATAATGAAGGGCAGGGTTCAAACTCAATCCGCGCTAGAGTTGAGGGCTAGGATTGAACAAAAGGGCAAAGAGAGCGATCACGCGATCGCACCCTTCACAAGCAAGTTTGCTCAGGAGAAACAGTTATGAATTTTTTTGGCATTGGTTTACCCGAGATGGTGCTCATTTTCGTCGTGGCACTGCTCATCTTCGGCCCCAAGAAACTTCCAGAAATTGGTCGAAGTCTGGGCAAAGCCCTGCGGAGCTTCCAAGATGCCACCAACGAATTTAAAAACGAGTTCCAGCAAGAGGTAAGTCAAATCGAGGATGCAGTAAAGATGCAGGCCCAGCTTGAACCTGACCCCCAAGCCGAGACCCCCAAAGCTGGAGCAACGGAAGACCCCAAAGCAGAGGAACCCGCCAGCGAAACAACGTCGGAGCAGTCTGCTTAAATGCATCGAAACACGGAGTAGCGACGGAGTCGGGCAATTGTTGCAGTTATCAACACAGCACTCCCCACCACCGACTCTGGCTTCTACAATGGGGGGCATTGTTCGATATTTTGATTCCCAAGTCGCCCTATGCCCCGGACCCAGCGCAACGATAACTTTATTGATAAGAGCTTTACGGTGATGGCGGATCTGATCCTCAAGCTACTCCCCACCGATAAAAAAGCCAAGGAAGCCTTTGCCTATTACCGGGACGGCATGTCAGCCCAATCGGATGGGGAATATGCTGAAGCGATGGAGAACTATACCGAAGCCCTCAAGCTCGAAGAAGATGGTACCGATCGCAGTTATATTCTCTATAACATGGCCTTGATTCACGCTAGTAATGGTGAGCATGAGGAAGCCCTCGGCCGCTACCACGAAGCGATTGACCTCAACCCCCGAATGCCCCAAGCCCTCAACAACGTGGCAGTGATTTATCACTACCAGGGCGAGCGGGCAAAGGAAGCGGGAGATGCCGAAGCAGCAGAAAGTCTCTTTGATCGGGCGGCTGAATATTGGAAGCAGGCCATTCGCCTTGCCCCCAACAACTACATTGAGGCGCAAAACTGGCTCAAGACAACGGGACGTTCAGAGATTGACGTGCTGATCTAGGGCGCATTATCCATAAGAGCCCCTAGCCCAGAAGCGACGCACTTGACTACCCTGCATGGGGTTGCTGTGTTGACCCGAGCGCAATCGATGGAGAATATCATCCACAGCTTGGCGTTCGGCAGCATCTAAATCCCGATCAAGATCCAGTAAAGCTGCCATCAATCGGTAGCGATCGGCTTCAGTGACAGTCTGCTCGGCAATTGCCTTGGCAAACGTTTGCGCGATGGAAGCAGGAATCAAAGCGAGCGAAGAAGTCATCATTCTGTTCGTGTGTAAAACCACCCGGGCCATATTCTTAGTTTCAGAGAAGCGGTGGCTTTTCTCCGTGATACCTTGCTACAGGGATCGGTGAAATCAGTTCCGTTTTTAGGTGAGGGGTGTAGCCCCTCAATGTGATCGTGGCTCATTTAAGCCAGTGATTTCACTCACTTATTGGGTGTAATGCCGGATTTAGACGAATCAGCCACATCAACCCAAGAAACTAACAGCCAGAACTTATCAAAACTTATAATGAGATGAATATACCCTCTATCTGGAGATCAAACTGTTAATCATGGACGCAATGTCCTTCTTTGAGCAAAGTTCAGGGCAATGGTGCTCCCAACGCACCACCCATCACCTTCCCTTTCGCCGCGCCGAGAGTGGTGGTTCTGAGATTCAGGTGCAGGCTCTAAGCGCAGACGAACCCCGCGTCATCGAAATTTGCCAACTCCATGAGATTGATCCGACGCTCGCAATCGGCGGCGCTTATGTCACCTGGGACGGTTCCATGGCTTGGGATCGGGAAGGCGAGGATCATACGGGTAGTACGGTGTTTGCCCTGGTTCCCGATGATGAAAGCGGACGCAGGGGGCGTCTGCTGCGCGAGCGTGGCTATGCTGAAGTCGCCCCTGTGGTTGGGCGCTACGAAATGGATGACCAAGACGGCTTGAACCTAATCACCGAATACGAAACCATGAGCGTGGTCGAACGATTCTGGTTTGTTAACCCCGACCTGCGACTGCGTACCAGCGCGGTTAAGCGCTTTGGTGGTTTCAATACTGCAACCTTCTGTGCCGAGTCTCGCCAACACCCCGAGTCCGACGTAAAGATCCCCCCAGATTCAAGCGAAGCGGTTCCCAGCCTCTGGGGCTGGTAAGAGAAGATAGGGGTCTGCGGCTTGATGTCAACCAGGACATTTGGGTAGGATAGATTGTCCTGCCTACTTAAGGGTCAACCAAGAATACTCAACTGTGCGCATCCCGCTCGACTATTACCGCATTTTAGGCGTTCCGATTCAAGTCCAGGCCCAGCAATTGAGCCAGGCTTACCATGATCGCGCCCTCCAACTCCCCCGTCGAGAATATAGTGATCTGGCGATCAATACCCGGAAACAACTCCTTGACGAGGCCTATACCATTCTTTCGGATGCCGAGCGGCGTGAAGAATACGACCAGCATTTTCTCAAGGTTGCCCCCGCCAATGTGACGCGGCCCTATGGGGTGGGCACACCCCCTGGCCCCACGCCCGGGCCAACCCTAGATATCCATCCCGAACAGCTAATTGGGGCATTGTTGCTGCTCTATGAGTTGGGAGAATATGAGCTGGTGCTACACCTGAGTGAGCCCCTACTCCAGGCGGATGCCGTGCTGGTGCCCGAACAGATGCAACTGGTGAATAACCCGTTGACCCGAGCGGATATTGTTTTGACGGTCGCGCTCTCCTGTCTAGAGCTCGGACGTGAGCAATGGCAGCAGGGCCAGTCTGATCGTGCGGCTCAAACGGGCCACTATGCCCAGGAATTGCTCCTCAAGGAAGGTTTATTCCCCGGTATTCGCGGTGAGTTGCGGGCCGATATGTATCGGTTGCGCCCCTACAGAATTGTGGAGCTGCTCACCAAAGACGAGAGCGAAGCCGAACTGCGCCAAAAAGGGCTACGGCTGCTGCAAGACACGTTGGCGGAGCGCGGTGGGATTGAGGGCCAGGGGGATGATCAGTCGGGGCTGAACTTGGATGATTTTCTGCGGTTTATGCAGCAAATTCGCAACCATCTCACCACGGCTGAACAGCAGGATCTCTTTGCGGTTGAAGCCCAACGCCCTTCGGCAGTGGGAATGTATTTGCTGGCCTATGCCAAGATCGCCCATGGTTTTGTTTATACACAACCGCGAGCGATCGCCCAGGCTCAGACCTTGCTGCAACGACTCGGTCGCTATCAGGATGTCCACCTTGAGCAGGCCGTCTGTGCGCTGCTCCTAGGACAAACTGAGGCGGCAGGGCGCTTGGTGGAGCGATCGCAAGACTATGAACCCCTCGCCTTTATTCGTGAGCAGTCCCAAGCTGCACCAGATTTGTTGCCAGGGCTCTGCCTCTACGGTGAGCGCTGGCTGCAAACGGAGGTGTTGCCCCATTTTCGGGATACCCACCCGCAGACCCTCAGTCTCAAGGACTACTTCGCCGATGAAACGGTTCAGGCACACTTAGAGCAGCTTTCAACCGGGCGGCAACCCGTGGCCACGCCAGCGCCACATACAGACTCAACAGCCGCCGAGCAAGCTGCCGAGCAAACGGTCTCAACGCCAACGACTGCCGCAGCTCCAGCGGCAGTCGTCATGCCGGCCGTTGCTCAAGCTGCCGTGGCAGCGGCTGCTTCACCTGCCCCGACAACCCTCCAGCCACCTAACGCCGCAGCAGCCCCCCCTCAGCCAACTGTTCCTGGACAAACTATCCCTGAGCAAATAGCCGTTGCAGTTGCTGAACCCCCATCGCAATCTGACTTGATACCGCCAGCGGCAACGGATTCGACTCCCTCAATCGTGACCCCGACTCATCTACCCCCTGCACCAGAAGATCTACCAGTTGCGCCGCGATCGCAGGCCCGCTCCCAACGCCAGGCCCAGATTCAACGCAACCGCTGGATTTTGCTGGGGGTCTGCGGTCTGTTTGCGTTAATCTGTGTGAGTTTTTTGTTTAGCCAGCTTAGGGAACTCCTCTCACCGCAATCGCCCCAGCTAGAAACAACGTTGGAAACCGACGTTCCTGAAGCGGAAACGATTCCGAGCGACAATTCCTCAGATCCAGAGAGCCTGTCCAACCCAACCCCAACGCTGGGCGTTGCCCCCCCTACCACGGCAAGCGTTGATCCCCTCAATCCAGAACCGATTATCGCAACGGATGAACCGATTGATGAGCTGCTCGCCCAAGCGGTTGTGGAAACTTGGCTAGCGGTTAAGTCCTTGGCCTGGGGACCGGAATACCAAACCAATCGCTTAGACGTCATTCTGACCGAACCCGAATTGAGTCGCCGCCAGCAAGCAGCCGATACCTTGAGAACGGACAACAAGTATTGGGACTATGAGCATTCGATTGAAATTGAGAAGCTCACCACGGATGGCAATAATCCCGATCGCGCTGCCATTGAAGCGGCGGTTCGGGAGCAAGCCACACCCTACCGCAATGGCCAACCCGAACCCGGTGGTGCCTATGATGACAACCTGCGGGTGCGCTACGATTTAGTCCGTCAGGGCGATCAATGGTTGATTCAAGACATGCAAGTCTTGCAATAGGTGCAGTCTATAGGTTTAAGCGATTATTATGCGACGAATTGATGTGATTGGCATTACGCTGGGCATTTTTTTGGTGGGGGGCTTGAGCTATCTCGGCTTACAGGTTCTGGGTATCAACAGCACCAACGCCGGAATCTGGAGTCAACTGTTGCTCGTCGGTGGTGTCCTCGGTTGGGTCGCTACCTATTTTTTCCGGGTTTCCACTCAAACCATGACCTATAACCAACAGCTCAAGGACTACGAAGAAGCGGTGGTACGCAAGAAGCTTGAAGCCATGTCACCGGAGGAACTTGCAGCACTCCAGGCTAAAGTGGAGGCGGAAGAAGCGGAGGAATGATGAATCCCCTTTTTTAACGTGAGTTTCGGTTAAGCAAAGCGCTCGCATTCCTCAAAACACTGAAATCTCAATGTTCAACCCGGTTGTCAGAGGGCCAGCCCTCCGACACCGCCCGCTGAGGTGGAGATTGCCACCTCAGACTCCTACAATATCGGAGCAAGTATTGTCAATTCTTGTGCGTTTTAGCGTCTTTCGCGATGTCTGCTTATTCAGAACTCACGTTTTTTTACGAAACCCGAAGTTGTGATTAATACTAAATCTGGTTAGCAGAAACCAAGACTTCATCTGTCGTAGGGGCTGGGTTTCCCTGCCCTGCGGGGTCTTTATTTTTTGGTGCATACAACTCGGATCTGGGATCAGGGGCTGTTATTCAAATACAGGCAGCAATGTTTCATTCGAGAACGACGCAGGTAATGGGGTGGGATTAACTAAGCGCCATTCTAAACTGAGGCGATCGCGCTCCATTGCGGGCGTTACCGCTGTGCGATGCACCGTGCCGCGCTCAAAGAGCAGCAGATCGCCTAGCGCAAGCTGGGGACACCAAAAGGCTGCCTCGGGAAAACAGGCACTTAAAGCGGCCGAATTCAGGGCTTGGTAATGCAAAAGCTGGGCTTGGGGCACACAAATAAGCTCTAGCCCTGGTGCAATGCGACCACAGGCACTCAGGGGTAACCAACCCGTTAACAGCGGCTTGAGGGGGGTTATGCAGTAGGGCGGGACGTTCGGCTGCGGGGGAAATTTCACACCGAGACCGCCATCTTGATGCCATTGGTTGGGCTGATGTTGGGGATGACCGCGACCGGGAGCATATTGCTTCCGGAGTCGCAGTTGCGATCGCAACGCGGCAGTAAATCCGCCCCGTTCTCGGCAGCATTCCGCCAGCCCCTCAACGGCTTGAAGCAATTGCCACCAAAATGCCACCGCCTTCAACCCCATCCCCAGACCATCATCTCCCAGAAAATCATTCAAGGCATCCAGGTGAACCGAAGTGGAATAGGCATTGAACTGGTAAGCTGGGGGCAACTGGTGCACAGCGGCTTCTGGGCCAACTTGGGCAATGGTCTGCTCAACCCGTTGGAAACAAGCCTGGGCTGCTTGGGTCAAGGGCTGCAAAGCGTCCGGGTAAAAGGCACCCCGCCACAGCGCTACACCCTGCTGGGTTAAGGCTTCGGTCAGTTGCTCTCTCATGATTTGCTGTTTAACGTGAGTTTCGGTTAAGCGAAGCGATCGTATTCTTCAAAACATTGAAATCTCGATGTCAAACCCGGTTGTCAGGGGTTCAGCCCCCGACACCTCCCGCTGAGGGGGAGAGGGCTCCCGATCAACTCCGGCAATATCGGAGCCAGTATTGTTGATTTCGTTGAGTTGCATAAACTTTCGTACTGTTTGTTTGTCCAGAACTCCAGTTTTGCAAGTTAGCTAATGAGAGTCCCTCATCGTAGCTATTTATCGCCGTAGTAAAACTGGACCTCCTTGGGTTTCAAACCCTTGAATCCGGCTGCGGTCAACTTTTGTTCGAGTTCGGCTTGGCTCAGGTGCTTTGCGCCAATACGGACAATACGCGATCGCATCGTGTTGGTGACACCACTGCGCTGGCGATTGGCTTCATAGCCCATGACCGTGTTGTAGAGCGCTAGCTTGTCTGGGGGGATGGGGCTACCATCGAGGTCAAGGCCTTGGGCGATCGCTGCATCCACAGCCTCCGCACCCGTCGTTTTAGGGGTTTGGGTACTCATTATTTATCAATCTAGGGAACGAGGCGATCCTACCCCATTCCCCGTCAGCTCGTTTCAGGTTTACTCGCGAAAATTCCCGATTCAAACGCTACAGAATGCCTGTCCTCCAGGCACTCTGAACCTTTAACCTTTAACTTTGAACCTTGAACGCCGCCTTGCGGTTAGGCCAGGGGTTGGGTTTCGCGATGATGATGTGCAGCGGCAGCAGGGAGCGGTGTTTGGGGCTTGAGTGGATAATAGGGCTGGTGCAAGCTAATCAACTGGGCCAGGGTCTTTTTAAGCTGGGTGCGAGGCACGATCGCATCCACAAAGCCACATTTCTGGAGATATTCGGCGCTCTGGAAATCCTCAGGCAGTTTTTCCCGAATGGTTTGCTCAATGACGCGTCGTCCGGCAAAGCCAATGCTGGCTTTGGGTTCTGCCAAGATGATATCGCCGAGCATGGCAAAACTAGCGGTGACACCGCCCATGGTCGGATGGGTGAGAATGGGGATGTAAAGGAGTTTGGCTTGGCGATGTCGCTCTAGCGCCCCGGAAATTTTGGCCATCTGCATCAGGCTCAACATCCCCTCTTGCATCCTGGCCCCCCCGGACGCACAGACGATCAGTACGGTTAACCCTTCCTGGGTACCATATTCAATCAGACGACAGAGTTTTTCGCCCACGACCGAGCCCATGCTGCCGCCCATAAAACGGAAGTCCATGACGCCCAGGGCCACCGGCAGGCCATCAAGGAGTCCCGTACCAGTTTGTACCGCATCTTTGAGGCGGGTTTTGCTCTGGTAGCTCCGTAGCCGATCTTTGTAGGGTTTGCGATCGCAGAACTCCAGGGGATCAACTGGGGAAATTTCTTCGTTTAAGGGCTTCCAGGTTTGGGGGTCGATGAGTTGGCCAATCCGCTCCGAGCTACTGACCGACATATGATAGTCACATTCAGGGCAAACCATGGTGTTGCTCTGGAGGTCTTTGGTATAGGCCAGCACTCCACAGCTCGGGCATTTTGTCCACAAGCCATCAGCAATTTCGCGCTCGTGATGGGGTTGCTGAATCGGGGCAGGCTGTTTTTCGCGGTTGGCAAACCAATCTCGTAGAGACATTTTGGATCTGTAGAATTCTCCGAATTAAAAAAATATCAGCGATCGCTTAGGGCGCGTCATCCGTTAGCGCCAGGAATTACATCTGTTTTAAAGGTTAAAAATAAATGGGTAACCCTCACTGGGCCAAGTTAGGGCGTGTCATCAATTAACCTCAGAAGCTTGATGGGACAGAGGATAGAGCGCCCGAACCAAAAAACAGGAAAAGGGGCTGTAAGCCAGTCACTCTCAGAGCTTGAAATCTAAATATCACAGCCCCTAGTCATTGTCACTCTCCAAAGCTTCATCCTTAGGGCTCAGTAGTAGCAATGCGGTCCAGCGATCCTGGGGCAACACTTGTAGTGCTGCCTCTCCCGTCAGAAAACACCCACTTGCTCCCAAAGGAACAATACGATTCGGGATCGCATGACTGGTCAAAATCTGTTGCATGAGTTCCGCTTCCCAAAGCGCAGGGGTCGTTTTAATGGTTGTCCACGCTACAGCACTCATAATATCAAGAGGTGACGAAGCCAGGGCGGTCATCCATGAACCGCAGCAGTCTGACGAAAGAGCACAACAGACCCGACTGGGGCAAATCAACTCGGGGCTGTAACCGTTACTCTAACAGGACTTGAGTCTCTAGATTAGTGGTGAGAGCCCCCAGTGAGCCAGAGTGGGAAAGAAGAGGTTCAGGTACGTTTCAACAATGATTTCACCCCAAAACAGGGTCAGAACCGCGCCCAGAGCGAGAAAGGGGCCAAAGGGCATGGGCTGGCGGCGGTTGAGCCAACCGAGGGCGATCGCCCCACCGCCGCCCAACGCCCCCAAAACGCAGCCCAGGAAAGCCGTCAGCAGCACCCCTTGCCAACCCAGCCAAGCGCCAATCATTGCCAGCAGCTTGGCATCCCCTGCCCCCATGGCCGTCCGACCCAGAACCACTGAGCCGATGAAGGTGATCGTATTCAGCCCCCAGAGCCCCACCACCGCGCCGATAATCCGGCTGACAATGTAGTGGGCTTGAGCCGCCAGCGGGTCACTCGATTGCGCTGCCCATTGTCCAGCCAAAAGCAGCGTAAACCCCAGGCCAACAACCAGTCCCGACTGGGTGAGGCGATCGGGCAGGGTTAAGGTGTCACAGTCAATCAACGCTAGCACCAACAGCCAACTGAGCAGGGTGGCAGCAGCGATCGCCTCCAAACCCCAGCCAAAACGACCGTAGACGCCTAAGAACAGGAGTCCGGTGCTCAGTTCAACCAACGGGTAGCGACGGGCGATCGCCGCCTGACAATGGCGGCATTTACCTCGCAACCAGAGCCAGCCAACGATGGGAATATTCTCGTGCTTACCTAAACGCGTCTGGCAATGGGGACAGCGGGAAGGCGGATACAGCAGCGAGAGCCCTGCTGGCAGACGATAGATCACCACGTTCAAAAAACTGCCGATCGCGCTGCCAAAGCCAAAAATAAAGCCCCCCATCACAATGGGGATTAACCGGGTGTAGAGATCGCTAGTCACCGCGTACGCTGCTTGAGATCACAAACTCTTATGTATAGCATCAACTTGACGACCTGGAAATATTTAGTTACATTAGTTTACATAGAGGTTTACGAAACCACATAAATCCCAACAACATTCTTTCGGAGGTATTCTCCCATGGCTATCGTTCTTTCTCTTTTGGTGATTGGCTGGCTAGCGGCTGCTGCAATTGGTACGCAGGTCTATTTCCGGGGTGAGCAGCGCAAGCCCATCCACGAGCGCAATTGGAACTCAGCGGGCTTTGAGCAAGCCGCCCAGTCCGTGACCGGCCAAGCCACCGACTACAGCGATCGCATCCCTGCCTACGAGATGGACGCCTATCGTGCCGCAGCGGTCAACTCTTAGAGCAAACGCATCACGCAAAGCAAAAACATCACAACAAAACGGGAGAGGGGGTAACCCCTCTTTTTTTGTTAGTGCTTTACTTCTAGTCCTGCTGCTCCGTTGCTGGTGTTTCCGGTTGACGATCTGGGTTAAATCGACTCCATAACCCCAACACAACTGCACTCACCAATACCACCAACACCCCAATACCGACGATCCAGAGCCAGAGCGGTAGACGATCGCGGCTCTCCAAGGTCGAATCAAAATCAGCATTTGCCATCTCCTCAAACAGCGAGGCGGGCGGTTCAGGTAACGAAGGATCTGTTTTTTCAGCATCCGCCGCTGCGCCCCCAGAACCTGGGCCATAGGGGGGTGGGGTTGCCGCAGCCCAAGGGTTGGGATTATCCCAGGTGGGAACCATCTCGGGCAGCTCACTACTGGGCGTATAGGTATCGGGGCGATCGCCGGAGGTCGGCTCTGACGGTGCTGACCCATCGGGGTGAGACGAGACCGTACCCGGTTCGTCAATCTTGGCGGGCTCAGCGATCGATGAGCCCGCTTCACGGGTTGCGGCGTCTAGCGCCTCAGATTCTATTTCTACGCTGCCAACTGCGGGTGCTTCGCTCTCAGACGCTTCGACTGTTGGCGGCATTGAGGAATCCGGAGTCACCGCTGATCCTTTCTCCTCGGGCTGATTCAACTCCAGCAAGAGGTTCTCCACATCTGCCAAGTTAGTAAACGTTGGCATCTTAGGTGTGGGCGTTGTGATTGTGGGTGTTATCGGTTCCGCTTCCAGGAAGAGGGGAGGTTGATGTGCACCATTACTATCGCCCACGATTGAGGTAGGCATTTCTTCTGAAGCAGGCACTTCCGCCGCTTCCACTTGAGACAAATCTAGCTGAGCCGGAGTGGGCATCAACTCAGCAGGCAGGGCGTCCATGTGGGGGCGAGCGGGCAGCGCCGCAGGCTGACGCAGACTGTAATGGGCCGCCACGATGGAAATGTTGTCATGGCCATTGTGCTGGCGGGCCAGCCCTACCAGATAATTGACGGCCACTTGGAGCGTCATGGTGCCCCGCAACACTTCGGGAACGACGTCGGGCCAGCAGCGCTCGAGAAGGTAGCGATCGCTCAGACCATCAGAGCAGAGCAGCAAAATGCCCTCTTCTTCAATGACAAACCGCTGGATGGTGGGATGGAGGCGATCCGCCCCCCGCATCCCCAAGGCCTGGGTCAGCGCTCCCGCATCCGCCCGCTGGCGGGCCTGGAGTGGCAAGACCTCCCCTTTACAGACCTCCCGGCGAATCACGTCATGATCCACCGTCAGACATTGACAATACTGCTCTGTAATCCAGTAAGCCCGACTATCGCCAATATGCAACAGATACAACTCATGGCTGGTTCCCCGGTTTTCTGGGGTTTCAATCACCTGGGGCAGTTGCAGCGCCATGACGGTGGTTGTGGCCATGCGTTGACGCGCCGAGCGATTCTGCTGATCATTGCGGGTGGCGATCAGATTATTGGTAATCCGCACCAGAGCGGTGAGTTGCTCAGCCACCAGCTCGGGTTCGAGACGCCGGGGATCGGCATGCAACTCCTTGAGCAGGGCCTGGCCCTGGAGCTGGAGTGACTGCATGGCGGACTGGCTGGCGATCGCCCCCTCGGCATGGCCGCCAATGCCATCACAGACCAACAGCAATCGGGGGTCAGGGGGAGCCGTTCCAGGGGGGGGATAGATCGCATCTTCATTTTTGAGCTTGTCGGAGCCTGGATCAGTAGCACTGGCCACCTGCACCGTGAGGGGCCATTGGGCAGCTTGTTCGAGTAAGAGTTGATTCAGGGCGCGACGGATCACCTTGGGGGAAGGGTCGTCCTGTTGCAGCATGGCACCAATGTTCTCCAAGGTGGTAGCAATGCTGTAATGGGCCGTGCGGGCCAGGCTCAACCAGAGTTTCGCCAACGGCGTCAGCGTGTGGTGGGGTTGACGATCGCCCAAGAGTTCAATCAAGCGCAACCGCCCTCCCTCAACCCGGAGGTTGTCGGCCGCCAAGAGCGAGGTGGTCACGCCCGCCGCCTGTAGCGGCGACCAAAGCTCGAGTAACTGCCAGAGCCAATACACCTGACGCAGGGGCCGAGCATCCAGCCATTGCGATTCCAAGCTGGGCAAGAGTTCCCCGTGGGCATCCAAGGGGGCATTGTGCAGCAGAACCACCATTGTTTCTTGATGCGCTGTTTCTGGGGCGGCGTCTTTAACCGTGCAAACACCATACAACTCGGGCAGATGGAAGCGGTGGGGATAGAGCTTGAGATAGGGCAACAGAGCCGCTGGCAACGGTTCGGGAAAATCCGGGAGTTGCCGAGGGGTGAGATCTTGCCAAATCTGGAGTTGTCGGACTTGGTAGCGATCGGCAATCACATGGGGCGGCGTCAGGTTGGCAGCCACGGGGCCAATGGCCCAGAGATAGGAATGAGCAGAAAACGGAGAACGCGCCATAGGGGGCCACTCCTGAACCAAAAACAAGGAAAGGATCAATCTCAATCAAAGCCGATCACCCGCCGCGATCGCTATGATGAAGGTATCGTTAAAGATGCGAGCATTGATCGTCCCATTCAGCTTGCCCTATCTTATTCTGACTTGTCCAGTGCTCGCTTTAATAGTGGCTGCTTAAATCATGTCCGAACTCACCCTTCTCTGGCTGATGGCCGGGGCCATTCTCTGCCTCATGGAACTCTTTTTTCCCACAGCCATGGTGGAATTTACCATGGGACTGGCTGCCTTGCTGGTGGGCATCATTTCGCTGATCCTGCCCTCCGTGGGCTTGCAAGTTGCCCTTTGGATGCTCCTGTCAATAGTCCTGTTGCTGCTGGCGCGTCGCTGGTTGACGCCCCGCTTCCGGCCCGTGATTCCCGATGAGGCTGCCATGGGGGAAACCCTAACCGAGATTTTGCCCGGAACAGCGGGTCGTGTGCGTTGTGATGGCAACTCTTGGCGAGCCCTGTGCGAAGACGAGACGATCGCCATTGCCGCCGAGCAGCGGGTAGAAGTCGTTCGTCGGGAGGGCAGCACCCTGATCGTGCGGCCAATCGTGAAAGCTGCACCCCAGTTCTAGGGTGAAGTCTAGTTTCAATGGCTCGGTTGGTGTCCAACATGAACCAACACCCACTCGCTCGAAATCGAGATGTTCCATGGTGTAGATTTACTTCGTGGCGCGATCGCAACCGTCAAAATGTACAAATCCAAACCAACGCGAGTGGATGCCAGATGTCTTCCTTTTGGAAGAATTTTAGGAGAAATCTCTACAACTCCTCGGGCATCAACTATGAAAGAGAGTGGACATCATCTACAGAATCACCAGGCTAAACCCCCTACTCAACAGGTGTTTCATCACTATGCTCACATAGCGTCCTGGTTCAGAAACTGTAAACTGCGCTCACGCTAGCGTCCCCAGCGGGAAAATAGCGAACAGATATTAACCCTAATATTGGCGACAAACTTGGAGACAAACCATGCCATACCTTCTCTATCTCATTGCCCTGGTTCTCGGTGGCTCAGCCCTGACGGGCACCGTCAAGATTATTAGCGAAAAGAATGAAGCGTTAGTCGAAAGCTTGGGGCAATATAACAGGAAGCTTAAACCGGGTTTGAACTTTGTGTTTCCCTTCTACGACAAGATAGTTTATCAAGGCACGATTAAAGAAAAAGTCCTCGATATTCCGCCTCAGACCTGCATCACCAAAGACAACGTTTCCATCAGTGCAGATGCCGTGGTCTACTGGAAAATTGTCAACATGGAGAAGGCTTACTACAAGGTTGAGAATCTCCACAAGGCCATGCAGAATTTGGTCTTGACCCAAATTCGCTCCGAAATGGGCAAACTTGAACTCGATGAAACCTTCACCGCCCGCAGCGAGATCAACGAGGCACTCTTGCGGGAGTTGGACATTGCCACCGACCCCTGGGGCGTAAAAGTTCTCCGGGTCGAGGTGCGGGATATTACCCCCTCCAAGGCGGTGCAGGACTCGATGGAACTCCAGATGGCAGCAGAACGCCAAAAACGAGCCGCGATCTTGACCTCAGAAGGGGAACGGGATTCTGCGATCAACAGTGCCCAGGGTCAGGCGGAAGCCCAAGTCCTCGAAGCCGAAGCCCAAAAGAAAGCGGCAATTCTCCGAGCTGAAGCGGATGCGCAGCAAGAGGTGCTCAAGGCTCAGGGTGCCGCCCGAGCACTCGATATTCTGACCGAGAAGCTGCGCAGCGATCGCAACGACCCGACCGCCAGCCAAGCACTGCAATATATCTTGGCCCAGAGCTATCTGGAGATGGGTCACGAAATTGGCACCAGCGAGAGCAGTAAGGTGATGTTCATTGACCCCAACAGCATTGTCTCGACTATTGAAGGGATGAAGCACGTGATTAACCCAACGGCACAGTCGTAAGCAGAAAACATCATTAACATGAGTTTCGGTTCGGCGAAGCTATCGTATTCCTCAATGCCTTGAAATCTCGATGTCAAACCCGGTTGTCGGGGGGCTGGCCCCCTGACACCTCCCGCTGAGGGGGAGATTGCCCCCTCAGACTCCGGCAATATCGGAGCCAGTATTGATGATTTCGTTGAATTTCATAAGCTTTCGTGCCGTTTGCTTATCCAGAACTCATACCAACGAGTCATGACGGGTTATCACCCCCAACGATGAAAACCCCCTTGGGAAGGGGGTCGGCGTAGCCGGGGGGATCTCGCTAGCTTCATTTACTTGGTGCAAGAGTATTAACATTGTCTATTTTCAAAGTAAATCCGGAAAGTACAGACAAAATAAGCGAGGATGAGGGCTGAGCTTGTCGTTCGCGTAGCGTCCTGAAGGGAGAGCCCGGTCGCTCAGACGTTCGACAGTTCGGCAAGCTCACCGCACCGCAAGCTCAGTCTTCACCTTCTTTCTGGCTCTATACAATCAGGATTTTATATCAGTTTCATTACAACACCCATTCAAAAAAGAGGGTCGGGAAGGGTTTAAAACCCT
>JBCDEB010000123.1:0-21874 GCA_039180005.1 Cyanobacteria bacterium P01_G01_bin.54 | reverse complement strand
GGGCTCCCGATCAACTCCGGCAATACCGGAGCCAGTATTGTTGGTTTTATTGAGTTTTAAAGCTTTCATGTTCTTTGCTTAACCGAAACTCAAGTTAATAATGAATCGGATGCTGGCTATCAATCGTTCGGTTGATACGCCGTTTCCTTGAGTAAGTGACTCACCAGGAGCTTGAGGAAAAAGAGGGGTAAGAACCATTCCAAGCCAGGTGTAGGGGCAAAGAGATAGCGATCGCCCATTAACGCCAACCCATAGAGTCCTAAGGCGATCGGGCGTTGGAGATAGAGCGGACTCGCTAAAATTAGCCCCGCCGCGAGTAGCAGATAGCTGGAGACACCAGCAAAAAAGAACCAATCCACTCCACGAAACAGCAGCGCCACCAGACTAATGTGAAAGAGATGGATGCAAACAAAGGCGAGGTGCTGTTGCCAGTCCTGACCCGGACGGTGATACCAGCGTTTGGTGGCGGCGGTGGCATTGGTCAACACACCACCCACCAAATCAAAGCCCAGAATGCTAATCAGACCAAGTTGTAAGGGGCTCCATTCCATGGGCAGCGTAGCGGCATAGAGGGGAGCGGCGATCGCTCCCCCGACGGCGGGCACAAACTGCAACGTGAGTTCTGCGGTTGTCGCTCCGGGCCCAATCAAGCGATCGAGCTGACCTTTCCAGCCATTACGGGGAGCCGGAGTCATGGGTTCAGTAAGCATTTCAGACTGCATGAATCAAACCTCATAACAGTTGTTATGCAATAAATATAACAACTGTTATGATAAGCTGTCAACACAGCAAGGTAGAAATTAGCAAAAGCTTATGGCACAACAGGATCGGCGGCTTGAAGTTTCAGAGGCAGCGTGGCGGGTGATTGTCCGCGAGGGGCTCGATCGCACGAGTATGCGGGCGATCGCCCAGGAGATGGGCTGCACTACGGGGGTGGTGACCCATTACTTCCGGAATAAGCAAGAACTGATTTTGTTTGCCTTGCATCAGGTGGCGGCGCGGTTGCAGAGATTGATGGCGCAGGCGTTGGCGGATCAGACGGGGTGCGATCGCTTGGTGGCGATGCTCTGCTCGTTTTTGCCGCTGGATCAAGAACGGCAAGAGATTCTCCGGGTCTGGGTGGCGTTCTTGGGCTATGCGGTGGGGCGTGAGGGCTTGATGGCAGATCATCAGCAGAGCGCGGGGGAATTGCGGCAAGTGATTATTCAAGAGTTGGTCAGGCTTCAGCATCAGGGGGAGATAGGCTCCCACGTTGATCCCGAGCAGGAAGCCAATCTGTTACTCGCTTTGGTCAATGGCATCAGTCTAGATACCTTAATTCAAGCGAACCCCCTGGGTCCTGAGCAGCAGCAATCAGCGTTAAAGGGCTATGTTGACGGGCTGCGTGGGTGACTTCGGTCAAGTGAAGCTAGCGAGATCCCCCCGGCTGCGCCGACCTCCTTGGTAAGGGGGTTTTCATAGTTGGGAGTGACGCCGCCCTGTCATGACTGGTTCGCATCACATTTCGGTCTCACAAGTCACCGCAAGAAAGTGCTAACGCCGCAAGAAATGGCAAGCACCAGCCGCTCGCTCTCCGTAGGCTAAGGATGTCTTCAATTTCTTGCAACATCTTTAATTTCAAAACGAGGTAATGACCCATGATTTGTGTTACTGGAGCGGGTGGAACGGTTGGTCGCGAAGTGGTCAAACAGCTTGAATTGGCCGAGGTGTCGTTTCGTGTTGCCTACTTCTCACCAGAGAAAGTGGACGCGGCAATAGCGAAAGGGCTTGATACCGTCATCATCGACTACAATCAACCGGATACCCTGCGGGCAGCGTTTCAAGGCTGTGATACTTTGTTTCTCCTGGGCCCCAACGCATTGAACCAGACGCAACTCGAACTCAACGCCGTCGAAGCTGCCCAAGCCGTTGGCGTGCAGTCCATCGTCAAGCAGTCCGTTATGGGAGCTGAAGCAGAAGACTTCAGTCTGGCGCTCGTCCATCGGCCTGTTGAGCAGGCCATTGAAGCGAGCGGCATGGCTTGGACTTTTCTGCGCCCGAGCAGCTTTATGCAGAATGTCGTCACGTTTATGAGCGAAACAATTAAGGCGGAATCTGCGTTTTATAGTGCCAGCGGCACGGCTAAGATCTCCCATGTGGATGTGCGGGACATTGCGGCGGTGGCGGTGAAAGCCCTCACTGAGCCAAACCATGCAGGCAAGGCCTACACGTTGACGGGCTCTGAATCCCTAAGCTATGACGAGCTTGCCCAGGAACTATCGGCGGTGCTCGGACGCTCAATCAGCCATATCAGCCTGGCCCCGGAGGACTTGAAGCAAGCCATGCTGGCGGAAGGGATGCCGGAGGCGATCGCGGATCGGATGCTCGACCTTGAACGGTACTATCGCGAGGATCAAGCCAGCCGCATCACCCATGACATCAAACAGGTGACGGGGCTCGATCCGATCCGCTTCGCACAGTATGCGCGTGACAATGCATCGTTGCTGCAAGCGGCAGCGTTGGTGTGACCGATAGGTGTGACGGGTTGGACTGCGTAGCGGCAGGACAACTCGCTGAACATAATGAGATTGTGGCTGCTGTTGACTCGCCTCTGGGTTAATGGCGGCTTTTCTGGCGTGGGGAATCTGCAAAAGAAATGCTACCAAATCTGCTTTGTAAACCCTAAGATAGCGAAGCCTGAGCGGAGTCGTTGGCGGAGCCTCCCGGAGGGAATAGGCAGAGCGGCCGGGCTTCGACTCCGCTCAGCCCTCACTTTCTGATCTGTAGCCTTGATTTGCCGATTTGAGATTACTTCTATCGCTCTACCAGAAAGATGCGCTAAACGTGGGGAGTCCTCGGTATGATGACCGCATCCTCGCCATTTCTTAAAACGATGGAGTCCAGTTTCCTAACTGCAATTCTTCTACCACTCGCCCTATTTATCATCATGCTGGGTATGGGTTTGGGCCTGACGATCCGTGATTTTAAGCAAATCTTTGTGGCTCCTAAAGCAGTTATTTTAGGGCTGTTCGCTCAGTTAGTCATGCTCCCGATGGTGGGCTTTGGGCTGGCCTCCATTTTTCCCCTTGCACCAGAGTTAGCCGTCGGCGTGATGATTATCGCCGCTTGCCCGGGGGGTGCGACCTCCAACTTGATGACCTATATCGCCCGAGGCAATGTTGCCCTGTCGATTGCCTTGACGGCGATTAGTAGCGTCATCACCATCTTTACCATTCCGCTGGTGGTCAATTTCTCGATGCAGGCTTTTATGGGAGAAGGGACGGCTCTGCAGTTACCCTTTTGGCAAACCGTGATCAAGATTGCCGTGATTACGCTGATCCCCGTCTCGCTGGGAATGTTGCTGAATCACTCTGCCCCACGCTTTGCCGCCACTGTTGAGAAAGGCGTTAAATGGCTCTCCCTCTCCTTTTTGGGCTTGATTATTGCCATCATTTTGATTCAAGAACGGGCCTATATTGTGGATTTCTTTCTTCAAGTGGGTTGGGTCACGTTAACCCTTAATGTGCTCACCATGGCCTTGGGGTTTGCGATCGCCACTTTAGCTCAACTCAATCGACCTACGACCAAGACGTTGACGATCGAAGTCGGTATTCAAAACGGGACGCTGGCGATCGCCGTAGCCAGTGCGCCCCTCTTCTTGAATAATCCGACGATGGCGATTCCCCCAGCAATCTATAGCTTAATTATGGATATCACTGGATTTGCCTTTGCTCTCTGGTGTCAAGGGCAAGCGGGGGCGGTGAAGCCAGCTCCGACATCTCCCACTGAGGGATAGTCCTTCGCCCAAACTTATGGTAGGCTCAAACGTCTCTGCTTTTGAGACCAACGTACCCTACTGACTGATGCCATTACAGTTATGCCCCCACGTGACGCTATTCATGGACAAATCAGACGAGCATTAGTCAAAGATGGCTGGCAAATCACGGATGACCCCTATGTCATTTCCTATGGAGAGCGCTTTTTGTTCATTGATTTAGCGGCTAGAGAGTTGGTTGGTGTTAATGAATTGCCCGGTCATTTTCTGGGAGCTGAATGTGGCAAAAGCCGGATTGCGATAGAAATCAAAGAATTTCGAGGCAATTCAGTCATTGTGAATTTGGAACAATATATTGGTCAGTATGTTCTCTATCGACTCCTACTCGATCAGGTCGATCCATTGCGGCAGTTGTATCTCGCCATTAGCGAAACAACCTATAATGAGGTATTCCAAGAGGCGATCGGAGAATTGGTTATCTTGGAATTACCCATGAAAATAGTGGTCGTGGATTTAGAGAAAGAAGAGGTACAGTAATGGATACCCTGCCAGCCTACCGAGACATCGTCAAACGAGTGATTCAGCGCTATGCTCAGTTCAAACCCTCGCACGGTGATATTTGCCTGGAGACGGTGTTTGATGAGCAGCAAGATCGTTATGCTCTGATGCAAACGGGATGGGATCGCAATAGACGCGTTCGCGGTAATTTGATTTACCTAACGCTGCATGACAATAAAGTCTGGGTTGAGTATGATGGCCTTGAACAAGGGATTATTGAGGATTTATTAAGTGGCGGTATTCCACCAGAACATATTGTCTTAGCGTTCTTACCTGATCAGCGCTTGGTTTCTGCGGCCTAATTCAAATATTTGATGTAAAGACATAGGGTGTGTTAGGCGTGCAGAGTTTTATGGAATCAATCTATTAATCTGGTTTCCGCCGTAACGCACTAATCGTAGTGTTTGTACAATGGTTTGACTTTCGATTTGGGGTTTGTAGTGGGTTTTGGTGCGTTACGCAGGAGCGGAGCTTACTCTAGGATTGAGAGACTAATTTCTGTGCTAACGTACCCTATAAGATCAGCGATCGCACTGTTGGATTTCGTGCCTCAACCACAACCTACAAGAAAGATAATCTAGAGGGTATCTATGAAATAGATATTAAGAGGTAAAAGGCTCATTTTTTCACTGAAATGTTCACCGTACATGATGAAACCGACCCTCAAAACATTGAGCAAAATGGCAAATAGAGCATGTCATGAGTCTTCATATTTTCTTTGTAGATACCCTCTAGTCGCATTCTAATAAGCTATGGGCATTGCCAAAAAAATCCTGACGGACTTGATTGAAATGGATGATTCTATCTTTGCCCAATGATTTCGCGACATTTAATGCCCAATGAGCTTCCTTTCGTGTATATCCTATTCCAATTGATATGTTAAATCCCTGAGGTTCGTGACATGCTAGAAAGCTATGTAATAAGTTCTCTCTCGGGAACTTAAAGAATATACTATCACCAGTACAGAAAAGTACTTGACCATTTTCCTGTTCAAGGGATTTTGCAATATTTTCGAAATAAAGAGTTATTGACTGACTAAAGTTCGTGACTATAGAATCATCGCCATTCTCATAGATTTTTTGAGTCAACAGGCGACCAACATCATCACCATCAATAGATACATATACTTCTCTAATCACTCAAATACTTCACACTCCTGTAGTTTTCCCAGAATATAAAGAATTCCATGGATCATTTGACGAGCATCTATTTCACTCTGTAGCAAGTGATTCCTATCTCCCGAATGTGCTGAGAAATTCCTTATTCTTGAAAGGGCTTTGCAGTAATAGCCAATTGGAAGAATTGGTATCATCCTCTTCGCGTCCTCCTGCGATACTAAATTATTGTTAGAATAAGTCGATTTGGACAGACATGATTCGAACTCTCTACTAGCTTGGGACAAAACTTCTGCCTTTTTCCCAAGTTCTCTACCTTTCGTATTTTTGGTGATTTTCCCCCAGACACCTGAAGGAAAGAAATTTTCAAGAAATTCAATGATTTGACCTAAGATAAGTTCAAGAACTTTCCCACTATGCACAATACAGTCAGTGTGATTGCCCTGAATAAAATGAACAAAAAGTGCTCTTAAATCTTTCTTTAGAGATGAAGCAGATATCTTTAGTTTGGATTTATGATCTAGCCATTCAGTGAATTTGTATCCTTCCTCAAGGAAGAAGATATATTCACTAAAAACAGATCTAGATAGTTCTTTTAGTTGATATCTTTCAAGAGTTGGTTCTTCTATAATATCAATTTCCTCTAAGGGAACTTGCGAGTAAGGTGTATTGAAATATTTACTGGTTACCTTAACTCGAAATAGGTTATGAAGCTGCATTAATGTACATGTCAGATAAACTAACTCACTCCATGTCTTGGTTCCATTTGTTAAATCTATGAACAGATTATTTGCCGTTATATTTGACCTTGCTATTAGGTCATTCAAAACCTTGGCCAGAAGCTTAGGCAGTTCAGTATGCTCTCTGATTGGTACATTATGATAGAAGGGAGGTGGAGAAAATACATCTCTCCCAATCTGATTCCAGTCAGGCAACTCTTCCTGAGTATTAGAATCTAGCATCTCAAATACATGAAGGTGTCGTTCTGAGACATCAGGCCATTTCTTTTTAATTGCACGAATCGTATTTCCAAATGTATCCTTTTTACGATTCCCAAAAATGATTATATGTTGGACTTCTAGATCTATAGAAATAATATCTTTCATAACTCATGTAATGGCAGGTGATTTTCTTATTGATCTCAAGTTGTAACTTGAAGCTACGTCCCAATCGCTCGATGGAACTCTACATGCGGCTGAACAAAATCAGACGCCCATTTAGAACGAGCTTCGGATTTCTGTACAGTACAATTACTGATTCCCCCCCGACTCCGGTTCAATACCTGCCGCCTTCAACTGAGCCATAAGCTGTTCAACCCGTTGGCGTTCAGCCTCCGCCCGCTCCCGTTCCTGCTCCGCCCGTTGATATTCAGCCTCCGCCCGCTCCCGTTCCTGCTCCGCCTTCTCCGACCCCCACAACAGCAGCTCACCCGCCTCATTCCACCATCGTAGCCAATAACCCTGGCGATTCTCACGGGTTCCCTGCCAAACCCCCAGAAACAAATTGAGTTCCGGTAGCCAATAGCGACCCTCCGCATCAGGTGCAGCAAGCTGATAACGCTGCTGCGGATTCAAGCGATGCAGCTCTAAACTGCCCGTCTCTGGTTCAAAAATGCCATAGCTGGGCACGTGCAAAATCTGCTCATAGAAAAAGAACTTGCCCGGCGGATAGGTCGCCTTGCTGGAATATTCGCCCCCTTCCGTGTCCGAGAGAAACTCCAGCGCGATCGCCGGCACACCCCCCTGAAGATGCGGCGTATAGCTGCGCACCACCTCAGAACGCGGCACAGTAATTTGGGCGATGTACGCCCAATCGGGTGCTTTAACCACAAACTGACCTTGAAATCGAGCGCAGATTCCGTAATTGGTGGGGGTCAAAGCGGTCGCCGGTAAGCGCTCGGCAATTTGCAAACTCTCGGTTAAGGCTGCGGCAAGGGCAGGTTGATTGATGTTGTCCACAGGGTCATCGGGCAGCACAAAATCAGCGGGCAACTTTTCCCAGGTGATTGAAGGGTGGGGAGCAGTAGCAATCATGCTGACTTATACAAATGCACTAAGATTCTCTATTCCCTCAAGTATAGTTCAAGGAAGAGAGATTGGGCTAAGGACTGGGCGGTTTGAGAGACTCATTCCTCTACCAACGCCCCCTACGGATCGCCGATCGCACTGCATTAACTAAAGACTCCCATCATCCCTACTCAGCGGGTGGGGGAATGATCTCAATTCCATACTTCGGGGCAGTTGTCAGAATTTTGTTGAGGTCTTCAGGGGTCAACGATGCGCCAAGGGTAATCTGATCATTCACTCCCTTGCCAACTTCGGCCATGAATTTTTCAAAGCCAGCAGGAATAACCCAGATCAACATTTTAGCGGGTGCGGCAGTCGTATTTTTAAAGCAGTGAAGTTGCCCTTTCGGTGAATGAAGAAATGTTCCAGGTGTTGCAATGAGCGTACGATCATCGAGCAGGAATTCTATCTCTCCCTCTTGAACGTAAAAAGATTCATCTTCGCGCGTGTGCCGATGAGGCGGCGAGCCCCCTTGCGGTGCAACAATCACCTCACAAAGCGCATAGGCTTCTCCGGTCTCTTCGCCAATGGCTTTGAAGGTATAGAGGTCTTGACCAAAGTAGTAAGAACGACCTTGATTGGGTTGAATAAAAAGTCCGTCTTGAGGAATTGTCATTGCACTTATACTCCTTCCCTAAGGAATTACACGATTGAATATTGAAATAAGGTGTCCCTAATAGAAATCGTAACTGATCATCTTTAAGTCACCCCCTATAAGAGTGATATGACACTGGCTAACGCTCCCCTTCAGCGCCAGCAGAAAACTAAAGACTGAGAGCTAAGGGGAGCATCCCACTTTTGCTAATATTGCCCACCCTTCGGGAAGCTATCGCTACATCCCCCAACCCCTTCTCCCAATATTTGGGAGAAGGGGAGCTAGATTCAAAGTCCCTCTCCCAAGTTTGGGAGAGGGATTTAGGGTGAGGGCTACCAAACTGGGATGCACCCGAGCTAAGGGCTTCTGCTTTTCCGCTACCAGGGTCTTGCTCGGCACTAAATTATGCCTCAAGATCTTGACCAATCATAATTCGATGTCCATCAATGGTTTTTATCCCAAATTCTCGCATTCCCCATGCTTCACTCTTGAGAGGCTTAATGATTTCTGCACCTTTTGAGCTAACCATGCCATAGTAATCATCTACATCATCAACAACAAAGTATCCGAAATAAGAATGATCGCCAATTTCACTTGGGTGAATGGCGTCCGGACAATGTCCAGCCATGATTCGACATTGATCTCTTGTGAACATTCGCCATCCTGGATCGCCAATCTCGTGAATCGTGAAATCTAATACGTTGCGAAAAAATTCAGCAGATTTTTCCAGATCTGGGACTGCCAAAACATAGATAGTTTTTTGGATTTTCATGCTTAATACAATGAACTAGATTTTTTTGTAAAGATTCATAACGTACATCTCAGCTATGTAGAATAACGAGAGTAGAGTTTCGTTATTCCATTGGTAAAGGATCTGGATAGAATGTTATCTCGCCACCTTTACCACCACAGCGAATAGCTATTATGTGCGGGTTTTATGAAGATGTTATCCATATAACATCCTCTATCGGTATGGTATACGGAGATTTTCTGTGTAATCCCCTTATTAGCGTTTTATACAGATTTGCTTCCCCTTCACTAAGGGTCTGGGAATAGGACAAATCCCCCCTCACTCATTCTCGCTCATCTCCTCAACTAAAAAATCGAGAAAAGCTCTTACCTTGGAGGTTAGATAGCGCTTGGAGGGATAAATGGCATAGAGTGTTGCAGAATTTGGTAACCATTCCGATAATACCGCTTGTAAGCGCCCTGCCCTAAGATCGTCACGAACATAAATCCAAGGAATCAGGCTTAAGCCAAAGCCTGCTCGCAAGGCATCGCGAATGGCTAGGCTGGAGTTGACTTTGTAGCGGCCCTGGATGGGTATGTTAACGGTGCGATCGCCCCCCTTAAACGTCCAAACATTGGCATGACCCGATAGCGTGAACTGAATGCAGATATGGCTCGCTAAGTCTTCTGGCGATGTTGGCACACCATACTGCTCAAAATAAGACGGCGCACCACAAACCACATGCCTTAACGTCATCAGCTTTCGGGCGATCAAGCTGGAGTCTTCCAGATTGTCACTGCCCCGCAGCGCCAGATCAAAGCCCTGCTCAACAATATCAACGCGGCGATCGTCCAATTGCAAATCCAGCGACACCTCTGGATAGCGGGTTAGAAACTTCGGGATCGCCGTAGACAGGCAGAGCAACGTCACCGTCATCGGTGCGCTCACCCGTAGCAGCCCCCTCGGGGTCGCTTGGGTTGCCCTCAGAACATCATCCGCTGTTGCGAGATCATCGAGCACCCGAACAATGCGCTCGTAATAGAGCGTGCCTGCCTCCGTTAGACTCATCCGCCGGGTTGTGCGGTTAAAAAGCCGCACGCCAAGATGGGCTTCCAGTTCACCAATATTCTTACTCACAGCCGCTGGCGAAAGATCTAAATGCCTGGAGGTTGCCGCAAAGCTGCCGAGTTCAGCAGCATGGCGAAACACAGTTAGGGCGACTAAACGTTCCATTTATTATTCACTTTTAGTAACTAATTTATTGATTGAATTGTGTATTGTTTACTTTGAATGAACAAATTAGCATATAGGCAAGGCAGGACTGACGCACTTACACCGAGCAAGCAAGGCTTTCGAGAGCCCCCGGCTCCGCCTCCCTCTTATATGGAACTTAAGAAAATAAATCGGGAAATTCCGTAGCGCAGGCGTCTCGCCTGCCAAGGGTTCAGCACCTTCTGCAATTACCGGACTAAATTCTTAACCTTCATTTAAGGGGGGTAGAGGAGATCTCGGATCTAGATATAGCGTGCGGGTTTGAACGGCGTAAGTCCTGGCATTACGAACGTCTGTTGTTTCTTTAATCTCTCCTTTGCTATGAAACGCACTCACCCCGGGTTCGATATTCTGCTCACTGCTTTAGCGCCCATGGCGTGGGGAACCACCTACATTGTGGCCACCGAGTTCTTACCACCGGGTCATCCGCTACTGGTGGCAGCCCTCCGTTCACTCCCCATTGGCATGTTGTTGACGATCGCCCTCCGACGCCTGCCCCAGGGGATTTGGTGGTGGCGTATCTTAATCCTGGGCGGCTTAAATATTGGCATTTTCCAGGCCTTATTATTTGTGGCAGCCTATCGCCTGCCGGGCGGTGTGGCGGCCACAGCAGGCGCAATTCAACCCTTACTTGTGGTGTTGTTTGCCTGGCTGATTTTGCAGGAAAAACCCGCTAAGTTGGCGATTATGGTGGCGATCGCGGGTTTTGTCGGGGTGGGGTTACTCGTTCTCAGTCCAGGAGCGAAGCTGGATGGCGTTGGTATTCTGGCAGCATTGGCTGGTGCTGCCTCCATGGGGCTCGGAACAGTACTGACCAAACGCTGGCAGCCTCCAGTTCCCGTGCTGGTGTTTACGGCTTGGCAGTTGGTGGTGGGCGGGGCGTTGCTTTTGCCGCTGGCTTTGGTGTTGGAAGGCCCCTTCACCACGCTTTCAAAAACGAATTTCCAAGGTCTGATGTACTTAGGTATTGTGGGCACGGGTCTGGCTTACCTGCTGTGGTTTCGCGGTATTGCCCGACTCAAAGCTTCGGCCGTTTCTTACTTGGGGTTGATGAGTCCGGTGATGGCGACCGTGATTGGCTTTGTCTGGCTGCAGGAGACATTGACACCAACGCAACTGCTTGGGATTGGAATTATCTTTATGAGTGTTTTATGGGGTCAACGAATCAATAGATCACGTCATAATCGTTTTGCGCAGTTACACTTGTCTGATCCAAATCGTAAATTGGAAAAAATAAAAGGTCTTGAAGCTAAAACATAAAGCTTTCAATTCTTTTACGCTCTAAAAATAATTTCAAGATTTAGTATTATATGATATTGAAAATGATAAATTTTTTGGTTATAATTATACTTGTAGTTATCAAAATATTAGCCCATGATCGAAGCTATTTATCAGCAGAAATCCTTGGAATTTGATACAGTAAAGTGGATGCCAAAAAGTATTTTTAAATCGAACTGTCCAGAGCCAATTCTGAGAACAGAGCAGGGAATTTTGTTTCAAGGCGATTGTTTGCAACTGTTGAGACATGTCGAAAGTGAAACTGTTGATACTGTATTTGCTGATCCGCCCTTTAATTTGGGAAAACAGTATGGCCCTAAAGTTGATGATCGGCGTAAATCAAGCGAATATATTAAATGGATGCAATCTTGGATCGCTGAATGTGAGCGTGTACTGTGCCCAGGTGGCTCATTGTTTATTTATAACCTGCCAAAATGGAATGTTCTGCTCGGTTCTTATTTGATGGAACTGGGTTTTACTTTTCGTCATTGGATTGCAGTCGATATTAAGATGAGTATGCCGATTCGTGGACGGTTGTATCCATCTCATTACAGTTTGCTCTACTACAGCAAAGGCGATCGACCCAAAACTTTTCGTAAAATCCGCACCCCTATTGAGACGTGTCGTCATTGTGGAGGAGAGATTAAAGACTATGGTGGTCATCGTGGGGCAATGAACCCCAAAGGTGTGAATTTACCGGATGTTTGGAGCGATATTCCACCTGTTCGTCATTGGAAATTTAAAAGCAAGAAACGTAAAACGAATCAGCTCTCAACCAAGTTACTCTCTCGTGTAGTGGAAATTTCAACTGTGCCCGGTGACATTGTACTGGATCCATTTGGTGGGGCAGGGACAACTTTTGCCGTTTGTGAGCAAAAGCATCGCCATTGGATTGGTATGGAAATTGAGAACTGTGATGTGATTATTGAGCGATTAACGACAGGAGAAGTCTCCCCTCATCTTAATCGAGATATTGTTGACGAGTCGAGCTAGCGTGATGCCATGCCGTCTCTGCCTTTAGGAATCAGGGGTACAGTTGGATCAAGTTCATCATATTCCACGGCAATGATCCGTAAAACGCCATTATTAACCTGAATAGCAGACCAAACAGGAAAGTAAGCACGGAGTTCAGTAATGTTGCCAATGCGATCAGTTAGATAGCGCCGCATAGATTGGGCAGGCACAATCAAAAGACCACCGAGTAAACCGCCTTTGAGCAAAGCATGAATGATTTTGTTGGCAGCGCGATGGCTAGATGAAATGTTACCCGTTTCCCATTCAAAACCAACGACGCCCCCAGTCGTTTCGAGTAGGGCATCTAGATTGCCCATTTTGACGCCAGCGAGTTCTTTCGGTAAACGTTCAGTTTGCCAACCTAGTTCGCGGAGTTTTTGAATGCCAGGGGTTTTTATCGGCATAACCCCATTGGCATGTTTACTTGTTCCTGGGTTGAGTTTAAACGTTCCAGAGCCATGGGGCCAGTCAATTACGTTAATGGCTTGCTCAACATCATGGCAAGCTCGTTGCCAAGTTGCACTCTCGTTAGCATTGCCTCGGCAAATTACATCAATGATTTCGGTGATTTTCATTGCCTAGGGTGCATAGATCCGTCCTAAACTATGATCCTCATTAATTTCCACCACCCAATCCGTGAGCATCGAATTTTTGGTTAACGGCTCAATAAATAGCTCTGGATGCAGCGCCTTCCAGAAATAGTCCACAAACTCACTAATCTGCTCATCACTCATGCCCGACTTACCCTTTGCCTTCATGCGTTGCTCTGCCTGGGTGCGCCAGCGCTTACTGAGGCGATAGTCGATGGGTTTTAAAATGAGCAGGCGATCGAGGCGATGCCAGAGGGGCATATAGTCAAAGAGCTGATCATTCATATCCTGGGCAAAGGTGCGATCGCCCTCGGTGACAATGGGCTCCGGTAATGCTCCCTCAAAGACCGCCCCGTTGATCGGCCGCGCCCCCACAAACCAACCCTCAAAAATGACAATCTCCACCGGGTCGATCATCTCTGGCTGGGCCTTGTCTCCTGCGCCGCCACAGGCGGACTTGTCAAAGCGGGGCACAACTACGGGCCGTCCCCGCTTCGGTTGCCGCAACTTATCGAGCAGTTCAATGCCGATCGCCACATCATGGGTTCCTGGCGGGCCGCGCCAGACCAGGCGGGGGTCAGCCTGCTGGAGCTGCTCCCGTTCGATGTAGGACTTGTAGAGATCATCAAGGGAAAACTCCACCGTGCGATAGCCCTGGGCTTCAAAGAGCAGATGTAAGAGGGCGGCGAGGGTGGTTTTACCGGTGCCCTGCCCGCCCAGAATGCCCTGTACGACGGGGCGCTGGAGTTTCTGCTGCTGCTCAACTAGATCTTGGGCCAGGGGCAGCCAGAGCCGCCAGAAGGTGGTGGCGATCGCCGCCTCATCGTTTAAGCCCAGTTCCTGGCTCCGCTCGACCACGATGTCCCACAGATTCTGGCATTGTTCGCGGCGACGGGCGATCGCCGCTTCGCTCATCGAGCCGCCAAAGGCATCGGACTCGCGAGATTGCGCGATTAATCCATCAAAAATAGTGGGTAGGGCAGTCACGGTTGGCGAAGAGAAGGGAAGGAATCGGCAGCTCGATTGTAGGTCCCCAGCCAACTGCTGCCAAGGGTTCTGCTACCATAGCTCCTACGCCTCCCTATTGTAAAAAACAAAGGGCTCGGATTAATAAGCGGCTCGAGTCTTGTCACGTCAAGGGTAACAGCGCTGGATTGATCTGGTCTCGCGTTAGGGCGCATCATTAAGTTAACCTCAGAAGCCTTACGGGATAAGCGATAGAGTGCCCAACTCCAAAAAAAGGAAGCGGGGCCCTTAACCCCCCCTAGCCATTGTTTGCGATCGAATGGATGACGGCCCATCGGTACATTATGAATGGCGTCATACGGCTGCTGCGATTAATGGATGACGTGTCTTAGGGGCTAGGTCTAGTCCGTCAGTGCCAATCTCTGCCAACCTCATCTTTGCTCGGCTCATGAAACTCCGAAACTTGGTTCGCACGGCAAAACGCTGGTACTTGGGTACACCGGAACGTGCCTTGGATGAAGCCTACCGAGCGGCGCTGATCATTCGGGCGATCGAGAATGAGCATTTTGAAGGTCAGCCAGTCAGCACTGAGAACACTGCGTTTTGCGATCGCGTCGTTGCTTACTTTCAAGCCGAGGTCAAACAAAGTCTCAAAACGATTAATCTCCGTTTAGCCGAGTTTCGAGCGACCCGAGACTGGGTGCTGGAAAGAGACGATCGTCGCCTCAGCTACGATATTGCCCTCAAAGAACGGGATGCGGTGGTGATTGAAAAGCTCAACTTCATTGATGAGGTGTTGAGTGCCTACGAGCCGCCCCCCCAATCGGACAAGCGATCGCGTTCTCTAGTTAAAGTGTCGCCCCAGACGCAAACTGCAGTCATGCCCAATCCTCCTGAGCCCCAACGGCCAGCAGCTCAAAAAACATCTGCTCAATCCACTCAATCCATGGTGGATCGCAATACGAGTGCTGCCAGTAAGAGTGGAGCATTGCCCCGTTCAATCCTCAATACTGCCAATCGAGTGTGGCAAGAAATTACTCCTCGAACATCTGAATCTGAAGGCGAAATGGTACAAAAGTTTCGTCAGGCTCGGAATCGAACCACCCTATCCATTAAATTCCTGCTGTTGTTGATCATTGTTCCCTTACTAACTCATCAGCTCACAAAAACATTTATCTTTAGTCCTCTGATTGAACACAAAATTTTTAAGCCTCATAGTGAGCTTGTTTTTGTTAATCAAGATTTCACAAATGAGGCACTTGAGGAGTTGGACTATTTTGAAAAAGATCTGCGATTTAAGAGCCTGATCGGTCTTGTGCCAGAGATCTCAGAAGGGGAAATGACAGCAAAGCTTCGGGATAAGGCGGTAGAGATCTCCGAAAAATATCGTCATCAAGGTACGGATGCCTGGTCTAATATCTGTGCTGATCTCTGTTCTTTGGCTGCCTTTGGTGGGGTGATTTTTGTGAGTCGTAAAGAGATCCAGATTCTCAAAGATTTCTTGGATGAGATTATTTACGGACTCAGCGATTCAGCTAAAGCCTTTTTAATTATTCTCTTTACCGATATGTTTGTGGGTTTCCACTCACCTCATGGTTGGGAAGTGATCTTAGAAGGGGTTTCACGTCACTTTGGTTTGCCCGAAAGTCGAGATTTCAATTTTCTCTTTATTGCCACCTTTCCGGTGATTCTGGATACGGTACTAAAATATTGGATCTTTCGGTATTTAAACCGCATTTCTCCTTCGGCGGTGGCAACCTATAAAACGATGAATGAGTGAAGACTAAAATGGTTTAAAATCCGCAGTCAAAATCTCCGTCGCATGGGCTTCAATATAATCCCAAATCAGCCGACAAACTGGGCGGGGCTGGCCAATGTTGCAATGCTCATGGAGATCAACGTAGGGAACAAAATTATATTCATTGAAGGCACCGCCAGTTTGGCTCAAGGGCTGGGTGATATTGGGGGTGATCAGGTCAAAACCCACGATTAACGATGGGAATGCATCGGCGGCCTGAATGCAGGTTTGCACAATGCTCTGATGCAGCGCATCGGTGCAATCCACATAGTCTGAGCCCAGGGCCGCAGGGATTTTGGTTTGCACATAGAAGATTTCACCCGCAGGCAAGACCGTTTCTAGACTGTAGCCAGCATGCTGGAGCAACTGACGGCTGGTGTCATCGAAGACGAGCTGATGCAAGGTGGTGTGCTGTTCGTCGCGATCGCCCCGCCCCGGTTCCTGGTTGCGCTGCTGGAATAGCTCCAAAATGGTCTGGTGTCCATCGCCCACCACATTAGCCGGACGGCGTTCCACACAGCCTGCATAGTGATGGTCAATGATCAAAATGCGGTAGTCACGTCCGGGAATATGGGCTTCGAGCTTGATCATCCCACCCGTGGCAGCGATCGCGCCTGCCGCCGCCTTGAGTTGCTCTGGCGTTTGCAAATTGGCAAACACATTCTGGCTCAAGGAACCGGAATCGGGTTTGGCCACCAGAGGGTATTGCAACTGGGCCCAGGGAAGCTCAGCAAGGGTCTCAAACGTGCCATAAGATGTCGGGACGGGTAGACCTTGCTGGGTGAGCATCGCCAGCTTGCATGACTTGGTTTGAGCGGCGGGGTAGTCTGCATATTGGCTGCGACAGGAGAAATAACCGGGATAGACTTTGTAGGTGAAGCCTTTGCCCCCCCGCTCGGCGCGGAAGATTTTTTCGCCCAGATCCAGCGCTTGGAATGTAAACCCCCGCTGCTGGCCAGCCTGCATGAGCGTCCAGATGCGTTTAGAAACATGGCGAGGGGCGATGCTGTTGGATTCTGAGTCTGTTTCAGAAATGGTTTTGGGGGTGAGTAGACTGACGGTGGGGGGCTGGGCAGCTTGGGCGATCGCCCGAACCTGCGCGTCAATATCCCGTAAATGGGTCGGCAAGGGAGCTTGCCGGAGCAGGTTGGCTAACGCCAGCGAATTGGCCACTAATTGCCGTGCTGATCGGTTGACGGCGAGTGAATATTTCCCGCCCGCTGCTGAAAAACCCAACTCGCTGTCGATCGCAGGCCACCAAGCCACGTTATTTTGGGGGGGATTCACACAACCGAGTTGACCCCAGTCATAGCTGATCCTGGCCAGGCAATCTTGGCAACCTGACGTATCCCCAAGGGCAATCAAACCGAGCACCGTGCTGTAGAGGGGCGATGGTTCTGTCAGGGGATGACAGTGGGTTGGGCTAAGCTGCCGCAGGTGCTCTAGCAACTGGATGTAGACCGGGGTGGGAGTCCCTTGCTGGATAGGAATGCCCAGAATCAGAATATCTGCCTTGGCAAGAGTGTCTCCTAGATGGAGGGGTTCAGCTTGAGCCGTCGGTTGTGGATCAACGACTGGTTGATCAACCAGTAGATGATCCACCAGTCGCACCTGCTGAATGGAGCAATGTTGCTGACCATACAACGGCGCAACACAGTTCCAGAGTGTTTCGATTTCGCTGAGTTCTGGTGTCGCTTTGATTGTGCAGTTGAGCAGCAGAATATGGGGTGGGTTCATCGCAAAGCGTGGGGTTAGGGTCAGACATCTACACCCTAGGCAAGACAAAAAAACGGGTCAATGCTGGCTGAGAGCATTGACCCATTGTAAGGGGATGGGTGTTGAGGGAGAGGCGATCGCTCTGCGCAGAACTACGGTTGTGGTGATGATCTAGCGATCGCACAGTTAGGTGTGGGACTGATTTCGCTCTTAAGCATCACGACGGCGGAGCGTCGTTGCACCGAGTGCAGCCACACCCAACAAACCCAATAATGTTGTCGGCTCAGGAATCTCAGGACCGACGGGCTGTTCACCCACGCCCTTGAGCACAAAGACTACATCGTTGAAGTCCCGGTCAGAGCGGGAGCTGGTATTGTCTTCAAAGCCCAGGAGTGTCCAAACATCACCATCGATTTCAATCGACTTGGCAATGACATGCTGTAAACCGTTGGGGTTGGAGGCTGCATCCGTGCCAATGGGGTCTCGGGTACGACCGTTCGACGGGTTGGTGGGTGTGATGAAGAAATCGAGCACAGTGCCTTGGGCAAAGGTGCCGATATCGGTTCCTTCGCCAAGGTCAAGAGCGCCATTCGCTTCGGGGAGGATGCTATCGGTTGACGAGACTTCTTCAAAGACTACGCCTGAAGAGCCATCATCGGCGGTGTAGGAAAGCTCATTGAGGAAGAATGCCCCTTCATTGATGAAGAAGACTTCGATCGGCTCATCGCTGCTGAGCACCTGGAGCATTTCAGGGTCGATTTCGTTAAATTCAAGCTCGCCCTCAGGGACTTCGAGCTTCTCTTGGTTAACTAGACCATTAAAAAGATCGAACAAACCGGGAGCAAGCTGCGCGGCTTGGGCAGTTCCGGTTGTAAGGAGACCCGTGCTGAAGGCAGCACCGGCAATGAGAGAGTTGCGGAGAAGCGTATTCATGTCTCTAGATTCAGCCTTGATGGAGTTGAAGGGTCTTAAGTTTAAAATTGTCACCACACCTATTTACCTATATTAGGGTAAAGGATTGTCTGGGGACTGGGTAGGGCCATTGCGCTGGGTTTACGGAATCTTGTTATTTCTCTGAGCGAATTTAAAGCTGCTGTGAAGCGAGCGGTACAGTGGGACAGGCGATCGCCGAGGGTCTATCTCTACCATTGGGCCGCAAACGGTTGTGATGACTACGATGGCTGGCTTGTAACCCCGCTCCTGTCTTTTAGAAAAGACTGATTGCTCTCGGGTGTCGGCACAATTGTAAACGAATGAATGGCTTGCTCAACTGCCGCTTCATGAACCGCATTGTCAATTGCTCCGGTCAGCATGACCAGGCGATCGCCCGCTGGAGAGCGCCACAACAATCCTTTATGCCGTTGATAATCCCAAGACTCTGGATAGGTGACGCGCAGAACCGATTCACCATTGAGCGTTTCCATCCAGGCGATCGTACTGTGCATCAGCATCCAGCGATACCGTTTTACTGCAAAGTCCTGCAGCCCTAGCTCAGGCTCTGCCGGATAGAGATCCGTAATAGTAACGGTGAACAGTACCCTAGACTCCAGCTCCCACAAGTCTCCCAACTCACCTTGGTCGGCAAGACATTGTTGATAGGCAAACATAGCTGGATCCACCACTTGAAGACGCAACTCCTCCTCATAGCTCGATGGATCTTCTCGCCAGGTGGCGCGAACCCGATAGTTGGCGGGCAGCTCGAATTGAATCCCGAGATCGGTGGTATAGGTGCGTGTTTGCGGACTCGGTGCCGGCACCTCGGCACGCTCACAGGTTGGGGCTGGCGTTTGGGCTGGGGTTAAACCGCCGACACCGAACACCAGTGCAAAACTGGCGATCGCCAAAAATGAGGAAAATGTTTTCATAACCGTGGAATTGAGAATGTTCTGCTGCCACCGTAACCAGACTCAACACCCCTCAGCCGCTCCTCACCCAGCGGATTTGTTGGAGTTGGCGTTCTTGGTTTTGAGATCTTTACACTTGACCCACCTTATTCTTATGATTGACCGCTATTGAGTGTGATTACCAAAATTGAAACGAGCGCCATGTCGATCAGACCGACCCTCATAATAAATAACAAGGACTTCATGGTTGGATGGGTAAATGAGTCAGTTATACACAACTGTGCAGTCATCAAACTGGCATAACCTCACTGACGTGAATAGACAAGAGCTGACTCATTCCAGATACTACATTCAGAAGCAATCTTGAATGGGTTCCCGACTCAAGTCAAAAGCTGTCTGCTGGCTGTTCATCAATCGGAGCTGACTGAATCGACTAACGCCATAACCTGATTTGGGATTTTTTGTAATAGAAATAACATTTACAGGCTTGATCTGCTTCAGGCTATTTGAACTCTAGCGAGTGTAAAATCTTCACTTGTCTAGATAAGTGACTGCACAATCACTGCATTTGATTGTGCTATACAGTTGATCGTTTTTATGCTGATTTAAAGTAAAGTGATCGGCGTGATCGAGAGAAAAGGCTTGGGCACTTTCTCTCAATTGTGATGACTGATCTTGACAAATAAGCCAAGAGATTGACGCAAATTAATCATCTATTGTGTTGGGTTGCTAACCATGAATTATCTTGTTGCCCGTATCCGTGCGATCGCCCTCGGACTGACCCTACTTGCAACCGTCGGTACTGTATCGTGGGGACTCTACCAACGCTATGGCTCGGAGAGTTTGGCCCGGTTGCCGATTGCCTCTGACCCTGACCTGAAAACAAACTGGATGGGGCGATCGATTACGTTTGAGCCGAATTCTAGTCCCGCCACTGCCGAGCAGCACTATACCATCAATATTTTGCTGCAACAGGGCCAGCAAACGATTCCCGTTCAGCTCAAAAATATTGATCTAAGCTTGATGTTGCCTCAAGCGCCGGAGCCCTTTCAAGCGGTTTCATCCCTCTCCCAATGGTTTCTTACTGAGCGTGAATTCAACCGTCAGCGGGTGATGTTTACTCCCGGTTCTGAACATTTGGTGTTGCCTGAGAACATCGATGGCTATGATGCCGAGCAAATTAGCGTTGCCATTACCAATAATTGCCTGGGGGCGGGCTATTGGGAGGTGGCGCTCTATGCGGACAATGCCAACGCTGGGGGCGATCGCCAGAAAATCTACCAGGGCTATTTCACCTTCCCCCGTCGTGCCTATGGACAACTGGTGGCGCAACTCAATGACACCGATTACTTGTCGCTGATATCTAGTATGGAAGGCTGGATCGGCTTTAATTTCCATCGGGGTCGCTTCTTTAATCTGGCGGCGCTGCGAGCCGTGGAAACGGAAGTGATTGTTGCCGGACGCGATCGCGCTCAAGAAGCCGTTTTAACCCAAGGTGAACAGGCTCAAAAAGCTCAATTGGTTGTGGCTGCCCAGCCACCGGAAACCTGGCAAGATCTGCGTGAGCAAACCGTGCAGTTCCAGAGCTTTGTACCACCCGGCATCTATAAACCCGAAGCCATTTGGGAGATGCACCTGAGTGAACTGGCGCATCTGAGCGGGGCGATCGCCCGTCAAGTCTGGTCACCGCTGGCGAGTCAGGCGCTCACCGAAGTGGAGCTGACGTTTACCAGTACCGAAGGCAACACCCGACGGCTGATTGTCAGCGGCATTGATCTCGATGCCCTGCCCCAACTTGATCCGGAGGACTATAGTCAGGGTCTTTATATGCCTTTGGGTTTTGGCACTCCCTTCACCCAAGACTACACCGATCTTAAAGCCCAGCCGCCCCAATCTAATCCCTTCTTTACGGTTTTACTCGATGGGGAAAACCGACTCTTGCATTACCGCAAACAGGTGGGCATTAATGGCATTGTACTCCACCGCGATGCGCAGAATCCCAATATTTTGCACCTCTATCCAATGTCCTATGAACGGATTACTTTGGCAGGTCATTACACGTTGGATCTAACCCAAGTTGCGCACCCTGAACAGGCAACGTTACCCTCTGGGCTTTAACGTTGTATTGACAATGGTAGGGTGGGCAAATATTGATGATCGGCATTTTGATGATAAGCATGCTGATTTTGCCTACCTGATAATGAGTTGAATACGGTAGGTTGGGTTGACGGTAGGGATACGGTTGGCGAAATATAGCTTAACGTACAAAACACTGATTCTACCGTGATGTACTTTGGAGACCGAGGCGGGCAAGATGCCCGCGCTACGGGATTTTTGAAGGAAAGAACCGTAGCGCAGGCGTCCCGCCTGCCATCCATGCTCTCCCCGCTGGGGACGCTACACGAACGACAAGCCTTGGGCTGAGCAGAGTCGAAGTCTCATACCAACGAGTCATGACGGGTTATCACCCCCAACGATGAAAACCCCCTTACCAAGGGGGTCGGCGTAGCCGGGGGGATCTCGCTAGCTTCATTTACTTGGTGCAAGAGTATTAACATTGTCTATTTTCAAAGTAAAT
>JBCDEB010000122.1:0-22238 GCA_039180005.1 Cyanobacteria bacterium P01_G01_bin.54 | reverse complement strand
TTTTCATCGTTGGGGGTGATAACCCGTCATGACTCGTTGGTATGAGTTCTGGATCAGCGAAGCGATCGCCTTCCTCACAGTCTGGAAATCTCGTTGTCAAACCCGGTTGTCAGGGGACCAGCCCCCCGACACCTCCTGCTGGAGGGGAAATTGCCCCCTCAGACTCCGGCAATATCGGAGCCAGTATTGTTGATTTTGCTGAGTTTTAAAGTCTTGCGCAATGTCTGCTTATCCAGAACTCACGTTAAAAAGGAAAGTGTAGAATAATGTGTTGCCTTTATTGCCATTACAGTCTTTGCTGAACAAAAGCACGTGGCGTCACTCCTTTAACCTGCTTAAACACCCGTGTAAAGTGGGATTGATCCGTAAAGCCAAACCGATAGGCTACCTGGGCGATCGCCTCACCCTGCTTCAGAAACTGTGCTGCCCGCTCAATCCGCCGTTTCAGCACATATTTATGGGGCGTCAGGCCGATCGCCGCCTTAAACAACCGAGAAAAATGGAACTTACTCAACCCCGCAGTGAGTGCTAAATCCGCCAAACTCAGATCCACCGTCAGATGCGCTTCAATATAGTCAATCACCCCCCCCAAGCGCTGGCGCTCCATCGGTTGTAGATTGAGGAGATTAACCGGCGTATCCAGGCTGTAATGGTTCACAAAATGGGCAACCAAGGCCGTTGAGAGGGTATCCCCATAGAGCCGCCCATTGGGCCCCCCCAACTCCGCCTCAACCAATAGGGCTTGCATCAGGGCTTGTAAATGCCGATCCTTGGCCTGATGTTGCCGCCGAAAGACGCGGCGCTCGATCAGCGGTTGATCCGGCAGGAGTTCTGCCACTTTCTGGGGCTCGATCGTCAGCAAAACAAATTGATTATGGCCGCGAATCCGGTGGGAAAAGGGCACACCCGCCGGATTGACCCACAGATCCCCCGTTTCATAGCGATGGGTCTTAAACGTTTGACCATCCTTCCATTCCCAGTCCAGGGCGGGGCCGACATTCATGGCAAAATAATGCTGGGCCACAGTGACATTATCGGGGGTGAATTCCTCGTTTTCGCCCTTCTCAATGTAGATGCCATCCCAAGCTAGATCTCGGCTAGACAGTAAAATCTGACCCGCACTGACGTCTGGCTTGGGTGTGAGGGTATGGCTATCGACAAAATGGATTTGGCTTTGCATCGGTTTAAGGCCAGTTTGCAGTTCACAATTTACAGCCAGGACTGACGCACTTGTACCGAGTCGTATGGCTTACGAGATCCCCCCGGCTGCGCCGACCCCCTTGGGTAAGGGGGTTCTGTTGTCAAACCCTGCTCAAGTAAGCTATCCCAGCCGCTTCAGCGGCGTCACCCCCCTTATATGGAAGTTTAGAAAATAAAACGAGAATCCCGTAGCGCAGGTGGTCGCTGAGCGAAGTCGAAGTGCGTCCCGCCTGCCAAGAGTTTTGAGCATTTTGCAATTACCGGATTAAATTCTTAACCGTCATTTAAGAGGGGAAGGGGTGATCTAGGATCTAGATATACGGTGCAGGGTTTGAACTGCGCAAGTTTTGACAGCGTGCTCTCTTGAGAGATGGCACGAACGCAGGTATAAAACGATCGCGCCGGGTGAATTCGCCAGCGCAATTTTTTACCAAAATGTCGCAATTGACGCCAAGAAGCCAGGGACAGATTGCCCGATAGTAGTGATTGTAAACCAATGGAATGGCGGTGGCCGTTGACTTCGATTGACAGGAGATTTGATGATGAACTACTACACTTTGGGCAAAACGGGCTTGCGGGTGAGCCGCTTGGCCCTCGGCACCATGACCTTTGGCGATGACTGGGGTTGGGGCGCAGATGCGGCCAATGCCCGACAGCTCTTTGATACCTATCTCGACGCTGGGGGCAATTTCATCGATACCGCTGATCTCTATACCAATGGCAATAGCGAGCGGATGCTGGGGCGCTTTGTGAAGGAGAGTGGGACGCGCGATCGCCTCGTGATCACCACCAAATTTAGCTACAACGCTGAACCCGGTAACCCCAACACGGGCGGCAACAGCCGCAAGAATATCCTCCGCGCGGTGGAAGGGTCGTTGCAACGCCTGGAGACGGACTATATCGATGTCTATATGCTCCATACTTGGGATCAGGTGACATCGGCCGAGGAGGTGATGCGCACGCTCGATGATCTGGTGCGATCGGGCAAGGTACGCCACGTGGCGGTCTCTGATGCCCCGGCTTGGTATGTGGCCCACGCCCAAACCTTGGCCCAGGAGCGCCATTGGGAGCCGATCAGCACGGTGCAATTGGAATATTCCCTGGCTGAGCGCAATATTGAGTTTGAATACCCGGCATTGGCCAAGCAGTTGCATACGGGCCTGATGGTTTGGTCGCCGTTGGCCAGTGGCTTACTCTCAGGTAAATACAAGCCTTCGGAGCAGGGGACGAAGGGGTCGGGACGGTTGGCAATGCTCGCGGGTAGCGGCAACCCGGCCTTTAATAAATTCACCGAGAAGAATTGGGCGATCGTAGCGGAGTTGGAGCAGGTGGCGAAAGAACTCGATCGCTCCATGGCCCAAGTCGCTCTCAATTGGGTCGTCAACCGGCCCATGGTCGCCTCGGTGATTGTGGGGGCCACTAAGCTGCACCAGTTGCAAGACAATCTGGGGGCGCTGGACTTTACCATCCCGCCGGAGTTAGAGCAGCGCCTCGATGCAGTGAGTCGCCCGGAAACCCACTTCCCCTACACGTTCTTTGAAGCGGGTTTACAGGGCATGATCCATGGTGGGGCAACGGTGGGGGATAAACCGGAGTCTTATGGGTTGCCGACGCTGGTGCAAGGCGGTGGCGCTGGGGTGACGGCGGAGGAGTGATTGGGCTGAAAAGCTTACTTTTTCCGGAATCCAGACGTGGCGGGCAGGATGCCCGCGCTACGAAATTTTCTTGAAGGACAGAACCGTAGCGCAGGCGTCCCGCCTGCCACCAATTTTCGCAATATGAACTTCGCCAACAACAGCCATTATCACTCAACCTAGCCACAGAATTATTACTGAGGTTTTTTGTCCGGACGGGTCTAGGGGACTCTCGAAGAATTGCTTGTCAGTGAAAGTAACCACGATGAGCATGATTAATTTACTTAGCAACCCGGCTTGGCAGGGAATTGGTGTGATCGCTGCTACTGTAATAGGATTTATCGGTTTTTACTATGTAGGGAAAAATAAGCTATGGCTTTACCTATCAATGGGAATTGTTGTTTTTATCTTAGGATTGAGCTTGGGGACACGTATAGAGGCTTCTCCTGATCGAGAGGCAATAGAAGCTTCTCCTAATCGAGAGGTAGTGGATTATATAGCGGTGGATTCAACAAAACAATGGCAAGAAACAGGAGTAAGTGTAAACCAATCGGATACTCTGACAGCACGTGTTATTGCTGGTAAGTGGACTATGGGCAGGAAGAAGTTGAGTGAAGATGACAAGAAGCTTATATCATCTAACCCCAGAGATACTTTATGGAAATATGGATTTTCTGAAACCTCTGGTGAACAAGTTGATCAGTATCAAGGTACATGCAATGATTGTCCTATAAATACTATTAAGCCAGGAAGTTTGATAGGTAAAATAACTAATTTAGATGATCACCATTTAATGGATACATTTGACTTGGGGAATGGGAAAGAGTACAAAGCAAAGTTCAATGGAAAGCTTGATTTAAGAATGAATGATGCGGATAAAGGGCTTTGGGATAACTCTGGAATTCTTCTGGTCAAGATTGATGTTTCTGATTGAGATCGGCTGGCATTTCGCAGAGCTGAGATCGTTCAAAACATTTTCGGTTTTGGGTTTCCTCCGTCAACCCAACCTACAGCTTTACGTTTTTGTCTTGTACTGAGCGAGTTGTTTTTATCCATTGGCGCAACAAGTTGGCGATCGCCTAAACTCTAAAATCAAAGACAACTCATCGCCCCCTCAACCATGCTCAGCACCACCGTCACCCCTACCAGACAAATCACCCTACCTGACGAAATTCGGCAGCATCTCAAGCTGGTCAGCGGTAGCCGAGTCGAGTTTGTGATTGACGAAGACGGCCAAGTCAAAATCTTTCCGCTTAACGTTACGGTAGAAGCCCTATCTGGTATTCTTCATCAACCCGGTCAGCAATCTGCTTCCCTTGAAGACATGGAAACTGCCATCATCGAGGGGGGCAAATGATTGGTATTGATACAATGATTTAACGCTAGGATAAATCCCAAACCGCTGATATTAACGCCCACACGATGAAAATCAACGCCATCATTCACCCCGCAGAGGAAGGAGGATATTGGGCAGAGGTGCCCGCCCTACCCGGTTGTATTACAGAAGGGGAAACATTAGAAGAAGTCAAGCAAAATCTCCAAGATGCTGTTGAGGGCTGGTTGATGGTTGCTAATGCTCTCAAACCCGCAGCGCCGACGGATCAAGTGGTTGAAATTGCGGTATGAAATCCGTTTCAGGCAAGCGCCCCCCGTTCGTGTGAACGGATTGCCCCGCCACTCCCCAAGAGGTTGGGTCAGCTCGATCGCCTTGTCGGGCCAGGGACAGCAACCATAGCAATTGGGTTGCATTGCTGCTGGTGGCGATCGCTCATTGGTGTGAACTTAAGATCTTAAGCACGAAATCTATTCACCAGGCGTGTTTCAACCTCAACTGCCAAGAACTCATGAAGGTTAAGAAATTAATCCGGTAATTGCAGAAGGCGCTAAACCCTTGGCAGGCGAGACGCACTTCGACTTCGCTCAGCGACCACCTGCGCTATGGAATTCCTGGTTTATTTTCTTAACCTGAGTTCTGGATAAGTAGACATTGCGCAAGACGCTGAAACTTAGCCGAATCAACAATACTGGCTCCGATATTGCCGGAGTCTGAGGGGGCAATTTCCCCCTCAGCGGGAGGTGTCGGGGGGCTGGACCCCTGACAACTGGGTTTGGCATCGAGATTTCTAGGCTTTGAGGAAGGCGATCGCTTCGCTTATCCAGAACTCAGGTTTTCTTAAGTTCCATAAGTTTTTGGCTCATAGCGAAAACCCGTTAAAGTTAGGTTCCGGAATTTCCTGAATGAGTGGGCTTTAGCCTACTTTTGCTATTAGCCTGGGGTTTGAACCCTAGGCTAGGCGGGGTGGGCTTCCCCGCATTTAAGTTCACGCCAATGGGTTTTCGCGCCCAGCCCATTAGGGGACAAACCAAACCCTGAACAAGGGGTTGCAGGATGGATCGGATCAACACAGGGGCAGGGAAACCCAGTCCCTACCGTTGAGGGGTTTGCAGAGGGCCACCCCAGCAGCCAAAGACAGTCTTGGTTACATATGTTCAAACTTCCGAGACAAAAATAGACGTAGGCTGAACATAGATGAAGAAAGATAGCGAACGGCAGAGCAACGTCGGGTTTCGCCCGTGCTCACCCGACAGACAGCAGACGGCAACGCGCTTCGGTGAAGGGAGGTCTGAACAGCTCTGCTTATTGCTATCTCCATTCAGTTCCCTAAGATTTCTCAAGGTTGGAGGACGGCCCTCAATGATCAAAAAAATATTGCTCGCCGATGCGGGGACGAGCAACCCCAAGGATGTATTTAAATCGCTGCGTGATTTACCCGCGATTCAGGATGCTGCGGTGAGTATCTTGCATGTTGTGCCACCCCAGGCATCCATGAAGACCATGAATGAGCGGCTTAATGCCGCCGATGGCATCCTAGAACAGGCGATCGCCGAGCTCAACCTGTCCGCCGATAAGGCTGACACCCTGAAGCGCGAGGGTGATCCCAAAGCCGTAGTCTGCGAAGTAGCCAATGAAATCAACGCGGACTTGATCATCATGGGCTCGCGGGGACTCAAGCGGCTTGAATCGATTTTAAAAAATTCGGTAAGTCAATACGTCTTTCAGCTCACCAATCGACCCATGCTGCTCGTGCGTGATGATGTCTATGTCAAAAAGCTCAAGCGGATTATGGTTGCTCTCGACAAGACCTCTGCCTCGCAATACCCGTTGGATTTGGCCCTCTTCTTGGCTCAGGGCTCTGACGTAGAGGTGCTCCTGGTACGCGTCAACCCGGATCTTGACCCGGCCTTTGTGCCCACTGCTAAGGCAGAGATCGAAGCCAACTCGGTGATTGCCGCTGCCTTACCCCAAGTCAAACGAATGGGTGTGAAGTATCGCTGTATTGTCGCTGGGGGTCGTCCGGGGGTACAGCTGTGCAAGACTGCGGAGGAATATAATGCGGATCTTTTGGTGCTGGGATCTCCCGATCGCCGCCCTTCGATCGCCCGCGCCCTGCCGGATCTGGATCGCCTCTTGGGCACATCGCTCTCCGACTACGTGCGGGTCAATGCCGAATGTCCGGTGCTGCTGGCCCGTCGAGATGAAGCATAATCCGCTCTCTGGGAAGCACCGTGTCAGCATCTGTTGAAGAAATCGAGTCACACCAGATCTGGGGTGCTGACGAATCATTCATCCTGGTCTCAGGGGTTGGGCGATCGCCCAACCCCTTGTTTCATCAGGCATTGCTAGGGTTTAAGTCATCTCGCTGGGCTGCCTACACCCGGCTTGAGAGTCCCTATAAATCCAAAGAAAATCAAAAAACCCTGTAAAAATGGGGCTTTCAGCGATCCAGATTCCCCAGACTACGCTTAGAATGAGTCATTGAAACAGTGATAGGACGGGGTTTTCGGCAGTTTGCTGTATACATCAGTTCCTATCTCTTGTTTTGCACACCGATCAAACTCATGGAGAGGAAAATTCAGTCATGAACAAGGGTGAACTTGTGGACAAGGTAGCGAATGCAACGGGCATCACCAAAAAAGATGTGGATAAGGTGATCACCTCGACCGTTGAGGCGATCATGGATGCAGTCGCTGATAAGGACAAGGTGACATTGGTTGGGTTTGGCTCTTTTGAGCCCCGCGAACGCAAGGCACGGGAAGGTCGCAACCCCAAAACGGGTGAGCCGATGACCATTGCCGCAACCGTTGTGCCGGCCTTTTCGGCAGGCAAACTGTTCAAGGAAAAGGTTGCACCCTAGGGCAGGCCCATTCCATCAGGGATAGCTATGCTAAACCGACCCGCTCATGGGGGAAACCGCGTTTGGGCGGCTGAGCTCGCCCAATGTGCCCCCCATGAGTTATTGGATTTTTCGGCCAGCATCAACCCCCTCGGGCCGCCTGAGAGTGCGATCGCCGCGCTCCAAGCCAGTATCCCCGACCTCTGCCATTATCCTGACCCCCACTACACCGAACTCTGTCAGGCGCTGGGCAAACATCATGATATTGATCCTGACTGGATTTTGCCTGGGAATGGCGTGGCAGAATTGCTCACCTGGGTGGCCTGGGATCTGGCGCAACTCAATTACACCGTTCTTCCTGTCCCCGCCTTTGGGGACTATTTGCGGGCGCTGGAATTGTGTAACGTCAGTCTGCGTCGGGTGTCGCTGTTGGATGCGGTCCAGACGGTAGGGGTGGGTTTGAAACCCGCCCCTACTCTATGTTCGGTTGTGCCAGACGGCCGAGCCGGTCTGCTGCTTAATAATCCTCACAATCCCACCGGTCAGAGCTGGTCACGTCAGGACATTGAGCATTGGCGCGATCGCTATGCCTTGCTGGTTGTTGATGAAGCGTTTATGGACTTTACCGGGCCAGAGGGCGAAGACCAAAACAGCCTGATTGGCCAGTTTGAGGCGCAGGACAACCGGGTCGTACTGCGATCGCTGACCAAGTTTTACAGTCTGCCCGGCCTGCGCCTCGGTTATGCCGTAAGTCATCCCGATCGCTTGCGGCGTTGGCAAAAAATGCGCGATCCCTGGGCTGTCAATAGCTTGGCCGCGAAGGTCGGTGTGGCGATTGTTCAAGACCCGGCCTTTGCCCAAGCCACCTGGGCTTGGCTGGCCGAGGCGAAAAACCAACTTTATGCAGGCTTGCAAGACCTGCCCGGTTTGACGCCCCTACCCAGCGCCGCAAATTTTCTACTGGTGAAAACCCAGGTGGCAGCAACCCAATTGCAGTTGGAACTTCTAAAATGCGATCGCATTCTAATCCGCGACTGCCTCAGCTTTCCCGAACTGGGCGAAGATTATTTTCGGGTGGCAGTGCGCTCAACGGCTGACAATCAACGTTTACTGGATGCTTTAGCCGTAATTCTCAACGCGTAAGGGGAAATGAGCCATGCCGACGTATGAATATGACCTGATTGTCATTGGCAATACCCCCGCAGCTCGCTCTGCAGCACTGTTGGCAGCGCAACAGTCCATCCGTGTGGCATTAATTACCCAAGGCGCACCGCGTCACGATGCCCTGCTTCAAAGCCAGAGCGCCCAACATCAGACCCAGACTACCCGAACCTACGATCCAGAACATACAAGCCTGCTGACCGCCCAAGACCTGCTCTCGCCCTATACATTAGCGGTGGCCGGCATAGATGAAGTGACTGATGCGGGAACCTGGCACAATCCCCCAGCCTGGATTTGGCGAACGGATCGGGTGAATTATCAAGCGAAGCGGTATCTTCTCGCTCTGGGCCAACAGAGCAGCGTGCCACCCCTTGCCCAGAATTTAGACCCCGTTGTGACGCTAGAGTCGCTTCTAGAACAACCTTGGCAGGATCTACCCCAGCGGTTGGCGATCGTGGGGGCCTCGCCCATTACCCTCGTCACCGCCCAAAGCCTGCGCCGCACAGGTCGAGAGATTACTCTCGTGGCCCGCGATCGCCTCTTGCCCCAGGAAGACCCGATGGTTGTCCAATACTTGCAAGGGATTCTAGAGGCCGCAGGCATTCGGCTCTATACCCATATGTCCGTTAGCCAGATCCAGCAGCGAGAATCCCAGCAATGGCTCCAGGCTGGAGATCGGGCGCTGGAGAGCGATCGCCTCATTTGGGCCCAGCCAACGCCACGCATCTGGCCAAGGTTGAGGGATCTCGGGGCAGCGGGGCAATACCAGGTCAACCGTCAGCTTCGTGTTACGCCCTACCGCAATCTCTACGCCTGTGGCGGCTGGCTCGGCGGTTATGCAGATCTGGCTGTGGGGCAGTATGAGGCGGCGATCGCCGTTCATAACTGTTTGCATCGTCGTCAGCGCTCAGTGGACTACCGCACTGTGCCCTGGGTACTGCCCACCGACCCACCCCTGGCCCGCGTGGGTCTGACACCCGATCAGGCCCGCCATCGTTATGGTGCAGTGGTGCAGGTTCAAACCACCCCGCGCCACCAACTTCTGTCGGCTCGACTCACGGAGACCACGGTGGGGCTTTGCCGTTGGGTGACGGGGGAGCGGGGGCAAATTTTAGGCGCGACGCTGTTGGGGTCGGGGGCGGATGTGGCCGTGGGGGCGCTCGCCCTGGCCATTCAGCAAGGTTTAACAATTGATCAGGTGGGGCGATCGGTTTGGGGTTAAGTGCGATCAGCAGAAAACGCTAATGGACGCTCTTTTTGTCGTACAAGTAAGATCTTTGTACTTTACGACTACAATGATGCATTTGATAATAAGGCTAAAATAAGTAAACAGCCATACTCCAAAGATATTATTTTTTGTTGTAAGAACAAAAGTAATTTATGTAGTGATATTAGGTATTGATTATGAGTTCAAAAAAAATTCGAATTGGAATATCTGAAGAGGCCTTAGAGGGTATTGCATCTTTACTGAATAATTTTGATTTGGCGACCAAAATAAATGGTGTCATTGAAGAATCCAAGGGTCTACAAGATATTGCCTCATTAATGGATTATGTCTTATCCGAATTAGATGGTGAGAATAGAGAGATGACATTGTACCTCATGCAATCTCTAATGGGTCTACATTCATTGCGCCAGCGATTAAGTGTTAGTGCTCCAGAATTCCTGGACATTATGACTCTCAGTATAGATGGACATCCTGACAGCGAATGGCGTGATATTAATTTTGAGAAATGGAAAGATAAACGTAATGAATTAGAAGCCCTCTTCAGTCCAGACTCTTTGATCGCCATGTTGCGCAAAAGTTCTGAGCTGACATACCTTTACCAAAACGTATTAAGTGACCTGAAGATATTAACTGATATCCGCCCTATATTTGATGATTCTGGGAAATCAGTATTAAAAGCCATCATAAATCACTCAATGGTGATTGAATATTTTGATGGATCAACAAAGAAACAAATACATTTCGCAATGGATACAGACGATATAATTAGGTTACAGGAGAGTTGTGAACAGGCGCAAATAAAAGCATTAACTATAAGAGAAACTTTTGGAAATATGTTATCCATTGTAGGAGGTGCTCATGATGAAAAAAAATTGATTTTCCTGAAATACAAAAAAAGAAAGGTGTCATCCTCTACCATCCCACTTTCTTTGAAAAAAATAAAAGGGCAAAGAGTTTGGTCTGGATGAACATTATAAAATAGAGAATAGAGAGAAAGATGGTTTTCTGGACTATCCTTTTTCTCCAATAGGAGCAAGTAAAAGAAGAGAAATAATTGAATTAGTAGAAAGACGATTCAATTTGGATTCCCACTTATTTGATGATGTCATAGAAATACATCCTGAGATGCGTGGAGGTATTCCTGTTTTGAAAGGAACGCGTTTTCCAGTAGCAAGAGTCTTAGCTGAATTAGGAGAAGATGAAACTATTTCAGAAATCGCAGAAGATTATGACATAGACGCCAACAAACTTAGAGATCTCATTGAAAATCTTGCTATGTTTTTCGATCAGTACTTTTTAAAATGAATATTTTTCAACTTGATGAATGTATAAATGGAAAGAAATTGGAAAAAGGATGCAGCGAAGAAGGACTCTGTAAAGTATATAGATATCCTCGCAATCTTAAAGGAGAGAAAGATCCTCAGATGCTCAATGAATTGCTTCCTAAAGGAAATCCGCTTGTAACAATAGACTATGCATTACTTGAAGATCATCTGAATGCAATCCCCGCAAAACATCCTGGTATTATCATCATCAATAATGAAATTCCAAAAACGATCACCTTGAAAATAGTGCGATCAATTCTTGCAAGGTTCAAGTCTTCGTTTCCTGAATGGTATAATCTTTCACTCAATAACTCCATTGTTTTACTAACTCAAGAGTCAATTGAGATTTCACATATTGAATCTTGCGGTGAGTTGAAATCTGATGGAGAATTTTCGTATAATGTTCCGGATTTTGCTAACACAATTTTAAATGCGCTCGAAAAAAAACTCGAATCTTAAGCGTTAGTTGTGTATATTAGTAATAGTATAGTTTAAGATCACTCCAACATTCTCATATCAAATGTGGGGCGTGAAATGAAGCACAATATAGAGCTTTTTGTGGGTGAACGGGCCGAAAATCTGGCAGTGGTCTATCTCAGCCGCAGCCGAAATTTGGCCATTGAGCGCATGACGTCAGACTATGGCTTGGACATGCTCGTCACAATTCTAAGAGATGATACGTTACCAACGGGTCGAGTTTTTGGCGTTCAGGTCAAAGCTCAAGATGGCGTGATCAAAGATGCATGGGAGGAAATCTCCCTCAATCTGTCTCAGCAAGAGCGAAATTATCTCAAAGAATTACCGTTCCCTGTTTGTGCGTTGTTCTTTACCATGGACGACGATCAAGGATATTACAAGTGGCTCAGGTATCCGACTGAGAACAAAACGAATCTTTATTCCCTAGCGCAAGCGGCATGGCGGTCCTTAGAGACGTTACCGATTGAGCAACTCATTGTAGAAGTCAATATCTGGTATGACGAGCAGCGTCATTCGGCTGCCTGATTGTCTCGCAGCAGGAACTTGTAAAGTTTTTTTTCTCATCGGTAAACATCATGGTCATCCCCTTAGCCGACTTATCCCAAAATCTGCGGCAACAAAATACTGCTTGAGCTCCCGATTGCTTTGGGGGCGATCGAACCCGATACCTATATCCATATGTGGGATGGAAAAAGCCGTTTTCAAACCACCCAAATCATTAAAGAGTTTTGGGGCGTTGCCCTGCCGACCTATGCGGGAATTCAAGGCATGTCTCCGCGAAAAATTGAGAGTATTTGGGTGAACTGTGCTTGATGTATTGGGGAGGTAGTCCTTCGCCGACTCGTTGAGTTATATGCCGACCATCCGTTTCTAACCGTGCCCATCAATGATTTACCCGCTTGGCAACCCACTCCATCTCATTGGCAGGATGGTCTTAAAGGTTGCGCAGGACTCCCTAAACCCAGCCCCCCCCACAGCAGATCAAGGATTTTTTCAAACATAAAACAATCCTGTCTTCAGCGGGAGGTGTCGGGGGGCTGGCACAGACCTGACAACCGGGTTTGACAACGAGATTTCAAGGTTTTGAGGAAGACGATCGCCTCGCTTATCCAGAACTCAGGTTAATAAAACAAAATCCGCCGTACGACAAAGGCGACCACCGCCACCGCACAGGTCATCGCCAACTGCGCGGGTAAATGCTGAATCGAATTTCTGAAAATCCCCTGTCCCAGGGTGATCATTCCCTGATCTACTGGACTCGCCAGATAGAGTGCCACCTGATAGACGATCCCTGAGAAATGGATCGTCGTAAAGCCCGCCAGACAACTGGCCATGAGCGCCTCTAAGGTGGGCATCTGGCGAAACGCCAGCCGTGCACAGAGCCAAGCCCCCGGCACAAAACCCACTAGATAGCCAAAGGTGGGCTCCTGGAGGTAATCTATACCGCCGCCATGGGTAAAAATCGCCAGACCCGCTAGACCCAGAGCCAGGTAGGCAAGCTGTGACCCTGCCGCAGCCCAGGGGCCCCCCAAACAGCCAATCAGCAAGGCCCCACCCACTTGATAGGTGACGCCCAGCGGCTGAAACTGCACCCCGTTATCAGGCCAGAGCCAAGGCACGGTGGTGATCGCCGCCTCCATCAGCGTGCCGCCGATCGTCAACACCAAACCAATTCCCGCCCAGAGCAATTGTTGCAGCGGCGTCAACGGGAAAACCGCACGACGTCGGGACTGGGCAGGCAGTTGCGTTCTCGCCTTTCTCGTCAATGTTTATGCACCAGAATATTCACCGGGAATGGGGGCTTCGCCGCCATCTAGACCCAAGGCAGCCAACATTGACTGATCGGCTTCTGGGGGTTGACCCAGAGTGGTTAGGTAATGGCCAATCAGCATGGCGTTAATGCCCGCTTTAAAGCCGAGGTGTTGCAGCTCGCCCATCACCGCTTCCCGGCCACCGGCATAGCGGAGGATTTGTTCGGGCAGCAGCAGCCGGAAGAGGGCGATCGCCTTCAGCGCTTCGTAAGGGTCAAGCTGCGCTGAATCACCCAGCGGCGTCCCAGCACGGGGATTGAGCAGATTCAAAGGCACCGATTCCACCCCTAACGCTCGCAGGGCCAGGGCCATATCGACCCGGTCTTCCCAGGTTTCCCCCAGACCAAAAATGCCCCCGGAGCAGGCTTGAATGCCCGCTGCCTTGAGGTTACGGATGGTCTCGACGCGATCGCGCCAGGTATGGGTGGTGACAATCTCAGCAAAGTGGCTCTCCGAGGTCTCCAGATTGTGGTTGTAGCGGGTTACGCCTGCCTCTCGTAAAGATTCGGCCTGCTCCGGTGTCACCTCACCCAAAGCACAGCAGGGCTTAATGTTGGTCTCGGCGATAATTTGTCGCACCGTGGCTAGGATTTGCTCAAACTCCCCCGTATGGTGTTGATACTTGGGTCCACGTCCCTGGCTAACGAGGCAAAATCGCTTCGCCCCCGCCAGTTCGGCGGACTTAGCCTGGGCCAGAATTTCTTCCGGGGACTTAAGACCATAAACGGGGGAATTCTCGCCGGGATGATGGGCGGATTGGGAGCAAAAGCCACAGTTCTCTGAGCAGCTGCCGGACTTAACATTGACAATGCTACAGAGGTCAACGGTGTTACCACAACAGGCTTGCCTGACCTGTTCGGCGGCTGCGCAGAGCTGCAAAATATCTGCTTCGCCCTCAATCGTCGTCAGACGCAGGGCTTCGGTCTTGGAGAGGCGATCGCCTGCCAAAATCTTCGCCACTAAGCGGTCGAGGGTCGTTCTAAGTTCAGCTCCGGTGAGGTGTTGTGCCTGCTCAGGAGCCCTTGCAATGGTTTGAACCACAGTTCCTGTTTTCCCTGTCAAATAGGGCAATCTTACCATTCCCCTCTCCAGTGCGTTCGGACGGGACAATAGATCTTCACTCAATGCAACCTAGACAGGTGAGAATTAGGACATTTACAATAGGGGCTTATCGCCAGCGGACAAGACGCCTGAGCGACAGAATTATTAAGTTTGATTTAAACCTTGTCCAGTTTGAAACATGTTGTTTTTGGGATTCGGTCGGAGCGATTCTCCTGCGGTTCCCCAGACGCTGTAGGGGAGGGTTTGAAACCCTCCTCTACGCCAGGTTTTGAAATGAACAGGGTTTAACTTGATGTTCCTATCAGTTTGCAATTCTTAAAATTGCCGATCGTATTTTCATGGCGATCGTTAACAATCTTATATATTCAAAACGATGCAGAGCGGGTTTAATGTTTAGACCCATTGGTCATGCTTTCCGCTTTCCGACTCCTAAGGTCAGCGCAATTCCCGACTCTTTCCTAACCCGTTCATTTAACCCCCTAACGCCCGTGGTCTCATCTCCTCCCCAATCGTCCCGCTCAGCCCCTCTCTCTCCCGTGGCGATCGCCCCCCTGCGCCGCTCCGGAGCCTATGCCCTAATTGACAGCTTGGTTCAGCATGGTGTCAAACATATTTTTGGCTATCCTGGTGGGGCGATCCTGCCAATCTACGATGAGGTGTATCGAGCTGAGGCGCGGGGAGACATCCAACATATTTTGGTACGCCATGAGCAGGGGGCGGTTCACGCCGCTGACGGCTATGCTCGGGCCACAGGTCAAGTGGGGGTCTGTTTTGCCACCTCCGGGCCCGGCGCAACCAACCTGGTGACGGGGATTGCCAATGCCCATCTAGATTCGATTCCCCTGGTGGCGATTACCGGCCAAGTGACTCGGGCGGCGATCGGCTCCGATGCCTTCCAGGAAACGGATATTTGGGGCATTACCCTGCCAATCGTCAAGAATTCCTACGTGGTGCGTCATGCAGCAGACATGGCGGCGACGGTTGCCGAAGCCTTCCATATTGCCTCAACCGGCCGACCCGGCCCCGTGCTGATTGATGTACCCAAGGATGTGGGTCTCGAAGAATGCGACTACTCGCCCATGCCCCCCGGCAGCATCAAACGGCCCGGCTATCGCCCCACGGTCAAGGGCAACCCCCGCCAGATCAATGCGGCGATTCGCCTGATTCAGCAAGCCGAGCGCCCGTTGCTCTACGCGGGAGGGGGCTGTGTCACTTCGGGGGCCCATGCAGAACTCCAGCAGTTGGCCGAGCAGTTTCAAATTCCGGTGACGACGACCCTGATGGGGCTGGGTGCCTTTGATGAAAACCATGACCTCTCGGTGGGGATGCTGGGGATGCATGGTACCGCCTATGCCAACTTTGCCGTGACCGACTGCGATCTGCTCATTGCTGTGGGGGCCCGCTTTGACGATCGCGTCACCGGCAAGCTCGAAGCCTTTGCCTCGAAAGCCAAAATCATTCACATCGACATTGACCCAGCAGAGGTGGGCAAAAACAAAGCCCCGGATATTCCCATCGTCGGCGATGTACGGATGGTGCTGGGCCAATTCCTGGAGCGAATTGTCGAGTTGGGCTTGCCCCGCAATACCAGCCAAACCCAGACCTGGCGGCAGCGGATTCAAACCTGGCGGGAAGATTATCCGCTGGTGATTCCGGAATACGAAAACCAGCTTGCGCCCCAGGAGGTGATCGCCGAAATTGGTCGCCAGGCTCCCAATGCCTATTACACGACTGATGTGGGTCAGCACCAGATGTGGGCGGCACAGTTTATTAACTACGGACCACGGCGCTGGATTACCAGTGCGGGCTTGGGCACAATGGGCTTTGGTATGCCTGCCGCCTTGGGCGTGAAGGTGGCGCTGCCCCAAGAGCAGGTCATTTGCATTAGTGGTGATGCCAGCTTCCAGATGAATCTTCAAGAGTTGGCGACCCTGGCCCAATACGGCATTGCGGCCAAGACGATCATTATCAACAATGGTTGGCAGGGCATGGTGCGCCAATGGCAGCAGACTTTCTTTGGCGAGCGCTATTCGGCCTCAAATATGCAGCAGGGGATGCCGGACTTTGCCAAGCTGGCGGAGGCCTTTGGCGTCCGGGGCATGGTGATCCAGGAGCGGAGTGAGCTAAAGGGGGCGATCGCCGAGCTACTGGCCTACGATGGTCCGGTGCTGCTCGATGCCCATGTAGTCAAGGATGAAAACTGCTACCCGATGATTGCACCGGGTAAGGCTAATGCGGAGATGTTGGGGCTGCCGGAGAAAAAGCGCGATCGGGCGGCGTCTTAGCTTTTTTATGCTCAATATCCAGGGCGAGTAAAACGCCCTGGATATTGATTTCATGGGATTGTGCTTACCCTACTTCCTCAAAACAAACCCTAAAAATCCCCCTCCCGTTCCTGCCGCTTGAGTTCCGCAATCTCCGCCTGCTCCTTACGCCGCCACTCCGCCAACTCCTCCTCCGTAATCATCGCATCCTCCCAATCCACCCCATCGAGGGAAAACATCGCCTGAGTGATCGCCTGCTGCGGCTCCTCTGTCGTCAACCAATCCGCCACCTCCTGGCTCGGCAACGGCTGCTCCAACTTACGAAACTCCCCCTCCGTTGCCGCCAACAGATGCGCCATCGTCACCTCCGTCCCCGCAGCCGCCGCCTTAAACGCTGCATTCAAGGCAATATTACGAATATTTCCCCCTGCCACATTTAACTTCGCCAGCTTTTTGAAGTTTAAGTTTTCGGTGGGCACCGTCTCCGGATACACCCGCTGCCAGATTCGCCGACGCTGTGCCTCATCCGGAAAGGGAAAGCGCACCACAAACTGCAACCGTCGCAGAAATGCTGGGTCAATTGACTCCTTGAGGTTCGTGGTGAGGATCGCTAAGCCGTTGTAGGTTTCGAGGCGTTGTAAGAGATAGCTCACCTCCAGGTTGGCATAACGGTCTCGACTATCATTCACCGGACTGCGCTTACCAAAGATCGCATCCGCCTCGTCGAAAAGGAGGACTACGCCACCGGATTCGGCAGCATCGAAGATCTGTTTGAGATTCTTTTCCGTTTCACCAATGTACTTGCTGACTGTGGCACTGAGGTCGATGCGGTAGAGATCCAGATTTAGGGTTTGGGCAATGACGTTAGCTGCCATGGTTTTACCCGTGCCGCTGGCTCCAGCAAAGAGGGCGGTAATACCGAAACCCCGATTCGTTTTGCTCGCCATACCCCAGTCTTCATAAACCTGGTCTCGGTATTTGATGCGATTGATCAGGTCTTTGAGGGTCTGGGTTTGGGTCTCGGGCAGGATCAAATCCTCCCAAGTTTCTCGCGTGGTCAGGTGTTGGGCGAGTTCGTCGAGCTGGGGACGAATTTGAGCGCGGCAGGCGTTCCAGATTGGGTTTGGGGGTCTGGAGTTGCTGCGGCAGGATCGGGCTGCTGAACCTGCAAACAGGCGGCTTCGATCTGTTGGCGGTTGAGGTTGAATTGTTGGGCGATCGGTTTGAGTTGTTCGGGGGTAAGGGAATTGGGTAGGGTTTGCTGCCAGAGTTGGATCTGTTCGTTGCGGTTGGGGTTGTTTAGTTCAAAGGTCATCCAGGGGCGATCGCGTCCCAAAGGAGCATCCTCACTCAAGACCAGTATCGGACTGTGCAAGGTATCCAGCAACGTAAAGAGATCAGGGCTGCGTTGGTAGGGAACATTCGTCGCATTTAAGCTGTTACGGTCAACGACAAGGGCAACGGGATGGAGTTTGACTTCGCGTTCCCAGAGTCTGAGCAGGGTTTGTAGTTGCGTCGGGTCGGTGGGCAAAGCGGCGGGCAACAGGCGATGAGGCGTATAACCCAGCTGTTGACAGACCCAATAAGCCGTGTCGCGGCGGTTGTCGGAGTCAGGGCTTTGGAGGTGGAGGATGGGGGGGAGGGCATTGCTGCTCATCTGGGTATGCCAGGTGGCGGCGATACGGGTGATGGTGAGGTGCTGGGAGGGGAGGGGATTGTGTTTGGCAGTGAGAGGCAGGAGGAGGCGATGGAGCTTTTCGTCGAGGGGGTGATGACCGAGGAGGGCGTGGAGAATTCGCTCAGGAAGAATTAGGGGGGTAGTAAGGATTGGTTGTGTGGGATCGGTTTCAATCAGTTGCCATTGACGTAGGGGGGAGCTGAACAGAAGGCCCTGCCAGGGGCATTGGGTAAAGACAATTTGGGCGAGTTGGTAGGTGGGATAGGGCAAAAAGGGAGACGCAATTTTAGCCAGCAGTGCATTCCAGTCCGGGTCGAGCTGGGAACCGCTACAAAGGAGGAGGACAAACTGCTCAAATTCTGAGAGCCCGAAGGTTTGGGCAATGTTGGTAAACGCGGGCGGTAATGGAGTGGGTAAGGCGTGGGTGAGTTGACCTTGTTCCAGAGCAGGACGAATCTGGTTGAGGACATGATGGATGCCTTGCCAGTTTTCGTCGGTATTTAAGGGGATGGATGTCATAGATAATTGCCAAGGTACTCGGTGATATAGCTGTTCAATTCATCTTCAGGAATGTCAAAGACAGAAATTCCTTCAAATCTAGGGAAAGTTTGACAAATATATTTCGTCCCCTTCAAATTGAAGTGATTCGAGTTTCTGAGTCGAGTTTTTTGCAGCTCTGCCCAATCAACGATCATTTGAATCTCATCTTCAGTGAAACGATTAGCAATGAGTTGTAAGGCTTGAAACCGTATAATTGCTCCTGTTGACCGAGACAGCCATAGTGATTCCATACAGGGCCATTCTTTGACATCGGTTTCCCAAGGCTGGGCTGGAACTCTCGGGGCATTTCTACGCATCTCATCTACAATTTCAAATTGCTTCAGGATCGCCTCGATTTCTGGAGCAATGTTCTTTAAATGCTCTGGTGGTTCAACTTTTTTCTGAACCCAACGCTCATATTCTGCCGCAGATGACCCTCTAAATGGCCGGAGGCGAAGAAAAACCAACCACCATGCTCTTAAGACGTTCCTGAAGTCAGGCGTAAAAAAAATCACCTGAATCCAATTCTCAAATGCTCTGGCGACCGTTTCGCTGGTCTGTTGTTTAAGGGCATTTAAAACCTCAAAAAACAACTTTCTTCGGAGCTTGGGTTCATATCCAGATTTAACCGCTCTGATTGTACCGGAATTCCGACTCTCCTCTAACAGTCTTTGGTAGAGTGGGTTGGATTTAACTTCATAGGAAAATGTTTTCTCTACATTGTCAACCCATTCACTGAGTGGCTGTAAACAGTTTAGGATAACTGGATCAAAGTCACAAATAGAGACACAGTCTTTAGCCCATTCTTCTTTGACCAAAAGAGGTAGTCTTAAATGGTCAAAGCAATTTGAATAGAACCAATATTTCTCGATTTCTCGATCCTTATTTATGCTGTTCATGATTATCAACAGTGGAAGTGATCAAGCCCTTTTGTGTCAGCTAAGTCTAAGATTGGCAAAAGGATAATATAGACTGCTGAATTCAAGACCAAATGTCATTATCCTGAAGAGACTTGAATTTCAATCAAAAATCTCTATGGCAACCGTTTTTCAAGGATTAGATTGTATTAAAATCCTTTAAATCTCTGATTTCTCTCAGTTATCAAGATATTGAAATCTTAATGCTGTCGCTGAACATCAAGGCCAAGGAAGAAAGCCAGAACCTCGATCGTTTTACCGATAACCCAGCCAATTCCTTTGGCAATAATGACCACGCCGCCCACGATCTCCCCCCCCAGTCTTAGGATTTCATTGATCGCATTTTGTCTTGAAGTGGTATCAGCCGGTCGATCCGGCGGTTCGGAATTAATCAGAAGAGTGGCTTCACTATAAGCAATCTCTTCGTTGTACTGCATATCATAATCATCGCAATCATCGTCAAACTTCCGATATCTCTCGCTAAGACTCTCCACCTCTGTTTCATATCGTTTTTGATGACCCTCCCAGGTACTGCCGTCTGGGCCCACGTTCCCATCGTACAAACCCCATTCATCTCTCAACATCTCTGTCATGCGCTGTCCGAGCGACTCAACCAATCTCATGATCTGCCGAATCAGATCTGAGCAATTATTGGGGGGTTCATCCCCTGGCTCAAAGCCAAGTTCTACGCCTTTGGTTAAGGCTGGCTGATGCTCCGGTTCTTTTTTCTGAGTATTGTGCGCATTATCAGTGACTTGACCCAGCGCTTTTGTTGCCGGAGAGCGATTCGTGCTCATTTCGTCTTCTTCAGGGCCATTTGAGTCAGGAGTCCCATTCCCTGTGCCAAAGACCTGTGCTGCCATCTCTGGATTGGATAGCAGGTTCCGAGAAGCGAACTCCCCTCGGGCTTGGGGTTGCTGAGCTGGTGGCTTAACCGCACCAACGTTATACCTCAACCGTGGCTGCTTCTGTGTCCCTGACCATTGTCGATCTGGCCCACTACTCTGACGGATCGGTCGATGAATTCGCTCGGCTCCCATCTTTGCTCTCCTTGGTTTCACATTAACCAAACGGGTGGTTTCCCCTCACCTTAGCGTGATTGTTGGGCCCGAATACAACCCCCGATGATTCCAATAGCGATTTATCATTCCATTGCCTCAAAATCATCTTCGCGCAGCTTTGCCTCACCATCGGCTTGCACCACCCAGAGCTCTCTGTGAATCACACCGGATGCCTTGTTCATGCGCCATTTTGAGGTCAGCACGGCGGCGGTTGCATCGACAACTTCGATTTTTTGGTCGATATATTCCACATCTGTATAGCCATCCGTGATTAAGTTCTGCCAAAAGGCTTGAATCGCCTCAGTTCCCTTAAACGTGCCAAAGGGACGGGCCTGCATGACGGCGTCCGCCTCATATTGAGCGGCACAACCCGCTGCATCGCCTGCATTAAAGGCGGCTTTCCAGCGATCGCTGGCATCTGTAACGGCGGTTGATACTTTAGCGCGGTCTTCTTCGTTTAGCATGACGCAGACCTCAATATAGAAATTAGAATTACAGGATTGAGAATAGGGGAAAGCGGCCGCATCGCATAGCGTCCTACGCGTCGGCAATTGAATTCTCTGGCAAAGGCTCACCTTCCCGGCCCGTAATCTGTCGCAACCCCGCCGCAAATAGAAAATCGATCGCCCCCATCAGCACCTCAAGTTGCTCCAGGGTGTAGTATTTCGTGTTTTTCGTAAACGTTGTGCCCTGGAGCTTGCCAAACTCCCAGAGCTTACCGTTAGCCACAATGCCAAATACGGTTGATTCATGATTCGGATCACCATCCGTTACGGCTTGATTGAGTTTTTGTGCTGCCACCAGTTCTGCCAAGCATTGGCCCCAGCCGCCATCAAAGTCATCCTTCTTGGCCTCAACCACGATCAGATAGGGTCGCTCCAGAATGATTTTTCCTTGGGGCGATCGCCGCGACACCATATAGTCTGGAATACCGGAGAGCTGGTCATCATAGCGGAGCGGTTGATGGCTCCAAAGTTGCAGCAATTGTTTATAGCTCAGCCAGGTTTCTCGGAGAATCGGCGCGATGATTGTCTCACAGATCGCCGCTTCAGAGTTAAACACGACCCCGTCTTCTAGGCTAGCTGTGAGGCGATCGCGAAAAAACGGCTCAAGCTGGACGGCGGTCTCCGTCATAAAGTTTGCTTCCTGGTATTGGAGCGAAAACGCCAAGATCGTCGAAGCGAGATCGGTAAAGGTTGTAAAGGACATGGGGGCGATCGCCAGCGAAAACCATACCCCCATGCTAAATCACGCTGACAAGACCCGATGCTCTACGGTTCCTGTCGGGGCGCAGTTGCCACACCCAGCCCATCAGTGGAACCACTCAAACCCTGAACAAGGGGTTGCAGGATCGATGGAACGGACGCAGGCAGGGAAACCCAGCCCCTACGTCCGGATCGCATTGCTGATTGTGTTTTTTGTCTCAATCGCCTTTTCCCATTCATGGGGGAAGATTGTCGGGGAATCGACTTTAGAAACGTTAATATTGTTTTAATATTTCTTTCGACTTCGTGGGGAAACTTTACCTATGGCCGCTACCGACATTGCTTCTGTGATCCCAACGTTTTGTCAAGGGATTGACCATTTTGCCGATGCCCTCCCCGGTTTTGAGGCGTACGGCAAGGAAGCGGAGCTCGCCCCCCGTCAGACGGCCATAGCCGCCACCGAATATACGCCTGCCATATAAAAAAAAAGATTTTCCACC
>JBCDEB010000121.1:0-22303 GCA_039180005.1 Cyanobacteria bacterium P01_G01_bin.54 | reverse complement strand
TGGATATTCTGGATTCCAGTATTGACATGAGACAGTCTAGGATAGAACAGCTCGAAGAAAGTTTCCAGAAAAAACTAGCAGAGTTGGAGGCGATCGTTTCCACACTATGAGCTGGATAGATGAATTGACAAAATTAGTCAAAAACTTGCTGGACTTAAAGAAAAATATTGACAACAACACTACCAGACTAGAAACGCTGCGTAAAGACTTAGATGCCCTGAACGATTTCACACGAAAGGTTGCACAAGTTGTCAGAGAAAACCGAAGCCAAATCACTCGGAATCAGGAGAAAAACGAGTCAGACAGGGAAATTCTGGTACTGAGGCTGGAAAATGCCCTCCTGAGTCTTGAGAATCGGTTGATGAATAACGCCCCTCGGGGTCAGCCGCCAGATCCTCCCGAGCCGCCCAGTTTACCGGACACGTAGAAACGCATTAACCGCAATCCAGTCAGTAAAGCAGCATCTAGTTCAACAGACCCTAGTGTTTTGTCAAGCGTAAAATGAAGAGTTGTCGTGCAGATTGAATTGAATCCTGTAACCCAGTATCAGCAGTGGTTGTGTTGGGTTTCGCGACCCTCAACACCAACCTACAATTTAGAGTTGACGCAGCGATCGCCCGATGTCAGCTAGCTCAGGGATTTATGCCAACCCAAACACTGAGGGCTCAGATTGCTGCCGCTTACGTCTCCGATGTATTGGCCGTATCGATGAGCGAGATGGCTCCGATATATTGGCCGTATCGATGAGCGAGATGAACCGTGGCGAATCCTGAGCACTTGGCAAAGCTGAAAGAAGGCGTTAAGGCTTGGAATGCCTGGCGGGAGGAGAATCCTGGGCTCAAACCTGAGCTGGTGGGTGCCAATCTCCAGAGAGCGAACCTCTGGAAAGTCAATCTCCAAGGGGCCAACCTCCGGGACGCAAAACTCTGGGGCGCGAATCTCCAGCGAGCCAATCTCCAGGGGGCAAAACTCTCCAGAGCCCAACTCCGAGAAGCCAACCTCCAAGACATTGAGCTCCAGATGGCCACACTCCAGGGCGCGGATCTGCAGCGTGCGGACCTCTCCGCAGCCCAACTCTGGCAAGCCAACTGTCAGGATGCCAACCTGCGGAGTGCCAACCTGCGGAATGCCGACCTCGATTTAGCCAACTTTCAGAAAGCCAACCTCCAGGTGGCTAACCTCCAGCAAGCCAACCTCCGGGAAGTTAATTTTCAATACGCGAACCTCCAATACGCAAACCTCCAATACGCCAATCTCAAACAAGCTGACCTGCAGAGTGCCAGTCTTCAAGGTGCTGACTTCCAGGACGCCAACCTCCAGAGCGCCAATCTCCAGCTCGCCAACCTCTATGAAGCCAATCTTCAGAGCACTCAACTCTGGAACACCAATTTCCAGCGAGCCAGTCTCCAGAGAGCCAACCTCCAGAAAGCGGAGTTTCAGAGCGCCAACCTACGGGAAGTGAACCTGCAGGACGCTGACCTTTGGAAAGCGATTCTGGTTGACGCTCAAGCGGTGTTTGCTGATTTTACGGGTGCTAACTTAACAGGAGCTTGCATTGCCCGGTGGAGCATTAATGAGCAAACCCACTTTACGGATGTTCAGTGCGATTTCATTTATCTCGGCTGGGATGGCAAAGAACAATACCCCATGAATCGCCGCCCCCAAAACCCGAATAAAATCTTTGCGACGGGTGATTTTATTGGTTTACTTAAGCAGGCTCAGGAGACCGTCAATCTTGTTTTTCTCGAAGGTATTGATTGGCAAGCATTCCTCACCACATTCCAAAATCTTCAAGTCTCGGCCGAGCCGGGAGAACTCTCGATCCAAACCCTCAGCCAGAAGTCTGATGGCTCTTTTGTGATTAGTGTTTATGCACCCCAGGTTGTGGATAAGGCGGCGATCGAGCAGGCGTTTAAACTTCAATATGCGTCTGAACTCAAGCGCATTGAGGCAGCGTATCAAGACGAACTCCAGCTTAGGGATGGGGAGCTAGAAGCGTATCGACGAGCGAATACCAACCTGAACCGACTGCTTGAGCGGCTAGCGTCCACCCCCTCTTCTTGCCTTCAGCAAAATTCAAATGCACCGGTTCAGGGGGTCACCGGACAAATGGACAATCAACCAGTTAATGTTGAGTCTCAAGTGTCGTCATGATCAATTTTGAGCTGGGAGGGGATAACGGTGATGGCGTCATAACCGTAGGTTTTTGGACAGATGTAGAGGTGTCCGCTCGTCCCACATCATTGAGTCAAGATGACGAGAAGATCACAAGGCTTGCGCATCCGTAAATCTCAGTTGATCTCACAATTGCGATGGCTGCCGCCCTTGTTTGTTCGGAACCTTTAAATGCATGGATTCAGATCGATATACCCAGCTTTCTCTTAATCTCACGGTTAAGCGGACTCACCCTGAACTGTTAGCTGGGCTGGAGGTATGGCTACAGCTGGGACTTATTTCGGATGCGAAGGTGCGAGCGTTTTGCCAGCAGAACCTCACCTGTAGAAGACCCAGAGCGGTCTCTAGGGGGGCATCTCCCGAGTCAACGCATCCGTCTAAAACATCGTTAGTAAAGAGTAACCCAACCCCAGCGCTGCAACCCTCCCTGCAACAAGACCGGGATCAACAGCCCCAGGTTCCCACGCTGCAATCTTCCCCCCAAAGGGACGAACAACCGCCACGTCTCACTCCCCAACCCTCCCAAAAGCACAAATCGGATTGGCTAGCGCAACTTTTGCAGTCCTTGATGACAGAGCTGAATGTGTTGTGGTTAATGCTGTTGGGCGTCTTTATGGTGGTGGTGTCCTCTGGGGTGCTCGCGGCAACGCGATGGCGCTACCTTACCCCGGCAGGGCAGTATGGTCTGTTATTTGCCTACACGCTGGTGTTTGCCGCAGTTGCCTATGACCTCAGCCGTCGTCCCAAGCTGCAACTAACGGCTCGTATGCTGCAGGCCACCGCCTTGATCCTGATTCCTGTGAATTTTTGGATGATGGATCAAGTCAATCTATTCCGCAGTGGAGCGGGGTGGCTGGTGGGGGTGAGTGCTGCCTTCAGTTTGACTGTCATGATGGTGGTGCTCCTAACCTTGCAGCGAGGTGCCAGATCATCCCCTTTCTGGGCTCGACTGAACGCCATTAATAGCCTGGGTTTGAGCTGGCTGCACTGGGGCTGGGGACACTCGGGTTGGCCGGGGTTCGCGATTCATAGTGGCATGGTGGTCACGGGTTTAATCGTGATCTATCAAGACTTTAAGTGGGGCGATCGCCCGCCCCGGTCAACCCAAACAGCAGACCTTCCAGCCTCTGCGTTGTGGGGCGGGTTGCAACCCAGCCGAATTGCGGTGGTGGGTGGCCTGCTGGTGCTGCTGTTTCGAGTAATAGTGGTGACGCGTGTGCCCCTATCGCAAGTGAGCGGGGCGATCGCCCTCGCTGGCTTTCTGCTCTGTTGGTTGGGGCGTCGCGCTGCCCCGAATGCCTGGTTCGGGTTGGGGATTGGGCTGCTGCTACTGGGGCGTGGGGCTTCGCTTCCAGCGGTTTTCGCTGTCCAAGCGCTGATCATCAGTGGCCTGGCCTTGGTCATGGTGGGCGAACGACTCTATCGACGCTCCCAGGTTGTGGATCTCGTGTGTCTACTCGGTCTGGGTCTGCAAACTCTGTTGCCCTTGAGGCAACTGGCCTCAGAACAGCTACAGCAGCAGGTGGTGGCGATCGCCCGCCAATTTGCCCCCAGCGATGTGGGGATGCCCATTGTCCTCTGGGGCGTCGGCTTGTTTCCCTATTGTCTGTTCACACTCTGGTTGGGAAGCAAACTGCGGCAGCGGCGATCCGGAGAACTGACTCAAGTTGCCGAGGGGTTGGCGCTGGGGTTTGGCTGTTGTTTAACCGCATTGAGCTGCGTCAATCCGTTGACCCGTGCCCTCAATCTGGTTCTCTCTGCCCTCACGCTCGGAGTGGCCATCGGTCGCCGTCCCCATGCCCATCCGACTCTCCTCTATCTCACTCAGATTGCAGGTCTGGCAGCGCTGTTTACCACCCTTGATCTGATGTGGCCAAACCTGAGCTTGGCGCTGTGGGCGCTGCTCTTTTTGGTTGCCATGATTGGCGAATGGGGGGTCAGCGGCTGGGGTCAGACCTCACGGTGGCAGGAGAGTGCCTGGCATCTGGGCCTGGTTTTAGCGGCGATCAGCTACGTGCTCTGGAGCAGCCAGGCGATACCGGGACGGGTATTGTGGCTGATCACGCCTTTAATGTTGACGGGGTTAGGCGATCGCGCTCAAGGGCAGCGATCGCGCTGGGCGGCCACCCTCAGTCTTTTGGCATTGATCCTTGCCCAGCCGCTGACCTTTCCTTGGACGCTGACTCGCTTTGTCGGCTTGGGCGTTAGCATTGCGTTGATGGTAATGAATACCCGAATGCTTCAGGGTGCGATCGCGGGGGGCGTCACCATTGGTTTTGTGCTCGCTTTTCTCTGTAACGCCTTTTGGGAGCTGCCCCAGGCGTCTGTGGGCCTTTTTCTTGGCTCTGTTGCTAGCACAACGCTGTTGCTTTGGTTTTTGCAGGATCAGGTTCGGCGTTACGCGTGGGGTCGCTGGTATATCAAGGGTCTCAATGGCTGGGCCTGGACGCTAAATTCCCTGAATCTGCTGGTTGTCAGTCTAGGTTTGGGCTGGGTATATGGCAGAGGAATAGTCCTAACGGGCAGCGAGTTCAACCTCTACCATCTGATCGGGGCAATGGGTGTTGCGACCCTGGCGATCGCCTACCACCATTGGCGGCATCCCTCAGAGTTCAGCCGCTTTCAGGTGGAATGGGGCGTTGAATTATGGGTCGCCAGCGGGCTGCTACTCTGGGAGACCGACCTTGTGAAACTGGCGATCGCGAACCTGGTCTTAGCCGCCCTGAGTCTGGGCGTTGACACCCTTTGGGTGCGGCGAACCCGCCGCGCTTATCGGGCCAGTGATCAATGGATTCCCTTTCTCTACGGTGCTTGGGGGATGTTACTCGGCCATCACCAATTCACTGCCGTTACCGGCGTTTACACCCTGATCTTTAGCCTGTTGGTGATGGGCATTAGTCGGCGCAACAAGGGCTTCAGGGGCTTGTCTTTCCTTGCCCTGGCCAGCCTCAGTTGGGGGCTATACGAACTCTTGACCTATCAACTGCTCCAGGCAGTCGGCGGTAGCCCCGCAAAAGGTTGGCTGATGTTTGCCCTGCTGGCCACCGTGATTGCCGGGTGTGAATATGCTTTAGCGCCTGGGCTGGCTTGGCTAGTAAACCTATCGATTCGTGAGCTAAAAATCATCGCCCATCTACATTGGCTGGGGGCGAATGGACTAGCGCTGTTGGCATTTCTAGAAGGGCTCAGTCCAACGGCTGGGCTCGTCTGGATTGGGGTGGTCAGTGGTTTGGCAATTTATGCCTTGATTCAAGGGCGGCGACGGGAGGACTGGATCTACGCGGGGCTATTGAATGGCATCGCTGCCTTCAGCTACGGTCTCTACCTGAGCATGCCGCTGTCTCTTTTATTGCAATGGGGCAGTGCCCTGGCTTGCCTGGTGGCTGTGGGGTTTTATCACCTCCCATGGTCGGCTTGGGGCTGGGCCAAACGACCATGGCGACAGGTCGCGTTGGGTTTACCGCTGGTTGTCACTGCGACTACAGCGACGGGGATTGGCCTCTCAAGTTTGCTGATCACGGGCGGGCTATACGCTTGGCTTGCGCTTCAGGAACAGCGTCCCCGCATCAGCTATCTCAGCCTTTTGCTGGGGGGATGGGCCATTTGGCGACTCCTGGGACTATATCAGCTCCAAGGGGGGTTTGCGATCGCCAGTCTGATCGGGGTCTCATTACTCTACTTCGCCCAGATTGAGCCCCATCTCCAAGCTGCGACTGTTCGCAACCAGCGCCATCTCGTTCGCAGCTTCGCCACAGGCTTAATCTGCCTCAGTGCCCTGGTGGAGTCGGATGCGCAATTTCTCTGGGGCCTCGCCGCCGCAGGATTCTTCTTAGCCTTGATCCTGCTCGGCCTGCTGCTCCGGGTGCGGGCTTTTGCCTATATGGGTACGCTCTTTTTTGGCCTCAAGGTGATGCGTCAGCTCTGGTTCTTTGTGGCGGATCAGTCTTTCCTGTTGTGGGCGATTGGCATTGTCTTTGGCCTGCTGTTGATTTGGATTGCGGCGACCTTTGAGGCGCGGCGATCGCAAGTGACAGCATTACTCAGCTATTGGCTGGATGAGTTGCAGTCTTGGGCTTAAGGTTACAGTGTTTTACAAACCGAATGACGCAGACTGCAACCCAGCACAATACACTAAAGAAGTGATCCAGCCGCGTGAGATCTGGCAATGGTACAAGCTCCATCGCAACCCCAATCTTTTCTGCTTCAGTTACCGCCAGCGTTAACCCTCCACGTTACGCCTGAGCAATTTGTGGCCCTTGCGGCGATCAATCGTGATCTGAGACTCGAACGGACAGCAACTGGAACATTAATTGTGAATCCTCCCACAGGCAGCGAATCGGGCAAACGGAATCTGAGTATCAGCACCCAATTGGGCAACTGGTTTGAGGCCCACGAGGATCTCGGTGAAGCGTTTGATTCTTCAACCGGGTTCACATTGCCCAATGGCGCGAACCGTTCCCCGGATGCAGCTTGGGTTCGCAAAGATCGCTGGGAGGCGCTGACGCCGGAGCAACGCAAGGGGTTTGCACCGCTCTGTCCTGATTTTGTGGTGGAGTTGCGCTCAGAAACGGATACGCTCAACAACCGCCGCGCCAAGATGCAGGAATATCAAGACAATGGTGCTCAGTTGGGCTGGCTGATTGACCCGAAAAACAAGCAGGTGGAGATTTATCGTCCGGGCCAGGCCGTTGAAGTGTTGGCACAGCCGAGTGTGTTGTCGGGAGAGAGAGTTTTACCAGGGTTTACACTGACATTGAAGCGAGTTTGGCAGTAAGACTCCGCATTTACCCATCCTACTGCCGTGGCACAGCTAAAAAAGTGTATGGGAGTAGGTTGGGTTGAGTGGAGCGAAACCCAACACCGCCAATGTTTTGAGGAATTGACCCCCTATTAATCTAATGCACCAATGACGGTGTGCCACGGCATTACACTAGAGAAGTGAGCTAGCAGCATGAGATCTAGCAATGGTACAAGCGCTACCGTAAACCAGCCCCTGTTCGCTCAGTTGACACGAGTTTGACAGTCAGAATCCATATGCGTAAGCTCAGAAATTGGGTCTCTCGAAAAATCCAGCAACGTAAATCTCGACGAGAACAGCTAACCCGAAAAGTTGCCCATCGTCTTTGGCTTAATCGGAAAGCACGACATAAAGCAGGAAATGCCGAAACAGATTGGCTTCGGGCACAAAGATTGGTTCGTTGGCCGTGGAATCGAGCTGCATTTAAGTTTGTGTTTTGGTGGCGCAGGCGGATTGAAGACGTGGAGCGAAATCCGATTGAGGCAGCTCTTGAGGGGTTGGTGAATGATTTGGCCAATCTCGCCATCATTGATTTATTGAGTATTTTAGCGAGTCTGTCTTTGATTACAGGAGCTGTGGGCTATTTTCTGGATGCGGATGAGCGCAAAAAGCAAACCCATTATCAGGCTTGGGGTGTGATCAATTCGGCAGTAGGGCGTGAGGCTGAGTCGGGGAGAAAGGCGGCGATCGAGGATTTGTGGGCTGATCGAGTCAGTTTAACTGGATTGGATATTCACAGAGCTGTGATACCAGAGCTAAATTTATCCCCCCAGTGCTACTTGGCAGAAATTCAATTCACTAAAATTGTTTGCGATAGAGCTAGCTGGTTTCCATTGGTAAGATTGATTGGGGCTAATTTGCTTTTTGCTAACTTGCAAGGAGCTAGATTGTGGGAAGCCAATCTGGAGGAGATTAACTTGGCGGCGGCCAACCTTCAAGGAGCCAATTTGTGGTCAGCCAACCTAGAAAAAGCTAATTTACGAAGTTCCAACCTGAAAGGAGCCATCTTGAATTTGGCTAATCTGAAAGGAGCTGCTCTACTAGACACAAATCTAGAGGGTAGTTCTTTATTAAAGGCAAATCTAGAAGGGGCTTCTCTATTAAATTCAAACCTGGTAGGGGTTAATTTGGGTGGAGCGAATCTGCAAGGAGCCTATTTAAGTCAGGCTAACTTGTCAAAAGCTAATTTAGGTGGAGTGAACCTGAAGGATGCTACATTGGGAGGTACTGACCCAGCTGGAGTTAAATATGAGGTGGCCAATCTGGAAGGAACTCGTTTCTGCAAAACCATAATGCCTAATGGAGAAGTAAGAAACGATCACTGCGAAGAAGATTGGGAGCCTCCCTCAGAAGAAGAAGAGTAAGCCATTCATAGTTGATACATATTTTTGGCTGAAGCATGAAACTCAAGGATAAAAAGGGTTGTGTTGGGTTTCGCTCCGCTCAACGCCAACCTACAGTATTGAACTTGTTAAGTTGCGAGACTCTAGTATTCAAAAGCACATCATATTGGCTTGCCCACCCTTGTCCCCAAAAAGTTACCCATACTTCTGAATAAACTGATCCACCCACATAAAGGGCATGGAGACGGGTTGAACTTGGGCGGCGGCTTGTTCATCATCCAAGCTGTCACCCACAAAGAGTACTTCGGCTACATCTGGATTCAAGATTTCGGGATATTGCCCTTGAATCAGATTCAGCATTCCCGGTTGGGGTTTGCGATAGTTGCCTCGTTCATACATCAGCAGGGGTGGGAGTTCCTGTTCCCAGTTCGCTTCAAAGTCCAGTTGATAGCAAAATCGTCCCATCATATCCGGGCAGAAATAGACCGCAAAAATGGCGATGCTCTTGGCGGTAAACATTTGCCAGAGATGTTCCATTTCGAGCAGGGTATCCCCAAAGGTTTTGTGCCCCCGACTGATTTCCCCTTGATTGCTCGCCACCAGGAGGGTATGGGGGACATAGTTTTTGATGGCGTTGACGATACTGGGGGTAAACTGCTGCCCTGCCGGGTTGACGCCAAACTTTTCTGGGGTACGAACCAACGTACCGTCTTTATCACAGATCAAGATTTTCACAGGACGGGTGGGGAGATTTCGATATCAATAATTTCCTAAACGGGGCTCGATATTATTTAAGTTAACCTGAGCTCTAGATAAGTAGACATTGCGAAAGATTCTGAAACTCAGCAGAATCAATCATATTGACTCCGATATTGCCGGAGCCCGTCGGGAGCCCTCTCCCCCTCAGCGGGAGGTGTCGGGGGGCTGGACCCCTGACAACCGGGTTTGACAACGAAATTTCAAGGCGTTGAAGAATGCGATCGCTTCGCTTATCCAGAACTCAGTTTACTCAAGAACTGCTCACTCTCCCCGGTTTCTATGCTATCCCCCCTTAACAAATCAATGCCGGGTTGAGCGATCGCTCAACCCGCTAATTTTCTGGCTGGGGATTGCGTGGGCGTAATCAATCCTCATAAATTCGTGCTTCTAAGGCACTGGGATTTTCTTCGCAATAGAGCTCAAAGTTGGACTTTGGCTTCTCGACAAAATCACTTTTATTGAGAATATCGGAGATTGAAACAATGCCCAGTAGCTCACCTTCGACGACCGGTGCACGTCGAATTTTGGTGCTGGCAAAGAGGCGAGCGACATATTCCACACCCAGATCAGGGCTTACCACAATGCAGGGCTTAGTCATGATTTCATAAACCTTCATAACCTTAGGATCATGCCCATAGGCTGCAACTTTATAGACAATATCGGTCTCGGTCACAGTGCCATAGGGGTCAGCCTTAAAGCGGGGCTCCACAATAAGCGATCGCAGACCCTTTCCTTTCATCAGTGCAACAGCTTCTGCTACCGTTGCTGAGCCTTTTATCATGACAACATTGGTCGTCATAATCTCAGATGCTTTCATCATTTTGAGTTATCCTCTTAATTATTTAAGCGAACACAAAAAAATCTTTACTGACTATCTTTTACCCGTTGGTGGGCAGCTGCCGCTTGCAGTTCTTCGACAACGTCCCAAGCAGCTGCACATTCGGGTGCAGTCTCACCTTTCTCGGCACAAATCTTTCGAGCCTCATCCCGTGCCACATCAATACGATCTTCCAGAAACAGGAGCTGGGGCTGTTCAATGAAGTTGCCCTTATGTAACAAATCACTCACCGAAATAATACCCAGGAGCGTATCTTGAACCACAGGTGCCCGACGAATTTTGGTATTTGCAAAGAGGCGAGCGACATATTCAACGCCGAGATCTGGACGAACCACGATACAGGGTTTGGTCATAATTTCATAAACTCGCATTGCCTTGGGGTCATGACCATAAGCCGCAACCTTATAAACAATATCGGTTTCGCTCACCATGCCATAGGGATCAGCCGCATGGCGAGGCTCAACGATCAGAGCCCGTAAGCCATATTCCTTCATTTTGGCGACGGCGTCTGCAACGGTGGCAGAACCTTTGACGGTCACCACTGTTTTGGTCATGATATCTTCTGCTTTGATCATTGGGTTTATTTCCCTAAAAACTGTTTTTTTGATGTGAGACGCTTGTCAATTAAGAACACAGTTACGAACAATGGCGTCGTCTATAGTCGTAAGCATTTGGGTTAACCCCACCAGATTGGGCCTGTCGGGATAGGTAGGGTCTAATATCTACACGCTTAGTTGAAGCCGTGGCATAATCTAGCGGGGGTTGACCCGGAGCATAGGCTTCAATCACTTTGCCGGTAGCTGAGCCCATTATCATCAAGTAATCACAACGGGAGCAAGACGTTTCCACGACATCCTCATCAGCTGTAATCTGATGAGTTCTTATCCACTGGCGCTTTGCGAAGCTACCACAATTCGGACAGCGAACCTGTTGAGCAATTTGCATGGCAAAACCTCCAAAATAAAAGCTGAAGTACTAAAGCAAATATAGCCAGACGGATCAGAGCAGTCCTTCAAGGATTTTACAAAAATCATCATAGGGCTTAACGCCAACCAAGGTTTCGGTCAACTCACCTTGCTTGAAGAACATGACGGCAGGAATACTTTTGATGCCAAAGCGCTTGGCGATCGGCTGGTTGGTATCCAAATCTAGCTTAAAAACCTTAGCGCGATCGCTATATTGTTCACCCAGCTTATCCATTAGGGGGGCAACTAGCTTGCAGGGGCCGCACCAAGTTGCGGTGCAGTCCACGACTAATACGGGCTCATTGGCCAACAAGGTATCAAATTCGTTTTCATCTTGAATATATGGCGTTTCCATTTCTTGTGTCTCCTAGTTGTGATGAGCTTGCAAAACAAAAAAATCTTGAATAGTGTACTTGAGATTGCCCGAGGTTGTACCAGCTAATAGTATTCATGAAAATTGAGTTGACTCTCTCGAGTTAAAGGCAGAGAAGAATTTATAAATATGAAGTTTTTTGACTTTCCGAATTGGACTTTATTGTCGGTCTTGAGAGATTGAACTCACTGGTGAGATTGATGTTTCTAAAAGAGCAGTAACCTCATTCATCGAATGGGTGCCATTTACCCATTTCAGGCAGCGCCGTCGTTGATAAAAGTCAATGAGTGGTGCAGTTTCTATCTGATAAACATCCAGGCGACGACGAATGGTTTCTGCGGTATCATCCAACCTTCCCCTGGACAAGAGCCGCTCAACCAAAATATCCGGAGGAACCTCAAAGTAAATCACTAGGGGGTAGGATTGTTGAACAATTGACAATAACTGGTCGAAAGCCTGAGCTTGCACAATGGTGCGAGGAAAACCATCTAAAATCCACCCCTTCTTGATGTCTTGCTGACCAAATCGCTCTCGAATCAAGCCCATCATTAGCGTATCGGGAACCAATTCACCACCAGCAACATAATGTTGGGCTTGAAGCCCTAACTTTGTTTGATTCTTGATCGCCTCCCGTAAAATATCGCCTGTCGAAATATGAGGAATTCCCCAGCGACTCGCGAAGACCTGGGCTTGAGTTCCTTTGCCAGCCCCAGGCGGGCCTAAAAAAGAAAATCGCATCGGTTGAAATATAAGGATTGATACAATGAGGACAACAGAAAGGAGGACTGAGCGGCATGAGCGCCGAAAATGCACATACCCCTACAGAAATCTGGCAACGACTTGAGCAAGGGCGACAAGTCAAAGCCCGCAATGGTGGCTATGCAGGCTATGGCTCCCCTGCTTTTGGGCAAAGAGCCGTTGACGGTGAATTGGTCAACGATCCCACTGAATGTCAGATCATTGAGCTGATCCGACGCCACCACAAATCAGGCAAGTCTTTGCAAAAAATTGCCGATTGGCTCAATCGGCAGGGCTACACCACTAAACGGGGACAGGCCTGGCGACGCATCTCCGTCAAGCGTGTCCTAGACCGCCTTTATGGTAAGCCCACGAGAACACGTGGGGTGAACCCTCAAGCGCCGCGATCGCTAGAAATTGTGCCCTCAAGATCAGATGACAGCGCCATCGACACCAAAAATGCTTAGATGCGCCATTATATAATGCTTGCAGCGTTTTTTCTGTAACACTCCTCTACTATAACCTAAAGCTTGTCAAAAACTTTGATTTTAATAGCTCGTGCCTGATTTTTTGTTACATTCGTCTTGGGATGACTCAACTCAAACCCGCTTGAGATCTGCCGTTTGCGGGATACTGTAGGAGCAATCGTCGGTCGTCCCAGGCCCGTTAAGGGAGGTTTGCCCTAGGGATAGGGTTGGGAGCACAGTCTGTCAAGAACACAGTCTGTCGATCAATATCAAGGCTATTTAGTACATTTAAACCACAGCTTAGGCTGTACGGGGTTATTCTATGCCCTTTGAAACGCCCCTGACTTGGATTCCTAACTTGGCAGATGCCATTGACCGTAAGCCCCTCACCGTATCTGCCGATACGTCTTTAGCGGCGGCGATCGCCGCGCTCAACCAATCGCATCATCACACTTGCTGGCTCACTGAGAGCGAAACCCTTGCAACGCCTGACATTCATGTTGCTCGTGCAAGCTGTGTGCTGGTGGTGCAAGATCGAACCTTGCTCGGTATTGTCACTGAACGGGATGTGGTTCGCTTGACAGCTGAGTCGATCGACTGGCAAGCGGCAACCGTTGCCGATGTCATGGTACACCCGGTCATCACCTTGCCAGAGCAAGCCACCCAAGAAATTTTTGCCGCCCTTTTCTTGTTCCGTCGCTATCGCATTCGTCACTTACCGATCGTTGATGAGCAAGCGCAACTCGTCGGCATCATTTCTCACGAAAGTATTCGTCAAGTCCTACGGCCTGCCAATCTACTCCGCTTTCGGCGGGTCTCCGATGTGATGACTCGAACCGTAATTAATGCTCCTTTAACCACTACGGTTCTGGCATTAGCACAGTTAATGGCAACCCAACGCGTGAGTTGTGTCGTTATCACTCAACAGGATACGAATGAAATTATCCAACCCGTTGGCATCGTGACCGAACGAGATATTGTGCAGTTTCAGGCGCTACAAATTGCTCTCGGTCAAACGAAAGCGCAACAGGTGATGAGTACACCGCTGTTTCTGCTCAACCCGGAAGACTCGCTTTGGACAGCGCATCAGGAAATGCAAAAGCGTCGTGTGGGTCGCTTAGTCGTGTCCTGGAATTGGGGGCAAGGTTTGGGGATTGTGACCCAGACTAGCTTGCTGCGCGTATTTGACCCCATGGAAATGTATGGCGTAATCGAAAATTTGCAGCAAACGATTCAGCAACTGGAAGCACAACAAACAGAATCAGGACATCTTTCGCCGCCCGTTCAAGCCAACTTGCGGCACTCATCGACAATCGGAGCAACACCAGCGACGGCTGAGAAGCCTTTATCTGGCCAGCAAGATGCTCCCTTGCCTCAGCCCAGCGCTGAAGATTTAGCTGTGTCTCTCCATCATGCTCAAACAACCGTTCAACAGATTATCAATCATCCCGATTTGTCAATACATCATCAAGCGCAGCTCAAACAGGTTCTCCAGACACTTGAACAGGTATCAGGTGAAAAGAAGCGTTTTCTTCGCCTGGTTCATTAACCCCAAAATGCCTTTAGCAAAACCGTTTCCTTTCCTTGATTAATCGGCATATTCCTATCGTTTAGATTCAACCTCAAGTTGCCACAAGGAAAAGCCATAACCTTGGGGGCCACTGCTCAAGGGAATGCCTAGAAATTTTGGCCGCTCCAACTGTCGCCAGTCTAGAATCAATTTTGCTTTATCAGGTGTAAAAAACTCGCTTCTGGCCTCTTGCTGAAGCAAGACGACATCTGTTGGCAATGGATCAGATTGTGCCGGAAGCTCAGCACCCCACGGCCACATTTGGTCATGTTTCTCCTGCAAAGACCATAATCCTTGGGTGAAAAATATAAATGAGGGCTCTTTTAATTCTGATTCCAACAGGGTTCTAGCATTGTGATAGGTCTTACCGGACTGCCAAGTCTGCCACATCAAAACTGTTGTGCGCAGAGGAGATAGCGTTGAAATGAGTAACATTGATAGAACTACCGCTCGGTAGAGCTTGGGACGTCCAACGTTATTGCTTAGGACTAGATATAGCAAAACACATAAAGAAACGGGCTGAAATAATGCAAAATTATAGGCAATAGGTTCCGTCCTAAACCCAAAGCCATAAAGGCACAATATCAGGAGTGAGACTCCCATTAGATAAATATTTTTTAGCCGCTTGTCTGACGTAAAATTCAGTCGATTACTTATTAAAAAAGATACCAGGGAAAAAATCAGGATTGGTCCGAAGAAAAAGTATTCTGGACGAAAGACCCAATGCTGTACCAGTGAGACGATATTGTGTACCTTGCGCAGCGATTGAAACTGGGAATGGCGAGAAATTCCGATGAGGGTATCTGTCAAGCCGTTGGGACTAAATGCCATAATCAAGGTCATGAGTGCCAGCGCAATCCCGCTAGATACCAGCAGAATGGTGAGTAATGTCTTGAGGCTAAACCGATGGGGTAGGGCGATGAGTGAAATGGCCAATAGAATCACCGCCCCGGCTGGATGGGTACTGCCCAGTAGACCCAAGTTAATTCCCCAGAGCAGTGCAAACCAGCGGGCTGGGACGTAGTAGAAGATGCCAATCGCCGCTAAGACAAATAAGCTAGCGAGTAACTCTGGCCGTCCCCCAGTGGGGATATTAAACCCAGCATAACTGATGATCATCAGTGAAATGAGAATGGCTACATCATAGGTCAGGCGATTCCTAAGCAATAAAGTGATTTGGGTGAGCATCAGACTCAAGACAATAATTGCTAGGCTAGCGAATATGCCTAAAACCATAAAGGCTGAAAATGTTGATCCTGTTAGCATCAATATGCCCAAGATCCAGGGAAATAGGGGAGGATAGAGGCAAAAGCGACCTTGACCTAAAATGTCAGTTTTAAAGACAATGGGGTCAATTAGATTGTAAAAATTTGAGTGGCTCGCATACCAAACTGCTGGGGGAATGTAGGTTCTAGAATCAGTATTCGGAATCGGAAAAACTTGAATTGCTGAGAATAAAACCAATGCACAGGCCAACAGACAGGCTAACAGAATCATTAGGGATGAAAAACGTGTTTCTCTCAAATGAAAACGGAACTTTTCAAATAACATTTTTATTGTCTTCGGTTTAATTTATACTGGTTCGCAGTTATGAAGCGATTTGTTTGATCTCAAAGAAGCGAGCACGGATGGACGGTGAGTGAAGTCGTTGGTGTAGCCTCCCGAAGGAATACTGCGTCTCGTCCGCCTTGGATGATGGTTTTTGAGAGCCGTCTCAATGGTCTACAGTATGTTGATCATCTTTTACTCAAAGCCAATGGCTTGTCCGGCAATCCACCCGGTTGTCCAGGCATTCTGAAAGTTAAAGCCCCCTGTTATCCCGTCAATATCCAAGATCTCGCCAGCAAAGTAAAGGCCATTGGCTTTACGACTAGCCATGGTTTTGAAATTGACCTCGGCAAGCTTAATCCCACCACAGGTGACAAATTCTTCCTTGAAGATGCCTTTGCCTTGAATCTGGTATTGGCCTTGGGTGAGCTCTTGGGCTAGACGGGCGATCGCCTGCTTCGAAACGTCTGCCCAAAGTTGCTGGGCGGGAATCTGGGCCGCACAGACCAAGCGTTGCCAGAGTCGCTTGGGGAGCGACTGCGGTGCGGTGGTGACCACCTGACGTTTGGGGCTTTGCTGCTTGAGCTGCCATAACTCCTGCTGGGCCGTCTCTGGATTGAGCTCCGGTCGCCAATTGATGCAGAGGGGCAGATGATATTGCTGCTTGTGGAGCTGTCGGGCACCCCAGGCCGAGAGCTTGAGGACGGCAGGTCCACTGATGCCCCAATGGGTGACGAGCAGCGGCCCGGTTTGTTGGCGTTTTTGTTTGCCCGTCCCGATTTGCAGGCGAACTGACTCAATGGTGACACCGGCCAGATCAACCAGGCGCGGATCGCTGAGCTTGAAGGTAAACAGGGAGGGCACGGGGTCAATAATTTGATGGCCCGCCTGCCGGGCCCAGCGGTAGCCGAGGGAGCTGCTGCCCGTGGCAAGGAGGATGCGATCGCTTGGCAAGCTCTCACCCGTTTTGAGCCGGACGTGCCAGAAGCCCTGCTGCCCCTGCGGATGCAGCGCCTGCACGGGACTGCTGAGTCGAAGCTGGACATTGGTTTGCTGGGCTACTTGGCGCAAACAATTGACGATGGTTGCGGAATCATTGGTAACCGGAAACATGCGACCGTCTGCTTCCGTTTTGAGGGCGACACCCTGCTGCTGGAACCAGGCGATCGTATCTTGGGGCCCAAAGCGACTGAAGGGCCCGAGCAGGGCTTTGCCGCCACGCGGATAATGCTGAATTAAGGATTTGGGATCAAAGCAATGGTGGGTCACATTACAGCGACCACCGCCCGAGATGCGGACTTTGCCCAAGGGCTGGCTGGCCCCTTCAAGAACGGTAACCTGAGCCTGGGGATTGGCTTGGGCACAGGCGATCGCCCCAAAAAAGCCCGCCGCTCCCCCGCCAATGACAATAACCCGCATGCACTTTAAATTCCGCAACGGAGAGGGTGGGATTCGAACCCACGGAGGCTTGCACCTCACTCGATTTCAAGTCGAGCGCATTCGACCACTCTGCCACCTCTCCAGGCTTAACCATCATAGCAACTGGGTTGGCGATCGCTGCCGTTGAAAAACGTGAGTTTTGGCTAAGCAGACATCGCGCAAGACTGTAGAAACTCAGCAGAATCACAAAAATACTGGCTCCGGTATTGCCGGAGTCTGAGGGGGCAATTTCCCCCTCAGCGGGAGGTGTCGGGGGGCTGGTCCCCTGACAACCGGGTCTGACAACGAGATTTTAGGGTTTTGAGGAATACGATTGCTTCGCCTAACTGAAACCCAGGTCAATGCACAAATTAAGCGGTGCCACGGCACGCTTGACCCATAAACGTTGTCCACTTACTCGACTAGCGCACTACCGCGATACAGGAGCTTATCTTCGACAATGGTGTGAGCCGGATCGAGCCACAGCAGTTCAATGGTCTTGACTTCGCCGCCCACCAAACTCACACGGGAGAAGTTCCGCAGGGTTTCACCCTGCTGAGTCGTCTTGATGCGCGGTACCGAGGCAGCGTTGAAATAAACGGTTCCCCAGGCGTCTGTTACCACAATGTCGCGTAGGCGATCGTTGCGATGGCGCAGATTATGATGCATATGACCAAACGTCACCAGGGGAATCCGCTTACCGTCGTCATGGCTGCGGGCGATCGCCACAGCCAAGTCTGGATCGCCAAAGTCTCCCCCCTTGGGTTCCCAATCTCGCCCGCAAATCGATTCCGGTTGTTCCCCCAAGCCTTGGGGGCCATTGTGGCTTAAAAAAATCAGGGTATCGTGGGCGGCGGCCTGAGCGGCCGCCCAAATGCGCTCGCCCGAGTCGGCCATGCTGGTCACACCATAGCGCTGATGATGAAAGGCTGGGGTTTTTAGGTCTGGCCCGCCCCAACTAAAGGGGCGTCCCCCCACCACCGACAGTTGTAATTGAGCAAAATCGCGCTGGCTATAGCCTACATGGGCTAAGCCGAGTAAATCGAGCTGGGCCTGCACCCGATCTTCTTGGTTAGGGTCGTAGGGCGATCGCTGCCGACCCCAGGGAGTTGCGGTATGCCAAGCATCATGGTTGCCCATAATGGCAGCAAAGGGCAGGCTCAACTGGCTAATACAGCGCACCACCTCGACCGACTCATTGCCAAAATCGCCGACAAACAATGCCAAATCAACCCCCAGAGCCGCCAATGCCGCATTATCTGTGGCACTCCATTGATCATGAATATCTCCCACCACAGCGATCTCGATTGCAGGCTTCGGCTCCGTCACTGCCCCTCTCCTTCAAACAACTATTGCTATTGTGCCCGAGAATTTGACAAAGGCAAGATTACAGCAAGGTTAATGGTTTGGGGTGCTAAAGATTAGACAAGCGGAGCTTGCGAAACTTACTGGGCTTGAGGGGGGGCTCCGGTTCTGCCGTGGGCTGATTGAGCTGCGCTAGCAACCAACTGGTCACTTCAGCGCCAAACTCCTGCTCCATGATGGCGATCGACGCTGACTCCGTCAATTCAGGATGCACCCGTTGCAGCCGTTGCAGATGGTGCCAATAGGCCCCATAGTCCGTCTCGGTGGCCTGCTCGCCAAAAATTGCCCCCAACGCCCAATCCAGCTCAGGTTCAGCATGGGGAAACGCCTGCCACCAATTCGCCAGGGCTTGCTCCGGGGTTTGTCCCATCTGAAAGGCCGATCGCAATGCTCGGCGGTAGGCACGGCGTTGTTCGTCCGCTTCTAGGGTGCGCAGTTCTACCAGTTTGCCCAGATATTGCTGTAAGGGCGATTGAAACGAATGATCACAGACCGGACAGATCTGAACGACCGATCGTAAGAGTGTACTACAGGTGGGGCAACGTTTCTTTTGCATCTCGCCCATGCCCGCTGTGACGGGTTCGCCGCCATAGACGAGTTCGTAGCGTTCTACATCTTCCGGGAAACCCAAGCGTAGGCAGTTTCCCGCTTGGTCGAGGATAATGCCATGGGTCTTCTGGGTGCGGGGGGAGCAGCGCATCACCCGACCGATCTGCTGGTGATGGAGGGCGATCGACTGAGTCGGCCGCAACAGGAGTCCCACTTCCACTGAGGGCTCGTCAAAGCCAATCGAGATCACATTAACGCTGGTGAGCACCAACAGTTTTCCGGTGCCCAAGGCGTCATAGAGACGTCGACGCTCCTCCAACGGGGTTTCACCCGTTACGGTTGCGGCAGGGATGCCGACCTCCCGAAAGGCAGCGGCCACATGGTGGGCATGCTCAACTCCGACACAAAAGGCGATCGCGCGCTTGCCCGGTGTCAGACGCTGCCATTCTTCGACAATTCGTTGCACCAGCTTGGGGGTATCACAGGCGTTTTTGAGATCAGCTTCGTTGTAGTCACCGGCCACGGTACGAATGCCATCGAGATCGACGCGATCGCCCTCATCGAGGCCAAAATATTGCATGGGTGCAAGATGCCCCAAGGTTTGCAATTCCTGGGGTGTCGGGCAGGAGACGATCGTGTCTAAATGGTCGCCCATGCCCTCCTGTTTAGAGAGACGGTAAGGTGTGGCGGTTAGGGCGAGCAGAATCCCATCGGCATGGGTGCGATAGCGGATCTGTTTGCCCACCGTCGAAAAGAGCGTGGTGTGGGCTTCGTCAAAGATGATCCAGTCGGCGGGCCATTGCTGCCACCATTGGCGGCGAGCCAGGGTCTGGACGGAAGCGATTTGAATAGCAGCGCTGCGGTCTTCGCGCCAACCGGCTTTAATAAACCCACAATGACCATCGAGACCAAACTGAGCCAGTTTGTCGTAGGTCTGACCCACGAGCACATCCAAATGCACCACAATCAAGACCTGCTGGGCATGGGCAATCGCCTCCTGGCAGAGTTGGGCCATCATGATCGTCTTGCCGCTCCCAGTGGGCGCACAGCCTAAGATCTTGGTCTCACCCCGCACAACACATTGCTGCACATCACGGAGAAACCGAGCTTGGTAGGGACGGAGCTGCATGGGGTGGAAAACTGGATAGGGTGCCTCAGCGATCAAGTTTACTGGAAATATTGGCTTAATGCTCAACACTCAGGCCACTGGAGCAGTTCTAGGGGGAAGCCAAGATCCATCTCACTCCGGCACTGCGCTGACGCTAGCCCTCCTGAAAAGAGAGGTGCTGATACAACGTTTTTCATGAGCATGAGGTACATTAATTCCCCTTTGTAAGGGAGACGTCATGTTCTCATACTTTCGCAAAAGGCTATATAACTTTCTTTTCTTTTTATTGCAGTTGATGAAAATTCGCTTAAAAGAATAAATTACTATGCTGTAATTAAACCGAAATAACCGATCTAGCAAAACTGTAAGGATACGTAAAAGCAAAACGAGATAGCTCTCTTTTCACAAGAGGATCATGGCTTAACGGATCAAATAGAATTGCTACCTTGGTTTGTCCATGAATTCAGCAATCAGATCAAGATAATGAGCTTAAAAACCGAAGTCACAGACGCAAAACCCGTCAGTATGTTAAGTAAAGAGTCAATGTCAGAATTACAATCTTTGCTTAATAAGCATGGTCACGATTTAGAGGTAGATGGTATCCTGGGTGGACTAACCATGGAGGCCTTCAAAGAATTTAAGATCAAGCATTATCAAGCGCATTATGACTTAATTGGTCCGGGGAGTGTTGCTTTACTATTGGATGTTCCCAAAACAACCGATGCGATTAGTATGCAAATGGAGAGGCTGAAGCGATATTCTGATAATCCAGACCTAAATACTAAAACCTACTACTATAGCCAGCGTGATAACTACAGAATGCCCGATCGGACTTGCAATAGTAGTTCCAATGCAATGTACCTTGACTGGTTAATGCGGGCGACAGGTGAGCCGGGTTTAAGTGGTGATGATGACTATTTGCGGAAAGTCCTCAGCTATGGCGATACAATTTATCACGGTGTACAAACCAAAACGATTAAAGCGTATGGTTACTCTACTAAATGGATGACGGATCGGGATTTACCGTTTGTCAAAGACCTATTAAAAACAGGATTTCCGGTCGTCTGTAACATCCTTCACCGTGGGTCTGTTAGCAGTCCTCGTGGGGGTCATGTGATTATGCTCATTGCCTATGATGGCAGTACCCTCACGGCTCACGATCCTTATGGTACTGTTACCTCTAACTACACCAACACCAATGGCGCTTACTCTAAAATATCTGAATCGGAGTTTAAAGCGCGTTGGCAAGGTGGATATCGAATTTTAGCTTAAATCTTGGGCCCGATCGCAACGTAGGCGATCGGGCCCCGCTCGGAAAATTATTGATATTGAAATCCCCCCACCCGTCCTGTGAAAATCTTGATCTGTGACAAAGACGGTACGCTGGTTCGCACTCCGGAAAAGTTTGGTGTCAATCCGGCAGGGCAGCAGTTTACCCCCGGTATCGTCAACGCCATCAAAAACTATGTCCCCCATACCCTCCTAGTGGTGAGCAATCAAGGGGAAATCAGTCGGGGGCACAAAACCTTTGGGGATACCCTGCTCGAAATGGAACATCTCTGGCAAATGTTTACCGCCAAGAGCGTTTCCATTTTTGCCGTCTATTTCTGCCCGGATATGATGGGACGGTTTTGCTATCAACTGGACTTTGCCGCCAACTGGGAACAGGAGCTCCCTCCCCTACTGATGTATGAACGGGGCAACTATCGCAAACCCCAACCAGGAATGCTGGAGCTGATTCAAGGTCAATATCCCGAAATTCTGAACCCAGATGTAGCCGAAGTACTCTTTGTGGGTGATAGCTTGGATGATGAACAAGCCGCTGCCCAGGTTCAACCCGTCCCCATGCCCTTTATCTGGGTGGATCAGTTTATTCAGAAATATGGGTAATTAACATAAATTCTGGATAAGTAGACATCGCGAAAGACTCTAAAACTCAGCGGAATCAAACAATACCGGCTCCGGTATTGTCGGAGTCTGAGGGGGTAATTTTCCCTCAGCGGGAAGTGTCAGGGGGCGGGTTCCCTGATATTGAATCCGGATTGTATGAACACAGAAAGCAAAGGCTGATCCGGGTGGCGGGCAAGATGTACTTCGACTCCCCTTCGACTCCGCTCAGGACAAGCGCTCAGCAACCACCCGCGCTACGGGATATTGAGCCCAGAAGCCCGTAGTGCAGGTGGTCAGTGAGCTTGTCGAATCTGCGTCCCGCCTGCCCGAGGAATCATCTCTCCCTATGCTTTGGGATTTACTTTGAAAATAGACAATGTTAATACTCTTGCACCAAG
>JBCDEB010000120.1:0-22443 GCA_039180005.1 Cyanobacteria bacterium P01_G01_bin.54 | reverse complement strand
TCTGATGACCTTGCGGTACAATTGAGGCAACATTTTTCCAGGGTGGGTGGTTTTCCAATCTCCACCCTATTTCTTTGGGCGGGTTAATGTCTACATCCTTTGCCTAGTCTCGCTTCTAACCTGCTTGTCATCCCTAAAGATGCGATCGCTTCGCTTAACCGAAACTCACGTTCACGATGGGCTGAATACCGCTTAGCGATCGCCTCTTCCCTGCGCTTGAGGTGAATCCAAGTTATTCGCCCACAAGGCGGTGGGAATCATCGGCAGCATCGGCAGTAAGCAAATGAGCCCTTGACGCCAGGTCAGGGGCGCAGTCTCAAAGAGCGTATTCATGAGACCCCATTGGCTAAACAGGATTTGCAAAAGGACAGCAGCGGCAATTCCCAGCAGCAGAATCGGGGCATTTGTGATGCTGCGGGTACGGCCACGTAAATAGTTGCCAAGACTGGCCCCAAGCTGGCTAATACTCAGCAGATAAATAATACGTGCTGCCACCAGTGCCTGAATTGCCATCGTCCGGGCGACAGCAATATCGCCTGTCATGGACTTCTCCCATTCAAACAGCCCGAAAATCAGAATCCAATTAAACACGGACACCAGCAGAATGCGACGGAAGAGTTGTGGCGTCAACAACGGCTCATTCGGGTTACGGGGCGGCTGCTGCATCAACCCCTGAGACTTTGGCTCAAAGGCCAGAGGAACCGTCATTGTGATCGAGTTGATCATGTTCAGCCAGAGAACTTGCAGAGAGAGAATCGGTAGATCTCGGGCGAGCAGAGCACTGATCAAAATCGTCATCGACTCGCCGCCATTGACAGGCAGCAAAAAGGCGATCGCCTTGCGCAAGTTCTGGTAGACCGTGCGGCCCTCTTCTACAGCAGCTTCGATCGAGGCAAAATTATCATCCGTCAACAGCATCGCAGCGGATTCGCGGGCCACTGCCGTGCCGCCCTTGCCCATGGCAATGCCAATATCTGCCCGTTTAAGCGCCGGGGCATCGTTGACGCCATCCCCAGTCATCGCAACGATATGGCCCTTGGACTGGAGGGCTTCGACCAGTTGCAGCTTTTGGGCCGGGGCAACGCGGGCAAACACTGACCCTTCCAGGGCTGCTGTCTTAAGCTCAGCATCATTCATTTGGGACAAGGGTTGCCCGGCAAAGGCGATGACGCCAGCTGAGGTTTGAATCCCCATGCGTTGGGCGATCGCCGTTGCGGTCGCACTGTGATCACCCGTAATCATCTTGACTTGAATCCCGGCGGATTGGCAGGCATGAACCGCTGCGATCGCCTCGGGGCGGGGCGGATCGATCATGCCCTGCAGCCCTAGAAAGACCAAGTCTGTGGCAATATCCTCATGGTCGATCGCGTGCTGTTGGGATGTGGCAACTTTTTGGGCAAAGGCCAGTACCCGTAACCCCTGTCCGGCCATTGCTGCAACTTCTTGCTGAATTTGGGCTGCATCGAGGGCGATCGCCTGTCCCTGAGCATCCAGCATCTGGGTACACCGCTGCAAGAGCGCTTCAACCGAGCCCTTCACATAGATCAGCCGGGGCGCAGCATTCTGCAGCGTCGCCATATATTTGTACTCCGATTCAAAGGGAATCGCATCTAGCCGTGGGGTAGCCACCATGAGTCCAGCCTGACTCAAACCCGCTTTCTCCGCCACGGCGATCAGCGCTCCTTCCGTCGGATCACCGACCACCGACCAATCCGTTCCGGTTTGCTGGAGTTGGGAGTCGTTACACAGAATTCCTGCCGTTAAACAATGGCGCAAGGTCGGCGAGAATTCCACTACATCCGGACCCTGCCTCGCTGGATCACCCGCCTGGGTAATCTCCCCCTTCGGACTATAGCCACCGCCACTCACGCGATATCGCTGCCCTCCAGCGTAAATCACCTGTACCGTCATCTGGTTTTCCGTGAGTGTTCCAGTTTTATCGGAACAAATCACTGTTGCACTGCCCAGAGCCTCCACCGCTGGCAGCTTGCGGATGATGGCATGGCGCTTGGCCATGCGGTTGACACCGATCGCCAGGGTAATCGTGACAACGGCCGGTAAGCCCTCCGGAATTGCACTCACGGCCAAGGCGACCGCTGCCTCAAACATATCAATCCAAGACTCGCCCTGGCCCAGCCCGACGCCAAAGGTCAGCGTTGCCAGGGTTAGGGTGACATAGAGTAAGGTGCGGCTAAATGTCTCAAACTTCCGGGTCAGCGGCGTACCCAGACTAACGCGATTTTCCAGGGAGCGTGAAATCTGCCCTACCTCTGTTGCATTAGCGGTAGCGACGACCATGCCTCGGCCCTGGCCAAAGGTCACAAAGCTGCTGGCATAAGCCATGTTGCGCCGTTCGGCCAGCGGTGTATCACTTGGCAACACCGAGACGGACTTCTCCACAGGAACCGATTCGCCCGTCAAGGCTGACTCATCCACCTGTAAGTTGCGCACCTGCAACAACCGCAAGTCCGCCGGGACTTTATCCCCTGAGGTCAGGAGCACCACATCTCCCGGTACGAGATCCCGTGAGGGAATCCGCAGGGGTTGCCCCTCTCGTAGAACAGTCGTTTCGGTGGTGACGGCTTGGGCCAAGGCGGCGATCGCCCCCTCTGCCTTCGCTTCTTGCGCATAGCCGATCAGGGCATTAATCAGCGTCACACCCCAAATCACCCCGGCATTCGTCCAAGACCCCAGAAACGCCTTAACCGCTCCCGCTAGGAGCAAAATGTAGAGCAGGGGCTGATGAAATTGCAGCAAAAACCTTAGCCAGGATGGTTTTCCAGGCTTAAATTGCAATTCATTCCAGCCAAACTGCGCGTAGCGCCGCGCCACATCTTCAGGGGTTAAGCCTGTCTCGGCGCTGCTCCCAAGCCGTTCGGCAACCTCGCGCTCGCTCAAAGCGTAATCCACGCCAGACTTGCGTTCTCCAACCATCCTATCCTCCTGGAGGTCGGCCAACCGTCCTCCTTAGAATCACTGAGTGGCAGCCAGATTTTTTCAGCAAGGGTTGCGGCTCTCCCGGATTTAATCCAGAAATCGGCAACCGATTCAGCCCTGATCTAGTAAGCGACAGAGGCGGTGCTCTCCCCGTTTGCCTCTGCCTTTCTTGATCCTAGTGCGGATTGGATTGCGGTAGTCCTTATCATCGGTTATCGCATTGATAAACATGGCCTATGATCCGATGAGCACCTAACCCCCAAGCCTGATGCCCTTCTCACTCCACCGCCCTGGCTATACCGTCAAACCACTGTTTGTTGAGGATGCACCCATCATTCAAGCACTCTACGTAGACTGCACAGCATTTTTTGAGCTGACCCATGGACTGCCGCCCGAGCCCGAATTAGCACAGAAAGAATTTGCCGTGGTTCCTGAGGGCAAAACAACTGGCGATCGCTTTTCCTTGGGTCTCTTTAATGATCAAAGTCACCTTGTTGGCCTGATTGAAGCGATGCGCCATTACCCTAAACTACAAACCTGGTGGATCGGTTTATTTCTCATTCACCCCGACCACAGAAAAAGGAGATTAGGGCGATCGTTTTACCAGGCGTTTGAGCAGTGGATCTTTGACCAGGGAGCGCAACAGGTTGCTCTGGTCGTGATTGCAGCCAATACCGTAGGATTTCAATTTTGGCAGAAGCTGGGGTTTGCAGTCATTGAGCAACGATCGTCGCAGTCCTATGGCCGCAGAAAACATTGCGTTTGGGTTATGGGTCGGGCGATCGCCTAGGACATCACGGAAAGGCGTGCGATCGGCGCATCAAAGATCTGGAAAAAAAGGTCAAAAACTATCAAGACAAGCTGAAAAAGCAGCAGGTCTTACCTCCGGCGGAAAATTAGTTTGGCACTCTCTGTGTTGGATTCCCCTCTATACAAAGATTTGGTGTTCACTCCAATTACTATGCTGAACATAGAACTAATATTATCTTTGAGAGAGTTTTCTGATACTGCTCCTTAGCTGTGAAGACTCTATGCGTGTGGCAAAATACCTCTCGAAGTCAGCCAGTTCTGAGTATTCGTTTTTATCGCACCAATAGTTTGACAGTCGTCCGACTAGTCCACAGATCCAATCCGCACACTGAAGAGTTTGGTAAAGATGACTCTCTGCTTGAATCGGAGGTTCGATCAAGCATCTTCTGGATGCATCACCAAACATTTCAAATGAGGCAGATTCAACGATCTCAGCACGCATTTTATCCTCCTGTTGGTCAAGAATCAATAAGAACTGCGAGTTCCTGGCAATACATTCTTGATCTAAACGCTTGATCGCCTCTTTCAGAACTGAATGATATAACTTTTTCGAGTTATGGGATGATATGTTTCGTCGCTTTTCGACTCCTCTATAGAATAGGAATCCTCTGCGTCTCTTTATAGTATTGATTAATCGGTTTGTTGCTTTCCGAAGCTCAGGGTATTTTTGTACATTCTTGAGCGTGTGTAGTGCAGAACCTTTCTTTTCCCATTTGGCAGGATGTATACTACTTCGATTCACCTCCCAGCTCAACAAGTTATTCTTTAACTGGAAAAAATATGTCGAAAAGGAGCGAACCCGATCGCAAGATAGTACAAAACCACCCAAGCCAAATACAGGGTGAGTAGAGTGGCGAGGATCATTCTTACTCGAGTAGGGGCCAACATGACCAAACTCGTCAAGATAAGCAATGTAAAGCAATAAAAATACTCCCTAAAAACACGAAAGCTCGACCAAAATTGGTCGAACCTCGGAATTAGAGTATGGGCTGCTGCCCACACGTCTACTCAATAGTATAGCAATATGATGATGCAGATCGTCAAGGCGCAAGCCAAAACAGACGCTCTTGATTCACCTAGGACACCACCGAAACATTCCCCTCGTGAACAGTCTTAACCCACTTGAGGCGTTTGCGCCGCACGGACATTCGACTGGTGGTTGCCGGCATCACCACAAACCAGTGGGTGGTGTAGATCATGCCCCGGAGCGTTTGTAGCAACACTGTCCAGAACCCAGTTTTCTCTTGGGTTTGAGTTTGAATCCGCACCAAGCCCCGAATCATGCCGATCGCCGCAAACAGAATCATCACCGACGAGAGGGGTAGGAGCAGCGGCGCGTCTTGGCGTTTAAGCGTCATGATCAGATCCGGAATCGCCGCCGTGGGCAGCACATATTGAAACCAAAAGAAATGAAGGAGATCCACGGTCTTGGCAAAGCCCATCCGGTTGCTGATAATCCAGCGCCAATAGTCTAGATAGCGCTGATAACCCCCCTCGGCCCAACGACTGCGCTGATGCCAGAGCGCCCGCGCTTGGGTGACGCCCTCTTCATTGACGGCCGGTATCAGGCAAAAGCCAATGTTCCACTGATCTAGATGTAAGCGGAAAGTAAGGTCGAGATCATCGGTGATGGTTTCTTCGTTCCAGCCACCGCAACTGTAGAGGGCCTGCCGCCGCACAAACTGACCATTGCCCCGCAACTCACCAATCCCGCCGCTGGCGATCCGCTGCTGCTGGAAGTAGCTATCGAGAGCCATCTCTGCCCGTTGCCCCTTGGTCCAAAAGTTCTCATGGGGGTTGGCTACTGCTTTTCGCACCTGCACCGCGCCAATATCCTCGGCTTTGAAGAACGGCATCACCCGCCGCAGCAGGTCGGGTTCAACCACCGCATCGGCATCAAAGACTGCAATAAATGCCCCCTGAGATTGGCTCACCACTTGATTGAGGGCCCCCGACTTGCCGCCCCCGGCATTGGCGGGACGGTGAATCACCCGGAGGTTTGCATAGTTGGGGGTGAGGCGATCGAGGATTTCAGGGGTTGCGTCGGTACTGTAGTCATCCACCACCCAAACATCGTAGCGATCGCGCGGGTAGTCGAGGTTGCAAAGCTGATCCACCAACCGCTCAATCACCGCTTCCTCGTTTTTCGCGGAAACCAGGAGTGAAACCGTGGGGGCAGTGGTCAATTCGGCATCGGTTAAGGCAGCAGGAACAGGGTCAGGGGTAGCGAAGGCCAAGCGCAAATTGTAGACCACCAGCATCCCCGCAACGCTCCAAACCAGCCAATGGCCCCAAGCCACCAGATGCAAGGCAAAGACAACGCTACAGATCACCATCAGGGTAAAGGCCGCTTTGCGACGCCGGCCGCCACTGCCCCCAAAAAAATCGCTGCGAAATTCATCTTCTTCATCTTCAGGGTCAGGCTCGACCCAGTCAGCAAAGAAAGAACTCAAGGAGTCTAGCTCGGCGTCGGTATCGGTAGAAGACCAGGGTTGTTCAGGCATAGCTTAGCAGGGGAGAGGTGGATAAACTGAGTCGGATAATTTGGAGTGAAGGGGGGTGCGATCAGCCGCCGCCAAAGCGGCTTGAGGACTTTTTTGGTTTCTATTGTATCGAAGGGTTGTTACAATCCTTAGCTAAATGTTACGAGGTAGAGAGTGGCTACGATCGCAGATCTGGGAGGAGGCTTATCCAGCTACGCTGGGTTGATGGAGGGTCTAATTGATGGCCTCTGGGGCCTTGGGGCAATCATTGCCATCGAATTGGTTCGGGATAGCTACCATGCCCTCTCCCATGCCTGGCCGATCCTCTATCGGCTCCATGTTTGGCATCATCGCGTCTTTCGCCCGGATCTGTCCGTCAAGAATGAGACCATTTACCGTCAAGCCCATTGGTATAACGATGTACCGGAGTCATTGGTGATGTTGGGTTTTGCGCTGCTCTGGGTCTGGGCGATCGCCCCCTTGGGGGTTGCCCCTTGGTCTTTGAGCTTGGGGGTTATCTATGCTCTAGGCTTTCTGGTCACGGGCATGGCGCGCGGTTCGGGTTGGGCGGAATGGACCGACTTTACGCATAAGGCAGGACCCTTTGACGCAACGCCTGCCCCATGGTTGGTTAATCGTAGTTACCATTGGCGGCATCACTTTGATGATCAGGACGCTTATTACTGCGGCACATTGACGATTGTGGACAAAATTTTAGGCACAGCGCTTTCACTCAAGGGCAAACGGGTCGCCGTGACCGGGGCATCGGGTACGCTGGGACGGTCGTTGCTCCAAGCGCTCAGCGATCGCGGCGCAAAAGTCATCGCCTTTACCTCGGGGACAGAACCCATTACGCTCGCAGGACACAGTAAGCCCATCCCCACGTTTACCTGGAGCGTGGGGCAAGAAGCTGAGCTAGCGGCGCAGTTGGAGAAAATTGATATTTTGATTCTTAACCATGGTCTGAATGTCCATGACCAACGAGATGAAGCGGCGATCGCCCGCTCCTACGAAGTCAATGCCTTTTCCCATTGGCGCTGGCTAGAGCTGTTTCTGCAAACCGTGAAAACCAACAAACAGATTGCCACCAAAGAGGTTTGGGTCAATACCTCCGAGGCCGAAGTGCTGCCGGCGGTGAGCCCACTCTATGAGTTGAGCAAACGCACCATCGGTGATCTCGTCACGCTCAGGCGTCTGGATGCGCCCTGTGTGATTCGTAAGTTGGTGCTGGGACCGTTTAAGAGCAACCTCAATCCCATTGGTGTGATGTCAGCGGGTTGGGTGGCCCGGCAAATTGTCAATTTAGCAGTGCGGGACGTGCGGAATATTATCGTCACAATTAATCCCCTCACTTATCTCCTTTTTCCCCTCAAAGAGCTGCGCGTTTCACTCTATTTCCGTTGGTTTAGTCGGGGGAAAGCGGTGGAATAAAGACTGGCACCCAGTTTGAGTGGAAGCTGGGAGGCACGGGAAAAAATCAGTAGAATTAAATACATTGAGTTGTGAGCAACACCTGTATGAGTGGTCAGCATGCTGAACCGGAGCCAGAGTTCGATTCCTCGTGGCAACATCATCAACAACCGGATCAGGATAAAACTCATAAGCGGAAGCAGCCCGATGTTCCCCCCCCAACCCTCGCCGAACAGGAAGCAAAGGCGGCAAGCATGGCGGATTGGGCTCAGCAGGAACTGACCCGAAAGAGCAGCCCACCCCCCTCAACCGCAAAATCCCAGCAAGATTTGACGCATCTTGGTGAGAGCCCAGAACAGAACGCCACAACAACTGAATCCCCTAACTTGGCTCAAGCCGCTTTGGCTCGGGCTGAGCAGCAGACCAGTGAACCTCAGGAAATTTCACTAGGCGATCGCCAGCGCCAGGTCACCTCTCTCGGTACCAGTGCCCACAACAGCTACAATGCCGTCGCCGGTGAGTCAGCGCAGGCCGCCGATGCCCTGCAACATCGCTACCACCTCCAGGTTGCCCTGACCCAAATTCAAGACTGCATTGCGCTTTCAGAACAAGTCTTAGCTGAGATCTCTATCCCTGCCGAGCGAGAGCAATATTTCGCCAGCGTCCGACCCTACCATCAACTCAAAATTCAGATCTTGATGGCGCTTCATCAAGACGATGCCACCGCAGGCTATGATGTTCAGGCTTTTGAGACCAGCGAGGGCAGCCGAGCACGGCTGCACAATGAGCAGCTCGTTCGCTCCGGGATTGATATCCGTGAGGGCGCGAATCCAGCCCTCCTGGCCCAAGAGCGGGCGCTGCTGCAGAAAGAAACGCGAACCCCTGAAGAAGAGGCAGCGCTGCAACACGTTCGGGAGCAGCTCAAGAATGATGCCTATCAGAACGTTGACTATTATGACCCCTTGAAGCTAGCTGAAATTCAGAATCAAATTCTGGATGACGAGACTGCATTGATTTATTATTCAGTCCAATCAGAATATCAGATCTTTGTCTGGGTCGTTACGCGAGAGAGTTTCTTTACCCATGCAATTGATTTAAGGACAGTTGATTTAAGTGACATTGATCCTAAGCAAGACGGCCCAGGCTTTAACTTGTGGGCTGAGCGGAGAAAACAGGATCGAATGATACAGCGGCGAGCTAGACAAGGGACAGATACATATGAATACGAACAGCCTAGTGAAAACCTAGGTGCAGTCCTCATACAACCTTTACTAGAACATCTCCGAGCCCAAAGCTGTTCCCGAATAGCAATCTCAACAGAGGGGAGGCTCGACACTTGGCCTTTTTCCACCCTAATGATTTCAGATAGTTCAGGGGAAGAGCGGTTCCTCGTCGAGGACTACGAAATTGTTTACCTCCCCTCTGCAACCAGCATTGCAATTTCCCGTGAGCAAGCCCAAGCGCAGCTTGCTGAGCTAGACCCCGAAGCCATGGGGGTCTTTCTCCTAGATCAATTTCCCACTTCGGATCAGCCGAGTCTACCCGCTGCGCTTGACGAAGGCGCTAATATTTGGAGCCATAATCCGAGTGATACAGAGATTTTTACCAGAGATGAAGTCACTGAAGAAAGTTTTCTTCAGGCAACTGAAGCCTTCACAATTCTACACCTTGTAACCCATGGTCTTTGCAAGTCAAGTGATTTGGATAACTGTGGTCTAATTTTGCGAGATGAATCTGGGGACGATAGTATGCTGACGCTACCAGAAATTCCTTCCACAGAAATCAGCATGTCCACTCAACTACTTGTATTGAGCGCTTGCCGAACCACTCTGGGTGGGTATTCTGCGAGTGGTGAATATGTCTCTATTGCGCACACCTTTGCTCAAAATGGTATTCCTCGGGTGCTGGGTTCACTTTGGTACATTAGTGACCCCGGCACAAGGCGATTTATGGAATATTTTTATGAAGCACTTCTTAAAGGAAATCAATCTCCTTCCGCTGCACTTCAACAAGCACAGAAGAGAATGATAGCGCTAACAAAGGACTCACCTGATGCAACTGTGGACAACCCAAATCCAGAAGAAGAGGATTGGACTGTCGGCCACCATCCCTATTTCTGGGCAGCCTTTAGGCTGGTAGGCGACTGGCAATGGCCACCTCGCTTCTAGCAGTTAGAACGTTGTACGATCAAGCTAGTCAGTACCAGTAAGAGGAATCAACGCATTTAACAAGCAGTACTCATTTGATTCACAACTTAAGAATGCACAAAAAAAACGAGAAGTCCATCACCAATCGATTAGTTTCCATATCACTCTGCCTCATTAGTATTCAGTATCTGGCCACCATTCAGAATGCGCAAGCTATGGTTTCTGTAAATGAGTATTGCTCGCAACCTTCAGAAGATCTTGATTTTAAGATCAAACATTCTTTGGACTTAAAGGTCTCGCCAATTCCTGTGGGAATTAGCGAAGATACAACGCATTACATCAACCACCAAAGTATTAACTGGAGTCCTGATGGACGTTTTTTTGCCAGAAAGCGATTTATAAAGCCAGAGAGAAAGACATCCATTGTTCAGGTTTTTAATTCTGAAACAGACAGTATTATTATTCAATTTGAAGTGGAAGGTCGAGTTGAAGATATGTCTTGGAGTCCAGATAGCCAATATCTTGCGTTCCCGGTAATAATTTTAGGTAAAAGTGAGACCAGAGTTCAGCTTCTCAACTTAGAAACACAAGCAAGTCAAACCGTTGAGCTTGAGAAAAAAGTAGAATCCATATCTCGAAATTTTGGCATAAAGTGGAGTCCAGATAGTCGGAACTTTGCAATCGTCGATGGTTTTGAATATTCACGAAAGCGAGGAAATCTACTTCAATTTATTTCGCTTCAAAGCTCATCTGCTAGGGGCAGAGTGGTGTATGATGACAGGAGCTATATTGACGCTCTTGCCTGGCATCCCAACAGTCAAAGCCTTGCAATTTCTTATGGGAGAAAGATCGAGATCACTGAGCTGTCTGGATCAACTATAGAGAACAGTGTAGAACTGACTCTTTCAGGTAACGCTAATAGTCTCTATTGGCTGCAAGATCAAAAGCTGGTTTTAGTCGGTATTGAAGGAATTTTTCTGGTCGACCTGACTAGTAAAGCGGTTACTCATCTTGCGCTGGACTTAGACCTTGATGCAATTTTGAGTCATAACAAGCGATATTTGGCCGTCAGAGTTTACGATGATCCAGCACTAGCATCTTTACCTGAAGATGCTGTTACCCGAGTTTTTGATCTAGAGACGCAAGAATCAGTTTTTGAGACACCCTATGGTTTACCTGATGGTGGTAAGCCCTGGTTGCGAATCGTCTGGAGCCCGGATGACCAATACTTAACGATTAATGATGCCTTTTGTGGGCTATATGTTTATGCGGTTGCCACAGGAGAATTGATGTTTCACACCTCACTGGTTGAACCGGATCGTTTTGGGCTCGCTTTCGGATTTGATTGGAGTCCAGATAGTCGATATTTAGCCATGTCTGGAGAAAGCGGAAATCTCCGCATCATCGATATTGAAGATCAACGCGAAGTTGCCTCAATTGAGCATGGCTCAGAAGCCCAGTTTGTTTTCTGGAACCCGGATGGACGGAGAATTCTGATGGAAGATGGGTCTGGAGAATTTATGATTGAGCTTGAGGAATGATGGAGTGAATCGTAATGCATACCAAAAACTGTATTACTCATCGACTGCTGGCCGTATCACTCTGCCTCATTGGCATTTATTACTCAATTCCACCTCAAAATGCTCAAGCCATGATTTCCCGAAATGAGCATTGCTTGCAACCCTCAGAAGATTTCAAGTTTAAAATCAAACATTCTCTGGATTTAGATATCTCGCCAATTCCTGTGGGAATTAGCGAAGATACTGCTCATTATCTTAATCGTCCCAGTATTGCTTGGAGCCCTGACGGGCGCTTGTTTGCCAGAAAACGGTTAATAGAGCCAGAACAAAATACGTCTATTCTACAGATCTTTGATTCTGGAACAGGGGATGTCGTCATTCAAGTCAAAGTGGAAGGTAGAGCCAAGGAAATGGCTTGGAGTCCAGATGGCCAGTATCTTGCGTTTTCGATACTACTTTTAGATAAAAACGAGACCAAGGTTCAGCTTATTAACTTGGAAACGCAAGCAAGTCAAACCGTTGAGCTTGAGAAAAAAGTAGAATCCATATCTCGAAAGTTTGGTATAATGTGGAGCTCGGATAGTCTGCACTTTACAATTGTCGGTAATTTCGAATATTCACGAAGATCAGGACATTCACTTCACATCATTTCACTACAAGGCCCATCCGCTAGGGGTAGAGTTATTTATGAGAGCAATAGTAGCTTGGGTATTATAAGTGCTCTTGCATGGCATCCAAATGGTCAGAGCCTTGCTATTTCTTATGGTAGAAAGATTGCCGTTGCCAATATGGCTGAATTGGATGCAGAGAGCCATTTGGAACTGACTGTTGCAGATGATCCCGCTCATGTTTACTGGCTCCAAGACCAAATGCTGATCTCGGTCAGTATTGAAGGGATTTTCTTGCTGGATGTTACCAGTAAGGAGGTTACTCATATCGCACTGGATTTAGACCTTGATGCAATCTTGAGTCATAACAAACAATATTTAGCTGTTAGGGTTTACGATGATCCCGATGTGGCACATTCACCTGTAAGTGCCATCACCAGAGTTTTTGATTTAGAGAAGAAGGAATCAATCTTTGAAACACCCTATGGTTTATTTGATGGGGGTAAGCCCTGGTTTCGGATCGTTTGGAGCCCAGATGACCAATATCTCGCACTCAATGATGCCTTTTGTGGGTTGTATGTTTACGCGGTTGCAACAGGCGAATTGATGTTTCACACCTCACTGGTTGAACCGGATCGGTTTGGGCTCGCTTTCGGATTTGATTGGAGCCCAGATAGTCGATATTTAGCCATGTCTGGAGAAAGCGGAAACTTCCGCATTATTGATATTGAAAACCAACGCGAAGTTGCCTTAATCGAGCATGGCTCAGAAGCCCAGTTTGTTTTCTGGAACCCGAATGGACGGAGAATTCTGATGGAAGATGGGTCTGGAGAATTTATGATTGAGCTGGAGGACTGAGGGTGTGCAGCTCGCTTCTCTCAAGCCCGAAACCTGTCTTCAGCCGTTCGAGGGCGATCGCTGGTCACGAATTTTCATGCAACGCTGCCAGGAACTGCAAGCCCAGCCCTGCGATCGCCTACTCCTCGCCCTTCCCGATCCCACCGAGTTCCTGGCCAGCTTTTGGGCCGCCATTACGACCCACACGCCTGTATTTCTCGGCAATCCCCACTGGCGTGAACCGCAATGGCAAACTGTAAGCCAACAGATTCAGCCCCAGCGCGTTTGGGGAGAGGTTCCCTGTGCCCTGTGCGCTGATCCTGAGCCAAAGCCTCTGGGCCAGATCATGATCCCCACCGGGGGAACATCGGGACAAATCCGCTGGGCAATGCATACCCTAGAGACCTTGGCGGCAGCAGTCGAGGGATTTCAGACCTTTTTTGATGTGGAGATGGTGAATAGTTTTTGTATTTTGCCGCTTTACCATGTGAGCGGCTTGATGCAATTTTGGCGATCGCTGCTCACGGGTGGAATTTGTACATTGGGCTCCTACACCGATCTCAAACAGGGACACTGGTCCCAACTTCCCAACCCGACTGGATTTCTCTCCCTGGTTCCCACCCAACTCCAGCGGCTCCTAGGGCAGGGTGGCGCGGCTTGGCTACGTCAATTTGAGGTGATTTTGCTCGGCGGTGCACCCGCTTGGCCCGAGCTGCTCAATCGAGCCCGCCACGAAGGTATTCGTCTTGCTCCTACCTATGGTATGACCGAAACAGCGGCTCAGGTGGTCACACTCCGACCCACTGATTTCCTGGCTGGAAACCGCAGCACGGGCCAAGTATTGCCCCATGCCCAGGTACGCATTAATGAGCAGGGCGGCATTGAAATTCAGGCGCGATCGCTCTGCCTCGGCTATTATCCCCAGCCCTTCCCCGTACAAACGAGTTGGCCCACCGATGATTTAGGCAAATTGGATGCCGAGGGCTATCTAACGATTACGGGACGGCAGAGTCGCAAAATCATTACAGGGGGCGAGAATGTCTTTCCTGAGGCGATCGAAGCCCTGCTGCACAATACTGGGTTGGTTAAGGATGTCTGCGTGGTGGGCGTTCCCGATGCCTACTGGGGTGAGGCGATCGCTGCCGTATACAGCCCCCAACCCCACTGTGATCTGGCACAACTACAGGCTGCCCTCAAGGCCCAATGCAACCCCGTTATGCAGCCCCGTCATTGGTTAATGTGTGAGGTGCTGCCGCGATCGCCCCAAGGTAAAATTCAACACGACCGAGTCAGGGCTTGGGCAATAGAAAAATTGGCGAGTCGGAACCCATAAAACCGATAGAACTTATAACTTTTGCAGCGATCAGCGTAGCTAGCGAGATCCCCCCGGCTGCGCCGACCCCCTTGGATAAGGGGGTTCTACAATTAAATCCTGCTCAAGCCAACGATCCCAGCCGCTTGCGGCGTCACCCCCCTTACAAAGGGGGGAAGGGGGGATCTCGGGTCTAGATATACAGTGCAGGGTTAAAATTTCATCAATTCCAACCAACCCTACAACTCATCCATCTGACGACGCAGCTCCTCTAGCTCCTTCTCCACCTCGGCCACTTCCACCTTCGTCTCCGGTGCTTGGGAGGCGGGGAGTGCACCTTGAGCGGGGTCGGAACCCGCCAGCATCTGGGACTTCATGGCTGCGAGCTCGGCTTCAATGTCGCTACCGCTCTCTAGAGCGGCAAACTGGCTTTCTAGATCATTGCCGCCTAGCTCATAGACTGCCTGGGAGCGGGCTTCGAGTTCTAGGACTTTCTCTTCCATGCTCTCGAAGGCGGCCATGGCACTGCCCGTATTCATGGAACTGACGGTGCTCTGGAGCTGCTCATTGGCTTTGGCGGCTTGGGCGCGGGCCTTGAGCATATCTTTCTTGGTCTGGGCCTCGGCAATCTTGCTCTCTAGAGCGATCAAGTTGCGCTTGAGCGTATCCGTCTGCTGGAGTTGTAGATCCAACTGCTGTTTGAGTTGAACCGCAGTATCTCCATTGCTTTTCTTGCGTTGCAGGGCTTCGCGGGCTAAGTTCTCATCGTCTTTGGAGAGGGCCAGTTGGGCTCGCTTCATCCACATCTCGGCATCATCACTTGCCTTGCGGTGTTGCTGTTCAGTGCGTTTCTGGGAGGCGATCGCTTTGGCCACAGCCTGCCGTAAGTTGACCAGGTCTTCTTTCATGTCCATGATCGCCTGCTCCAAGATCTTTTCTGGATCTTCAGCGTTGCTGACCATGTCGTTGAGGTTGGCCCGAATCAAGCGGCCGAGGCGATCGAATAGTCCCATAGTGTTTTGTGATTGTCTGCTGGCGATTAAATATTTAAGACGCTTCCTGAGCCTCCAGTTTGGGCTGGCGTGAAATCTGGAGTCTTTCTACAGGCTCTATTGCCAATTTTACTGGATTTTCCGAGCGGCATTGACGCAGCTCAAAGGCAGCGAGTTGAGGCACCATGTTAGGGCGAGGGAAGGATTACCCTCAATCTAGTCTAGCGATTTTGAGATGAACCTTGAGTGCGGTTTTGGGATCGGTTCTTACCCCAGCATTCGTTGTACCCAGCGTAGGCAGCCAGGCTATTCCTGCAAAGCTTCGTCCAGAATTTTTAAGTTGAGCAGCAAATATCCCAACTCCGGTTCCGGTTTTTGGGTGAGTTTTTGCTGGGCGGTTTGCACCAACTCGTGGAGATGGGTGGCAAAAGAAAAGTTAAATGCAAAGCGTTCGGTCAGCTTATTGAGCAGCCATTGGCGTGGCAGCCATTTGTTTTGTGGTGAGAGTTCCGCCAGGCAATGGGTCTTGAGCAGGGCGATCGTCTCGGGGTTGCCCGCCTCCAGGAACACCATGATTTCCTCGTAAAACTGGTTGGTCATTTGCCCGGTGACGTATTTCATCAACACGGGCTCCAGGCTAAACTCAATGCCGCCGAGCTCAGCGCGGTGCATCTCCAACAGCGATCGCCGCTTGAGTGATTCGAGGGTCGCCACCACCACCGAGGTAGAGGGGGCCATCGAGCGTAAGTATTGCCGCAACTGCTGCAGCGAGACGGGCTGGTTCGCCAGGGCCAGCCAATTGATCACGGCTTGCTCGAGGGGTGAGAGGCGCTGGAGCTGATCGTGGAAAATACCCGGCATCACATCGCCCAAGACCAGGGTACTTTGGTTGAGGAATTCATAAATTTCACCGCCAAAGATGTCTTGAATGGTGGTTGCCATCAGCTTGAGGGCCAGGGGATGGCCCCGATAGAGCTGAATCAGCTCAAAGGTGCCTCGGGTCTCAGCATCAACCCCTTTCATTTGCAAGATTTGCTGGGACGAGTCGAGATCCAGACCACCGAGTTGAAAATCGCGAATCGGCAGCGTGTCACCCGCCAGCGAGGTGATTTCTCGGGGCTTCTCTCGGGTAATCAGGAGTAAACAGCTCTGATGCCGCTCTTGGCCAAGACGGGTAATCAGCTCGCCATAGTCTTGGTAGCCATCGCGATACTGCCCGGCCAGTTGACCACTGCGCAACAGGGTTTCTCCATCATCCAGGATGATCAGGCAACGATAGGTGCGCAGCACCTCCAGGAGGTAGCTCAAGGGATCTTGGGGTGGTGTTTCCGGTTGGTCACCGAGGAAGGTAATGCAGTCATGGAGCAGATCGGGCAGGGTGATGCCCTGGCGCAGCGATCGCCGCAGCACAAAGGTGAACTGATCCTGGAGTTGGCGGGCCAGCTTCACCGAGAGGTTGGTTTTGCCAATCCCCGCGATCCCGGAAATGACGACCAAACGACAGCGATCGCTAACCAACCATTGCTCCAGTTGTTGCAACTCAGGCATGCGACCATAGAAGGCGCTGATATCGATCGCTTCATCCCAATCCTGTTGCGAGGGGGCCAGATTGCCACTGCGCCGCTCCACCACCTCTTCCCAATTCAAGCCCAGAATTTGGCAATAGGCTTGAAAGGTACGGGCACTAATGGGGACTTTACCCGCTAAAAAGCGCTTCCAGGTTCCCAAAGAAACCCCATAGGCATAGGGACCGCCCGTACTCCAGTCGCGATCGGGCTCCAGAATTTGACTTGCCTGGATAAAGCAGGTGTCGTCATCCTCGTTCCAACGCCAGCCCCGCTCTTTGCGGGCCTGTTGAATGCGGGCAATGCCCAGTTGAGATGCTTTGAGGGTGGCCACGGTGCAAAGTTGACAAGAAGATTTGGCGTGAACACGACGGGGCAAACCGCTGTCACTATTGGCGATTATGCCAGATCCATCGCGAGGTATCCGGACAAGTGGGACAGTGTCCGACAAACTGCTGGAGCCATCTTCAATTTTACCCCGTTCAGCAGAAAATCTAATATCAGATTCTTTGATTTTACGCAAGATCACTTTAGGATCATCAATGCTCACTTCAGATCGCCTAGCAGTTGATCTTGTCAGCGACGGGTCAAACAGGCGATTCTATAAATGTCATCACCAATCACCCAACACAACCACTCGTGTTCTAGGAGGTGTAGCTGACGACTTCCTGAATTTATTTTTTGATAAGTTCATCAAGCCAACAACTACACCTCCTTTTCTACTCTTAAATCTGCTCTGAATACTTTGCGGGCATTTTGATCGTAGAGGTCAGTTACGCTGATCTCTCTCCCTCCCTACGATTAAAATGTACTCAATTGTTCAGCAGGTTTGGGAGTTTTTTATTTTTCTCCTAACACCTGTAGGGGGAATGCCCCTGTACCTACCCCGATCTCAGCCGCCCACCGATTAACCTTCTGTCACGCAACACACCTGGGCAACCACGGGGGGATTGCCCCTACAGAGATTTTCTAATTATCCCTTGTATCCAGCATTGAGATGGACTGCACGTAAATTTATGTATCAATTGTGACCAGCAGATTGCCTTATTTCTCATTATGGGCTATCTACTTAATGGTTTTATTGTGTCAGCACTTGTGAGACTCAACGCAATGCTAAGGTGGGTTAACGTGCGATCGTTTAGTTCTCGTCTAAAGATCTCAGCTACCGTTAGTCTTGGTCGCCAGTCTTGATATTCAAATCTCCCTAATTTTAACTTGTAAGGATTATGGATAAAAACAGTTGGCTTGTCATTATTATTATCGCTTTATTATGGAGCATCGGTGCAGTTGGTCTCTACGCCTACAATCAAGATATCCAGTCCCTTTTTCTCTCGATTAATTGCTTTGCCGTTATCATCGCAACAACAATTAATTTAATTAGTACTGTTCGAGGTCAAGCCACAAAAAGGCTAGAGAATACATTTAATTTTATCAAAAGATGGGATGATTCGTTAATGACTCAAGCCAGAATGTATACCCGAGAGCTGCTTGAGCAAAGTACAGCAAAGGCTGACGATGAAATAATGGCTGACTTAAATAATGACAAAGAACTCAAGCGATCTGTCGTCAGTGTCTTTAATTTTTTTCAGGCAATGTACATGTCTATTGATTCAGGTGTAGTGAACGAGGATATTCTAAAACGAGGTTTTTCAAGTTCTTACTGTAGATACTTTGATGCCTTCAGGGTTTGGCGAGAAAGTTGTACCAAATATGAAGACATTGCTGGCTACAAAGATCTACATGCCTTATATCATAGGTGGTCACGCTATTCGTGATTGTTTAACTCAACTAACTACCGTGGCATAGCTAAAAGGGTGTACTGGAGTGGGTTGGGTTGAACGGAGTGGATACTGTTTGTGAAGTTCATATTGCGCAATATGGATGGCAGGCGGGACGCCTGCGCTACGGTTCTTTCCTTCAAAAATCCCGTAGCGCGGGCATCTTGCCCGCCTCGGTCTCCAAAGCACATCACGGTAGAATCGGTGTTTTGTACGTTAAGTTATATTTCGCCAACAGTATCAACGGAGTGAAACCCAACACAAACAATGTTTTGAGGGATTTACCCACTAGTGTTTTGTCAAGAGTGAATGAGGGGGTGTCGCGAGATTAAATTGAATCTTGAAACCTAGTATCAGCATTGGTTGTGTTGGGTTTCGTTCCACTCAACACCAACCTACAATTTAGAGTTGACACTGCACTGGTAATCTAATGCAAAAATCAATATACGATACGGCACTATAGTTCTCAGCTTTCGTTACGTACTGAGGTTTCCAACAGGTATTTTTCGGAATTGGATTGACTTATTTCGCAACCTTAAAAAGGGGCAACCCCCAAAGGATTGCCCCTCGATTTGCGTATAAAAACGCCCATTAGATGCTCGTCAACCTACGCTTCATCCAGCGCCGCAATACCCGGGAGCACCTTGCCTTCGAGCAGCTCAAGGCTGGCACCACCGCCGGTGGAGATATGGCTCATCTTGTCTGCGACATTGGCCTTCTCAACCGCTGCCACAGAGTCACCGCCACCAATGATGGTGATGGTGCCGTTAGGGGTAAGGCCCGCCAGGGTGTTGGCGATCGCCGTCGTCCCCGCAGCAAAGGCATCAAACTCAAATACCCCCATGGGGCCGTTCCAGATCACACATTTGCAATCCGCGAGAGCTGCTTGGAAGGTCTTAATTGCATCGGGGCCAATATCCAAACCCATCCAGCCCTCGGGAATCGCCTCGATCCCCACAGTTTGAGACTTGGCATCGGGGGCAAAGTTGTCTGCCACCACCACGTCTGTAGGCAATAACAGCTCAACGCCTTTTTCCTTGGCCTTGGCTTCGAGTTCCTTCGCCAGTTCCAGCTTGTCTTCCTCCACCAAAGACTTACCGACTTTCAGGCCCCGGGCCTTGTAGAAGGTAAAGATCATGCCGCCACCGATCAGCAGCTTGTCGCACTTGTCGAGGAGGGTCTCAATCACGCCGATTTTGCTGGAGACTTTGGAGCCGCCAATAATTGCCGCCAGAGGCTTTTGGGGATTGTCGATCGCATTCTGCAAGAACTCCAGTTCTTTTTCGATCAAGTAACCGGCCACACTGGGGCTGAGGTACTTGGTGACCCCTTCGGTCGAGGCATGGGCCCGATGCGCTGTCCCAAAGGCTTCATTCACAAATAAATCTGCATTGGCTGCTAGCTTCTTCGCAAAATCCGGGTCATTGTCGGTCTCTTCCTTGTAAAAACGGACGTTTTCGAGCAGTGCCACATCACCGTCACTCATACTGCTCACCACGCTAGAAACTGCATCCCCGATGCAGTCATCACACTTTTTAACGTCTTTGCCCAGCAACTCAGAGAGACGAGCCGCCACAGGGTTCAGGCGGAGGTCTTCTTTCACTTGGCCCTTAGGACGCCCCATGTGGCTAGAGAGAAGCACCTTTGCCCCTTTGCGGGTGAGGTCATTGATCGTCGGCAGAGCAGCCCGGATGCGAGTGTCGTCCGTAATCTTGCCCGCATCGTCGAGGGGAACGTTAAAGTCAGCCCGGACGAGGACGCGCTTGCCCTTGAGATCGGCTTCGGTGAGTTTTGCTACAGTTTGCTTCGGCACTGCTATATCCTCCTGAATCAGGATTTATTCTATTGGTATATCTATCGCTGGGCAGTAGCTTAAGTTTTGTTAAGTTCTGCCACTCAGTGCAGATTGTACCGGAGTGTGTGTAGCTGGAGATACCATCCATGTTCAAAACTGTGTTGTTCCCCCTTGATCAAAGCCAAGGCACCCGTCAAGCCGCCGAGATGGTTGTGGCGATGGTCAAGCAATACAATAGCCATTTGGTGTTGCTCTCCGTGGTTGAACCCCCCGGTGAAGGGGATTCCGGGGCGATGAGTTCGGCTGAGGCAGTGGAGAAACTCTTGGCGGGGGCGAAAAAGCTTTTTGCTGAGCAGGGCATTGATGCAGAGGTGGTCGAGCAGGAGGGGATGCCCTCCTTTACGATCTGTGATGTGGCGGATGAGAAGCAAGCCGATCTGATCATCATGGGCTGCAGTGGTGCAGGTATGACGGCGGAAGGGGCGGCGGAGAGCGTTACCAATCGAGTGATCAACCTCTCGCCTTGCCCGGTGTTGGTGGTTCCCTAGGGCGCGATCGCGCCCTAGGGAATCTAGCGTTATAGATTGGGGATTCCTTTGCAAAGGCGTCTTGCCTGTCAAGGGCTTAGCGCATTTTGCAATGACTGGATTAAACGCTTAGCCTTCATTCGCGCAAGGCCAACAACAATCGACAGGCGAGGGTCTTTCTCGTTATAATGGCGGTTTAATTTCGCGGGTATAGTTTAGTGGCAAAACGAAAGCTTCCCAAGCTTTAGTTGCGGGTTCGATTCCCGCTACCCGCTTTTTTAGATGTGAATTGACCTACTTCCCCGTTTAGGGCGCGTCATCAATTAACCTCAGAAGCCTGATGGGACAAGCGGTAGAACGCCCGACCCAAACAATAGGGAAAGGGGCTATAAGCTAGATATAGCAATGGTTTGAAATCTAAATGATGACAGCCTCTTAGATATGTACGGTTCCGTGCCCCTAGAAAAAGTCAAAGCCATGGCAAATCTCAGCGCCTGGCTGATTCCAGCCTATGTCTCCGAGCCGACCCGTGACCCTCGTGCGCCCCAAAATCTGACTCCCATCGGAGCCTTGGAAAGAGAGCTGGGGCGGCGGATGGGCGATCGCACCCTCATTTCCCGTCGTCTTCAGCAGTTCCTGAACCCTGCGACAGCTTAATTGATTGTCTGTGTTATTCCCATTCTGTTTGTCCTATGTCTAATATCATTCATCCGATAATTGGTCATGTGCTCGGGAGCCAGGAGGCAACCCCCCTGGAGTTTTGGGTGGCGGTTAAGCCGGGGCAGGTTTTGCGTCTGGATGATGTGTGGTGGCGAAAACCAAGCGACCGGATACTGGCGAAACGATCTCGTTTTATGGGGTGGTGGATCATGTCCGGACGCTCTATGAGGGGATGCAGTTTGATACCGATACCTTTCTGGCCATGGATGGCGAGTTGCCCGTCAATATCTCCTTTGCCGCTCATGTCCAAATTACCCGCATTGAGCCGGAGGAGTATCTGCCGCCGTTTCCGGGGGATCCGGTAAGCGTCGTTGCTGGAGCTGACCTCAATACAGCGCTGCATTTCGATCGCATGGAGCAACAAATCCCCGCTGGGATGCTGCGCAATGGCAATCCGGCCTATTTCAATTTTGAGTTTATCAATGGGGACAAGGGCGCACACATCAATATTTCTGGAATCTCGGGGGTGGCAACCAAGACGTCTTACGTGCTGTTTTTGCTCCACGCCATTTTTAACTCTACAGTTCTTGGGCAGCATGGACATAACACTAAGGCCCTGATTTTCAATGTCAAAGGGGAAGATCTCTTTTTTCTGGACAAGGTCAATGCACCATTAAATAAAGAGGATAAATACGAGCAATCATGGCAAGACTATCAAACATTAGGTATACCGATTCAGCCGTTTCAAAGTATACAGTTCTGTGCCTCACCTAAGCCGGGATCATCCCACTTTGGCACATCCAGACTGCATCGCCCTCATCCCCCAGCCCCTTCTCCCAAGCTGGAAGAAGGGGAGCCGGATTCAAAGTCCCTCTCCCAGTTTGGGAGAGGGATTTAGGGTGAGGGCTTGCGTAACTGGGATGCACCCCCTAAGCCAAGAGACCCCTACTCCAAATCTTCAAGGACGGAGTGATACTGAATCCGTAAAGCATAGGGAGAGATAAACTGCTGATTATTCCTCAGGCAGGCGGGACGCAGATTCGACAAGCTCACTGACCACCT
>JBCDEB010000119.1:0-22741 GCA_039180005.1 Cyanobacteria bacterium P01_G01_bin.54 | reverse complement strand
GGGAGCCCTCTCCCCCTCAGCGGGCTAATCCTGTAGGGGTTTTAAATCACTCCCTTGATTTGGCTAACGTGAGTTCTGGATAAGCAGACATTGCGCAAGACGGTCGAAACTCAGCAGAGTCAATATACTGGCTCCGATATTGCCGGAGTCTGAGGGGGCAATCTCCCCCTCAGCGGAAGGTGTCGGGGGCTGGACCCCTGACAACTGGGTTTGACATCGAGATTTCAGTGTTTTGAGGAATGCGATCGCTTCGCTGATCCAAAACTCACGTTGAAGAACGAAGACACTCTCGCAAGCGCAGTCCTAATGCTAGGATCGCTGCTGGGTCTTGTTGCTCAAATCATTGCCTCCCCCATTGCAACCATGAAATTGCAACGCACCACGTTGGCGCTCCTGATTAGCGCGATCGCCCTCAGTGGCATTGTTTACATTGTTGAAGCGGCCTACCAGACCCGCCGCAGCGAGCAGGCCCGCCAAAAGAAACAGATTTTCGCCTTTGCTGCCGATGAGATCACTGGTTTAACCATTGCGGTGGATGAGGAACTCTTGGTGTTTGAGCGCGATCGCAGCCAACCGGACAACAAGCAATGGCAGATGAAGGCTCCAGAAACTGGCCCCGCCGCAGCCGCCGCGATTGAATTTTTGACCAATCTGCTGGTCGAGGGCGAGCGCCAACGCACCTTTTTGATCGACGCCGAAGACCGCGAAACCTACGGTCTTGCTGAGCCCTTTGCCACCATCACCATTGATCTTACCGATGCCCCAGAGCCCGAGGTGCTGCAATTGGGCGGCCCCAACTTTGACAACAAATTGCTCTATGCCCAGATCAATCCTGAAAGTCAGCCAGAAACCGATCAAACCATCCTGGTCGTGCCCATTGAGTTGCAATATGCCGTTGAGCGTGAGCTTCCGGAATGGTTGATGCTCAATGACCCAGAGGAGGACGAGGATGAGGACAATGAGGTGGAGGAATGAGTTCTCTCCGTCCTGAGTGAGCTGCTCGCCCCCGCAGGCAACTGGGACTGTGCCAAGGCCACTGTCGAAGTCGAAAACGGTGCAGATGCAATTTACTTTGGGCTCGATCGCTTTAATGCCCGGATGCGAGCCAATAACTTCACCACCGCTGATTTGCCTGAGCTGATGGCGTTCTTGCATCGACGCGGGGTCAAAGGCTACGTTACCTTAAATACCCTGATCTTTACCGCCGAGCTACCCGCAGTAGAAGCCTACTTGCAAGAGATCATCAGGGCAGGCGTCGATGCAGTCATTGTCCAGGATGTGGGGCTCTGTCGGCTGATTCGCCACCGCTCGCCGGATTCGATGCCCAGCGCCTCAATACCCGTCGCCTCAAAGTGGGGGATAAAGTCTGGAAAACCGTCGAATCCCTACCCCATCTGATTGAAGTGGGGTTATAAACCATGCGTTTGGAGTTTCTCCAGGAAACACCTGCTCAGGTTAAGGGGGCGATCGCCGCCTATCAAAAAGTCCTCAAAGGTGAGTTGTCTGGAGCGCAGCTATGGCGGGATCTCAAGTTACAAAATCGTTTGGGCGTGACCCGGGGGTCATTGGAGCATTAGAGGGATTTTGAGAGATAGCAGTATTGACCTTATGATGATCAATACTTTTTCAAGTATGGTATATCAAGGCGTAAATTCTCGAAGTTAATAGCATCAATCCCTGAACCTTCTAGATATTGTTTAAGTTTAAAATCATCAGTGAGGACTAGAAACTTTTGGGGAGCAATATATTTTATTCCGCAATCTTTAATACCGAAAGTTGCAAATTTCTTGTCTTTACTAATTTCAGCACCAAGCACATACTTTTCTACAATTCCATTGTTTAAAATCACTTGCAGATTCGACAAGCATTTTCCTCGATCGGGATCATTGAGCTGATTCGCAAGGTTGGAGACCTCAGCAAGAATGTGTGGTGTTGTAACAATTCGAGCAAATAAACCAAGTAATTCACGCAACTGCTTATAATCAGCAATTGTATATTTTTTCGTGCGCTTGAATTTTTCGATCCGTTCTGAATTTGTCAAACCGACTAACCAGAGCAAGAACAAGTTTGTATCAACGACAATTCCCTTCTGGCTGTATCTATTGAGAATTTTTTCAATGTAAGTATTGCTCATACAATGCGCATCTTCATTGCTTTAAATTTACCCATTGCATCAATATGGAATGTTTTATAAACACGTTCATGAGATTTTTTTATCTCTGGCAATCCAGGGAAACTAAAATTTCCTGAATCTTCATCTAACGGCACTTCAACAGCAATTGTATATCCTAGGGTAACGAGCCAGTAATCCTCACCTTCCGACTGTTCGACTAGCTCCACTTCCTCAAGACGTACATCAAAAAATGGGACTGGAGAAGCTTCCGGTATACTACGGAGACGGTTAACTGCTTCATTAATCGCACTCTCTACTGAAATCATTTGTACTATATTACCTTTCTAGCAATATTTACGATGTCATGAAATCGCACAAGGGTTGATCAGATTGTAATCCGAATAGAAATCTGCTGGTAGCGTTTTCCTGGAAGATTGCAGAATCGAGGCAAGCGTTATCCGGTTCCAGTTTTCGGCAGCACAGGGACAAGGCGTGCAAACACCCCACAATCACCGTAGTATTAACCACGCACGCCCTCTACTCCCCACCTTTCCCATGCTGACGATCGCCCTACCCAAAGGTGCTCTTCTCCCCGACTGTATTCGCCTCTTTCAGTCCGTGGGTCTCGACTTTAGCCTCTTTCTAGATAAACAAAACCGTCAGCTCCAGATTACCGACCCCACCGGGACGGCAATGGCCATGCTGGTGCGCACCCATGATGTACCCGTCTATGTGGAATACGGCCAAGCCCAGCTTGGTGTTGCCGGATATGATGTCTTACGCGAAAAATCGCCCAACGTTGCCCAATTAGTGGATCTGGGCTTTGGTAGCTGTCGCATGTCGGTGGCGGTTCCCGAGGCCAGCCCCTATCGTCAGTCCTTAGAACTACCGCCCCACGGTCGAGTAGCGTCCAAATTTGTCAATTGTGCCCGGGAGCATTTTCGGCAGCTCGATCTGCCCGTGGAAATTATTCCCCTCTACGGTTCGGTGGAGCTGGGGCCGATTACGGGGATGTCGGAGGCGATCGTCGATCTGGTCTCTACCGGGCGCACGCTCAAAGAAAACGGCCTGGTCGAAATCGAAGTCCTCTTTCAGAGCACCGCCCGCCTCATTGCCCACCCTATTAGCTATCGCCTCGATTCCAATCATCTCTCCACCTGGGTCAGGCGGCTCCAGGGTGCGATTGCTGGCGCGATCGCCTAGCCACCAGAAAGAAGACAGATTCCCCTCGAAGCGCCTTGATTTTGGACAGGGGGGGGCATGACCCATCAGGTTCAAATGCAGCTTTGGGCGCTGTTGCATCTTGCCTGCCACGCATTAAGCTACGATAGACAACAAGCACCGCATCGGTCGATTGCGCTGGAGCGCACTACCATCGGTAATCGCGCTGGAGCGCACTACCACAGGCAATCGCCCCCTAGGCTGAACCATTATGCTCATCCTTGACTCGGAGAATACCCGGCCAGTCTTCGTCCAACTTCCCAACACATTCCCTTCACTCGGTGTTCGTTTTGGCCGCTGGTGCTTTTTCTTCAAGGACATGGTCTATTTTGAAGATGTCGAGGCCAAGAAACGCTGTCAACAATGGCTCGATGAACACGAAGGCTCGGATGAGACCTGCATTCTATTCCAAGCCCATGGCAAATATCGCCTCGGCTACTACGTCCCGGGTCTGCAGCGTGTCACCAGCCAGGAAGCCCTCACCCAAATTTGCCAATGGATGCAAAGCTCTGGCTATCTCGATGTGAGCAAGCATCGCTGGAAGTCTCGCCAATACGACAATAGCTTCCTTGGCTCGGATGCCGTCTCCTGGTTTGCCAAGTATCTGTTAATTTCCCGGAAGGTTGCCCTCAGCATTGGCCAGCGCTGCATTGATCTGAATTTGATCCAGCCGGTACAAGAGGGTTTGCTCTTTCAGGATTCTGAGGCGCTTTATCGGTTTAACAAACCTTCGCCATAAGGTGAGGGGGGTTAAACAGCGAGGAACTGCTGAATAATGCTCTGGCTAAGGGCTTGGGTGCTGCCGGAGGCAACGATACCGCCTTTTTGCATGGCGTAGTAGCGATCGGCCTGTCGGACAAAATGCAAATGCTGCTCCACCAGCAGAACGGAAATCCCGGTATTTTCAATAATGCCCCGCACTGCTGCTTCAATTTCGAGAATAATTGAGGGCTGAATGCCTTCGGTGGGTTCATCCAAGACCAAAAGTTGGGGTTTACCCATCAAGGCGCGGGCGATCGCCAACTGTTGCTGCTGTCCACCACTCAAGTCGCCGCCCATGCGGTTGAGCATGGTTTCCAGCACCGGAAACAGCTCAAAAATTTCGGCAGGAATCTCTTTAATCTTGCGGCTACCAGCGGGGCGGGCTTCTAAACCCAAAAGCAGATTATCCCGCACCGAAACACGGGGAATAATTTCCCGACCTTGGGGCACATAGCCAATGCCGAGGCGAGCGCGTTGGTCGGGGGTCTTGCGGTTAACCGTCTTGCCCATGAATTCCACCGTGCCCGTGCGGGGTTTGAGCAGACCCATCACGGTTTTGAGCAGGGTGGTTTTACCCACGCCATTGCGCCCAATCAAACAAACCATCTCACCGGGGGCGACGCTCAAGTCGACGTTGCGCAGGATATGGCTCTCGCCGTAGTAGACATTTAAGCCGCTGAGTTTGAGCGTGGTGTGGGCGGGGCTTGGCGCGATCGGTGCGTCCATTTGGGTTGCGGTCATGGGTGGAGTGACTCCGGAGAGGATCGACAATCCAGTATATCGGCCGGCGATTGATTTGATTGTTGTTTGTAACGCAAATCCGTCGGTTGATCAGGATTAGCAGAGGAAGAATCAAGGACAGACACAGATTCTGAATCTTTGGGGGGCGATCGCCCTAAAGCTGCAACCAGCCAAATATCTCTGGCGTGGTGATTTGCCAGGCAGCGAGGTCTTTAGGCACCTTGAGCGGTGCGGTGTTGTCTGCCAGATGAATTGTTGGCAGTCCAGCGTTGAGGGTGAGGATCGATTTTGCTTGGGGGTCAATCAACCAGCCCAGTTCTGTGCCCTGAGCCAGACAAAAGATGATTTTTTCCATGACCAGGGTGGCGGATTGGTCGGGTGAGAGGATTTCAATAATCCAGTCGGGGGGACAGTTGACTTCATTGCTGATTTCACCGTCTTCATCTTGGGGCAGGTTCGCCCAGCGGAGAACGGCAATATCGGGCACGATCGAGCGTCCGGCAAAGGTACACCGTAGCTCTGGTAGGGCGTAGGCAATTTTTTTGGGCTTTGCCTGCTGGTTAATGGCGGGCACAAGTTCGCCTTGGATGATGCTGTGTTTCCCTCTGGGCAGGGGTTTTTGACGGATGATTCCCGATTGGTATTCGCTGGCGGGTTTGGTTTCGGGGAGTGCCAGGAATTCTTCTAGGGTCAGGGTTTGGGGCTTACTGACGGTGGCAACCATGGGGGGTCTTCTGGGGTTGGGCGTTTTTATTATAGTTCAATTGTTCAGGGGGGATGGTCTAAGTCCGGGGGGGTTGAGGAGCGTCACAAGACACCGCATTGCCCGATTTTTGCGATTCGATTTGAATAAAATAGTGGGCGTAACTGACGGCGGGGTTATGGCTGCATTGTTGGCCCACACCTCGGACCCACCCCGGTCATCGCTGCGCGAGACCGCCCCTCCCGAAAGGGGATGTTCTACGTTGAGATCTCTTTTGCTGTACACAATCTGGGAAATTTGTCATGACTGCTGCTGATGTCAAGCTAACGATTCAATTTATTGATCCTGAACTCGATCTTGAAGAACGAGAGGAACAGGCGCAGATGCTGATGGCGGAGTTGCGTGAGAGTGAGGCTGTGGAAACGGTCGATCGTGTCCCCGACCCCAACCCTCCCGTAGGCAGCAAGTCGATCGGCAGTTTTTTAGTGGGAATTCTCACGGCTGAGGTCAATGCAGCCAATCTTGGCAAGGTCTTTGGCTTTTTGGGGGGCTTCCTAGAGCGCAAGCCGATTGAGCTTTCGGTGGAGGTAAAGAAACTCGGCAAAACCAAAACGCTGACGCTTAAGGCTTACGGTCAAAAAGACTTGGAGGCGGCGCTCAAGGCGGCTCGGGAGTTTGTAGAAAGCTAAGTGACAATCTTAAACTGTAGGTTGGTGTTGAGCGAGAGCGAAACCCAACACAACTTGTTCTCTTGTATTTAGCGCTAGGTGGGTAGAGATGGCGAAGGTCGCATTGTTAATTGGGGTAAGTGAATATGAATCGGAGTTGAGCCCTTTGCCTGCGGCGAAGCGTGATGTGGCAGCAATGCAGCGGGTGTTGAAAGATCCGGAGATGGGAGGCTTTGATCTGGTAGAACCCCTGATTGATCCTGAGTCTTCAGTAATGCAGCTTAAGATTGAAACGTTCTTCACTGAGCAGCGTCAGCGAGATGACCTTGTGCTGTTGTATTTCTCTGGGCATGGCATCAATGATGATTGGGGTAATTTGTACTTTGGAGCACGGAATACTCGCAAAAATGCTAAGGGAGGATTGATTCGCTCGACAGCAGTTGCTGCACAATTTGTCCATGGGATTTTGCCAAGTAGGATTAAACGGCAGATCATTGTGTTGGACTGCTGCTTTAGTGGCGCGTTTGATCCAGCATTGCGCCGAAAGGATGATGGGGCGGCTGATGTTTCTGGGCAATTGGGTGCGGAAGGACGAGTTGTTTTGGCGTCTTCGAGCCACCTGCAATATTCTCTGGAACAAACCGATTCAGAGCTATCGCTTTATACTCGCTATTTAGTAGAAGGAATTGAAACTGGAGCGGGCGATCTCAACGAAGACGGTCATATTGAGGTACAGGAGTTACATAATTATGCTGCGGAGCGGGTTCAGTCTACTGCACCAAGCATGACACCGAAGTTGATTACTTTGAAAGACTTGGGATTCAAAATCATTCTAGCGAAAGCCAAGGTAACTGATCCTCAGTTACGCTATCGCAAAGCAGTAGGCAAATATGCTGAGGGGGGTGCTATTCAGCCTGTAGGTCAAGCAGTATTAGATGCCTTACGGTTGCAATTGAACTTGACAGTGGCTGAGACGAAAGTAATAGAAGCAGAAGTCTTTCAGCCTTATCGGGAACGACTGGCAAGTCTAGAGAAGTATCGGCAGGCTGTGCAAGCAGAAGCCAAACATCAATTTCCATTTAATAAAGACACGAAGAATGGATTACAAGATCTACAGAAAATCCTGGGACTATGCCAAGAAGATGTCACTAAAATCGAACAAGAATTCAACATAGAATCAGTAATAGAATATACTGAGGAGAGTGACCTGACCACATCTCGAAATTCAAAATCTTTCTCTCAAAGTGCAGAAGACTTTGCGAGCCAAGGAGACAAAAAATATGAGGAGGGGGATTACGAAGGCGCGATAGCCGAATATAATAATGCCCTTCATTTGAATCCTGAATTCACTCAGGTCTATAACAATCGTGGTATTGCAAAATCATGTTTGGGAGACCACAAAGGTGCGATAGATGATTATAGCCAAGCCCTTCGTCTAGATCCAAGCTCCGCCAATATTTATAACAATCGTGGATATTTAAAGTATGAGCTAGGAGATAAACTAGGTGCAATAAATGACTATGACAAAGCCATCCTCTTGAGTCGAGATTTTGCCGAAGCCTATAACCATCGGGGGTTAGCGAAATATGAGCTGGGGGACAAAAAGGCTGCGATATCCGATTTCAATGAAGCCCTTCGTTCAAATCCAAACTTTGCTTATTCTTATAATAATCGTGGTATTGTCAAGCTGGATTTAGGTGACGAAAGTGGCTCAGTCGCTGATCATAGTCAAGCTATTCGCTTGAATCCCAACTCTGCTAGTGCCTATAACAATCGTGGGAATGCCAAGTTAGTCTTGGGAGACAAACGAGGTGCTCTTACTGACTATGATCAGGCTATTCGCTTGAATTCCGGCTATGCAAATGCATACTTCAATCGCGGATGTATAAAATCAGATTTAGACGACAAATGGGGTGCGATCGCCGACTATGATCAAGCCTTACGTTTGAATCCTGAACTTGCAGAAGCCTATAACAACCGTGGGTTTGAAAAGTCTGCCTTGGGAAACCGAGAAGGTGCAATCCGTGATTATCATAATGCCGCCCAAATACATCAAGAGCGTGGCGACTTTGAAGGATACAAAAAAGCTCTTAGACAGATCAATAAAATTGAAAATCGTGGAAAAGGCTTTTGGAGACGACTTTTTTCTTGATTTTGACATTGAAAAATTCGACATAAAGCATTGAGAAGCCCTACTTCTCCTGAAACTGCCAAATCCCCTGCCAATTCTCCGGCAGCCCCTGCTCTTCCAAAATTTCAATCCGGCGTAGATAGAGGTGGGTAATGCATTTAATCATCTCTCAGCAATCGCGCCAACAAAGCAGGTGCAACCCAAAAGCCATACGACTGCAATTGCTCAAATGCTAGCTCTAGATCCAGCAACCCTCTGCTGGCAGCCGCCTTGAGAATACCCAATAGTCCGATGAGCTTCAGCCCACGATCCCTAGCAATTTGCCGTGCTGCTTTGTCATCCAAGATGATAAGGTCAGCAGCCAACTCCTCGGCAAGCGCGATCGCCGCCTGCTCACCTGGATCGAGTTTGTCCAATGTCACTGCTGGAGACACCTCAACAGTATAGACCTGCAACCAATCCGGGGGCTCGGCGATCCAATCTTGCACAAGTGCAGAAGATTCAAAAGCGCTCAGTTCATCCGCAACCACTTGAGGAATGACGACCGCCCCATATAGCTCCTTCAGAATGCCAATCTGACCCATTAAGAGTAAATAGCAGATTGGCGACGTATCCGAGACAACAATCATTGCGCTCTCAGCAGCTTGAGCATCTCTAGATCCTGCTCCAACTCAACAGCGTCATAATTCAAATACGTTCCCATCCGCTGCAAAAATGCATGGGTTGCCACCCGGTTGGGGAGCCCCAGCAGTTGACCCACCTCAGCCGTGCTCAGCTTGCCACAACGGTAAGCATCTGCCACAACAAACTCCAGCAGACGGTTCGCTAAACTGCCCTGACTTTCTGCTAAGCGATCGGCGATCGCATCCGGGATCTCAATCGTAATCTGCATATTTGAAGAGACAGAGGAACAGTATTGAAGAATGGCTTCATTCTAAGCGATCGCCCCTTCCCCTCTCTCCTCAACCACAATCAGCCACAGCTTCAAAACCTCCAGGATACCTGCCATACAAACACTCTAAACCTTGAACTTTTAACTTTTAACCTTGAATTCGCCTCGCGGCGTTACTTCTCCTGAAACTGCCAAATCCCCTGCCAATTCTCCGGTAGCCCCTGCTCCTCTAGAATTTCAATCCGCCGTAGATAGAGCCCCGCAGCGCGATCGCCCCCATTGAGCCCCACCACCGTGGCAAACGCCTGATGCGCCGACGCCAAATCCCCCTGAGTATAAGCCGCCAACCCTTGGGAAAACACCGCTTGCGTTTGGGTCTTCAACAACCGCAACGCTGGCGGTTCCGCATCGAGCACCTCAAAGATCGCCACCGCCTCCGTGCGCCCCTTGACCACCACCCGATCCAGAAAGCGCAGGTTGTAGTTTTTGAGCTGAATGCCCTGCACCACTGAATCCGAAATCAGCAACGCGCAACCATAAAACTTGGTCAACCCCTCCAAGCGCGACGCCATATTGACATGATCGGAAAAGGCATCGCCCTGGATGCGGTTTTGCTCCCCGACGATGCCCACCATCACCTTGCCCACATGAACCCCCATCCCCACTGCGATCTGGGGTCGGCCCACTTGGCGCTGTGCCTCATTAAACTGCCGGATGCCCTCTTGCTGGGCCAGGGCCGATCGCAGCGCCGCATCTGCCCCCGTGGGGAAGGCTGCCATCACGCCATCGCCCATATATTTGACGATAAAGCCCCCTTGATCTCGCACCGCCGGTGAGACCTTGCCCAGGTAGGCATTGACAAACTCAAAGGTATCCGTTGGTGTCATTAGTTCGGCCAGGGTGGTGAAGCCGCGAATATCTGAGAAGAACATGGCCATCTCTTTGCTGACATGCTCACCTAATTGCACGTTCACTAGGCTGTCACGCCGCAGAAACTCTAAATATTCGCGGGGCACAAAGCGAGCAAAGGAATTCCGCTGGGCTTCGAGACTTTCAAACGAGGCTCGCAATTGCTCAGTCATGCTATTGAAAGACACCACCATCGTATTGAGTTCCCGAATCTTGGACGGGGCAATAAATTGCTCTTGCCATTGCCCGGCGGCGATCGCTTGACTCGAACGACTCAGGCGCAAGATCGGTTTACTTAGCCGCCGAGCCATCAAGATGCCAATGACGGTCGCCAGCACCAAGGCCAGCCCCGAGAGGAGGATCGTATTGCGCACATGGGTGTGAATTTGCCCCATAAAATCCGCCTCGGGAACCACCAGCACAATCAACCAATCCAGACCCCGACCGTCCTGAAAGGGGACAACCTGGACAAATTGCAGTTGCCCGCCCAGGCGAAACTCCAGTTGCTGGTCGCGGCGGATTGCGTTGAGATCGCCATACTGCTCCTGGAGAAAGGCGGCCGTTTGACCAATTTTTTGGTTGGGACTCTCACGGGCCAGCAGCCGCTGGGACCCGGTAGCCGTGTCAACGGCGAGCGCTGCCTCGGTGGAGTCGGCGATCAGTTCTCCCGACCGCTCCATAATAAACGTCTCTCCCGATTTGCCAATTTCGAGCTGCTGCAAAAAGGCTTGCAGTTCTTCCGAGAGAACTAGGTCCACACCACAAACGCCCGTGATCTGATTGCCCTCATAGATGGGATAGCTGGCCGTGACGGTGGGGGCTCCTGACGAAAAGTCCAGATAGATTTCACTCCAGGAGGCACGACCCCGCTGTTGAGCCGCCACGTACCAGGGGCGTTGACGCGGATCGTAGGGCCCCACCTCCTCAATGAAATAGGTTTGCTGTCCCTGATTATCGAGATCATGCAACAGATAACGAAATTGAGTGCTGGCATTGCTGCTCATCAGCAGATAGCGATGGTGCTCAAAGCGAGACTGGCTGAGCTGACGGGTCACCCCCAAAAAGTTGCCCTGCTCGTCCCCACAGTAGATAGCGTTGGTCAGCACTGAGACTTTGATCTGCTGGAGTAGATGTTCGCTGCCTTGGGCTGACGCCAGGTCGAGGGTTCCCCCTTGCACAGCAGTGGCGTTGAGACGGTTGATCACATGGGGCGCTGCAATATAGTTTTGCAAGCGTTCTTCAATCCGAGTGGTGAGTTCGCTGCGCAGTTGAGAGGCCAGACTATTGACCGCTTGTTGGCCCACACGCCAGGACAAGTAGCCAACCAAACCTACGGTTCCCAGCAGTTGGAGCAAGAAGGGTACAGTCAACAACCAGCGGAGGGCAATCTGTGGCCGCGCAGAAGCGTCAGACGTCATAGCGAAGATGGAGTGGAATGGTTTGATTGTAAGCAACGGCCAGGCCAGCGGGGATATTTCTCTGCTGACCGGAATAATCTGCTGACTCGAATCCTTACTCTCCGGAACAATCGCCCTCAATTCCGCGAGATTTGGCGGCGATCGGGGCACTGATTTGCGGTAAATTGACGGAGTATAACGTTGCCAGCGCCCGCTGACCCCACGACAGAATCAGAACTATGGCCTTTGAATATCCCGCTGATTTGCAATATCTCGATACCCATGAATATGTGCGCATCGAAGATGATGTCGCCACCGTGGGGCTTTCAGCCTTTGCGATCGACCAATTGGGCGATATTGTTTTCCTGGAATTGCCCGCTGTTGATGATGAAGTGGAGGCGGGCGGAACCTTTGGCACGATCGAATCGGTTAAGGCCGTCGAAGACCTCAAGTCACCCGTGAATGGACGGGTGATCGACTGTAATAAGACCTTGGTTGATGCCCCGGAGGCGATCGCCGATGATCCCTATAACGATGGCTGGCTGATCAAAGTCCGCCTGAATGATCCTGATGCAGAGCTAGAAGAAACGATGACTGCGGCTGAATATGCAGCGCAAGTGGAAGGCGACTAGGTGAAGATCTATAAAACCCCGGACAAGCGTGTCAACCCTGCTTCCTACAATGGAAAGGAACCCTGCCGGAGTCTTGCCCCATGTCTAGAGACGTGTCTAAAACCGTTGCCGACTTTATGTCGAGCCCACCCCTGACGGTTACACCCCAAACCCCCTTAAGCGAAGCCATTGGGCTCCTCGCCCAGCACAAAATCACCGGTCTGCCTGTTGTGAATGACCAGGGCAAATTGGTCGGCGTGATTGCCGATACCGACCTCATGTGGCAGGAAACTGGCGCAGAGCCGCCGCCTTATATCGTGTTTCTAGATAGTGTGATCTTCTTGCAAAACCCGGCCCGCTACGAGCAGGAACTCCACAAGGTGTTGGGGCAGACCGTTGGCGAAGTGATGAGCCAGCCGCCGATCACGGCTCGGCCAGAACAATCATTGCGGGAGGCAGCCAAACTCATGCATAGTAAGCGAGTCCGTCGGCTACCGATTGTCGATGCTAACCAAGACTTGGTGGGCATTTTGACCCATAGTGATATTATTCGCGCCATGGCCGGGACTTGAGCCCGCCTTTGTTTTAACCAACCTCTTTGATAACGCTTTTATTTTTCAGCCATGACGACTCCTGCCCAAGCCGCCCAAGTCCTGCTGCAATCATCGGACTATGGCGATCGCATTAAAGGGCTCAATGCCCTGCGCCAACTGGAGATTGCCCAGGCCTATCCCCTGCTTAAACCCTTGCTCACCGATGAATTTGCTCGGGTGCGCTACGCCGCCGTGAGCCAGATGGATCATCTGGGTCAGCACAATCGCGCCGAGGCTCTAACCCTCCTACGCGATCGCCTCTTTAACGACTCCGAGATCGATGTCCAGGCGGCCGCAGCGGATGCGATCGCCGCGCTCAAACTCACCGAAGCCTTCGACGACCTCGAACAAGTGTATACACAGACCGACGAATGGCTATTGCAATTTAGTATTGTGGCCGCCCTCGGTGAAATGGGCGAGCCACGAGCCTTTGAGCTGCTCTGTGGAGCCCTAAAATCCGACAATGGACTCCTCCAAACCGCCGCAATCAGCGCCCTCGGGGAACTGGGCAATCCAGACGCGATTCCCCTACTCATCCCCTTTATCAGCGACGCCGACTGGCAGATGCGGCACCGCCTAGCCCAAGCCTTAGTGAACCTAGGCACCCCAGCCAGCCAAGCCCCCTTACAAACCCTGAGCCAAGATGCCGTGGAATCGGTGGCGGCGGAGGCTCAGCGGGGATTGCAAGGTCAATAGTCCCCAAATGACATATAGGGGCAGGTTCGAGACCTGCCCCTACACGATTGGGTATCACACTGACCTTCAGAATTTGTACTCACCCATCAGAACCCATCGGGATGACGAATACAGGGGGATGGACTACCAATCAATATCAGCGAACTTGGGAGTCGGTTCACCGGAGAACGGCTGGGTGCCGATCGCAGGATAGGCATCATCGGTGGGGCTAAACAGGCGGGCAACTGAGCGAGAAACCCAATCGCTCAATTCATTCATCCATGCAGTTAAGTTCGGCATCGCTTAAACCTCCAGGAGATTGCTAAGATTGCATTGTTTAAGAGCTGTTTATACACTCATTATCTCTTGACGGTTGACTCGCCGTGACCGCCCCTCGGCAGATTGTTAAATAGATTTGCCTTTCGTTGCGCTTATTGATGCAAACGGTGTTTATACTGAGATTTCACTTGCATAGATATTGCGGTAACGTTACATTGCCCCTGCTTAAACCGACCGAATTGATGCCCGCTCACCCCGCAGGGGCTCACTGAACTGAACAGATGATTGTTAAAGACGTGGACAATCTTGTCCCCTGCTACCAAATCCTAGGATTAACCCCGCGTGCAAGTTTGACCGAGATCAAAGCCGCCTACCGACACCTTGCGCGGCGTTATCATCCCGATACCTGCACCGAAGAACTTCGAGATCAAGCCCAGCAGCAATTTATCCAAATCTCTCACGCCTATCAACAACTTCTGCAAGCCCACCTGACCCCCAATTCGCCCTCCTCTCCAGCAGTAAATCCCCCACCACCTCCTCCTGTAACGCCGCCAGCCTCGCCCATTCGCCAGCAACAGGATACGCAACTCAAGCACCAGTCTTATCAAAAACTCCAGGCGCTCTTGCAGTCGAGACGTTTTGCTCGGGCGATCGCCCTGATTGAAGGACTCGCTCAACGCCTCCCCCAGGACATTGAAGTGCGGCAATGGCAGGCGATCGCCTATTTTCAATGGGGCAAAATACTCACGGAACAGCGTCAATGGGGCAAAGCCAAGGTCTACTTACGCAAAGCCATCCGCACCGATCCCCATAATCAGGAGCTGTTTCGGGCGGTCGAACAGCAATTGCAGCGCCTTCAGCACCGTACTGCCTTTTAATTCCAGAACGGAACTAATTCAACTGATCCAAAATGCCGATCGCGCCCTCTATGCTGTGAAGCAACAGGGGCGCGATCGCTATATATTGGACGTGTGCTGATCAATGCAATGCCAATACAGAGGGAGGTTTTGAAACCCTTCCGATTCTGGGTTTTAACAGAGACAAGAAATAGAAGTGGAGCCGAGCAGAGTCGAACTGCTGTCCAAACTAGGTATTGACCCCCTACTCATTCACAGGCTTAGCCCTTTTGATCCGCAAGGCGGGAGCTATCGATTATTCCAGATAGCATGGAGTCTCTGGTGAAGGGTTCACTACCGAGCACCACCAGAGAAGCGATCGGAGTAAATCCGTTGGGGTTGATCCAATCGCCTTAACGGAGTCAGCGAATGGATGCTCGAAACCTTAAAGTGTTTAGGTTATCAATCAGGCAGCAACAGGTGCAGCCTTGCGAGCGAAAGGAACAATGTTGTTCGCAGTTACATTTTGTTTGCAACCTTGTTTTACGAGAGTGGGTGCGCTCTCGACCTGAATCATAGGTTGGATTTCCCTAACCTGTCGAAACCGTGACGGCCCCGTGTAAACAGTTATTATAGCAATTTTCCTGGCTAATCTGCCACATTCTCCTCTATCGTAGACTGAGATTTTCCATCTCACCTATGAATGACAGACCCGATCAGGGGATTGCCTGGCAAGCGATTAAGCTCGGTCGCTACAACGACATTTTGTATCATAAAGCCGATGGAATCGCGAAGATTACGATCAATCGGCCCCATAAACGCAATGCGTTTCGCCCTAAAACCGTATTTGAGCTCTACGATGCCTTCAGTGATGCCCGAGAAGATGCTCGGATTGGTGTAGTCTTGCTCACGGGAGCAGGGCCCCATACTGACGGCAAATATGCCTTCTGCTCAGGCGGCGATCAATCGGTTCGGGGTGAAGCTGGCTACCAGGATGAGCAGGGTGTGCCCCGCCTCAATGTCTTGGATTTGCAACGCTTGATCCGCTCCTTACCCAAAGTCGTGATTGCTCTGGTAGCGGGCTATGCGATCGGCGGCGGACATGTCTTACACCTAATCTGTGACCTGACGATCGCCGCCGACAATGCCATCTTCGGTCAGACCGGGCCCAAAGTCGGCAGCTTTGATGGCGGTTTTGGCGCGAGCTACCTGGCCCGCATTGTCGGTCAAAAGAAAGCCCGAGAAATTTGGTTTCTCTGTCGCCAATACAGCGCCAGCCAAGCCCTAGAGATGGGACTGGTGAATCAGGTTGTCCCAGTTGAACAGCTCGAAGCCGAAGGGGTGCAATGGGCGCAGGAAATCTTGGCCAAGAGCCCAATTGCCATCCGCTGCCTCAAGGCAGCTTTCAATGCCGACTGTGATGGCCAGGCTGGACTCCAGGAACTGGCGGGCAACGCCACACTTTTGTACTATATGACTGCTGAGGGGAGCGAAGGGAAACAAGCTTTCCTGGAGAAGCGAGAGCCTGATTTTCGCCAATATCCCTGGCGACCCTAAGCGAAAAAGGTGCGTTGTGGTCAGCAGGGTTTAGGCAGCTGTCTGAGATGAGATCGGCTGGGGCGATCGAATCGGTCTGGCTGGATAAGACCGGAGCCGTGGGGTCTCCAGCCATTGAGTTTCCGGTAACAGCTCGTCTGCTCCAAAACAGCCCTGAGCCAGTTGACAGGCATGCCAATTTGCTTCGACCCGGCCACCCAACTGTTGACACATCCCCCCGCGCCGCCCTTGGGGACAGTAATGGCAACAGAAACGACAGGTTGAGGTCGAAGGAGGCACAGTACTCATGGAAGGTAAATGTTTAAACGTTGCTTCAGGTTCAAAAGCCGCCGAAAGAAACATGCTCTACCCAGGCAAAGTGCAGTGCAATCCCTAGAAAACCGAGAATCCACTCAAATCCTGTGTCCTAGAACACACTTTTTTGTGATCCAGATATTATCGGTGGCAACCCAATAAATAAAGTTTGAAGGTGGGGATCAAGATAAACACGCTTAATTTAGCCAAAAACGTGCTGCTTTATGATTCCCAACGCCAGCCTAACCTGTGCTCAAAGTGAAGGTTTTACTTTTTAAGGTTTTCTACATATTGCGACAGCCAAGGTCTAGGGTTTCAAAGATAAGCGGCCCTGTTTGAGGCGATCGCCGTGGACTATACGCAATTCGTAGTTGTCTGTTGCAAACTCACGATAAGGCGAAGACGCTTTGCGATAGACTAGGGGCTAACATCATCTAGATTTCAAGCTCTGACTGTGACTGGCTTACAGCCCCTCTTTCTATCGTTTGGATCGGACATGTTAGCGCCTGTCCCATTCAGCTTCTGCGGTTCATTGATGACCCCCCTAGATCGCTAATATCATGGCTTGAGCGGCCTGACCCAGCTCCGACTCCCTATGCGTTCCTCATCTCCCCACAACACAACCCATCATCCAGGACTTCCCCCCATCCTTGAGGTTGCTCTGGGTAGTTTAGATATTCAACTCGAAGCGGAACTGGCCCGTTATCGTCGCCATCGGCTCCATCAACACGTTGCCCCAACCCCTACCGCCCCCCCCTCTCCCTCAACCGCCACAGAACCCCACCGAGGACACAATAACGATGTAGTAAATCTCACCCAATCAACAACAGCAATGGAAAGGGATTCAGCTTCTCAAGCAGCCCGTCAGAATCCAAGCCAAGACCCCCCCCAAGACTACCTCCAATCCTCTGAGCAGTTGCTCAAAACCCTGGATAAGACGCCCCCATCAACGCAGACAACCGCCAAACGGCCTCACCTAACGGGCTGGTATGTCGGAACGGCTGCATTATTGATGATTGCCGCTGCGCTGGTGGGGATCTCCTGGCAACGGTCACGTTTGCAGCTTGCCCAACAGACACCTTCTGCAACAGAAGTGGAGATCCCCACAAGTTCCTCTGCCCCCCCGACCGATATTGCTGAGCGCGAGCCCTTAGATATTGATGGGCCCAATCTTGCAGTTCCACCCGGCGAGGCGGAACCCACAGATGCGCCGCCAGCCCCCCCTGCCAATGCAACAACGCCTCAACCCCAAGCCAGCCCCGCCAACCGTCCCCCCCTGACGAATCAAAAACCAAATCTGGTCACAGCACTTTTACCCGAATCTCCACAGCTACAATCGCCAACTGCGACTCAGGCACCCGATAGTCAGAGTCTGGACAACGCAGCTCCGACACCCAATCCCGCGAATGTCGCTGCCCCACCCCCCGCCAACGATCGCCTCTACTATGTGCTGATGGACTATACCGCTGATACGGATTTGACTCGGGCTCGCCTTGCGGTTCAGGATGCCTATCCCCGCCAGTTTTCCCATGGTCTCAAAATTCAAATGGCCGCCTTTGACAATTCTGCTGATGCCCAAGACCTCGTCAATCGCCTGCAAGCTCAAGGAATTGTTGCCAAGGTACATCAGCCTGCCCAGTAAGATGGCTGAGTCCGATCGGAAGTTTTTGGCGAGAACATCCCCTCTCGGGAGGGGCGGTCTCGCGTAGCGATGACCGGGGTGGGTTCGGGGTGTTGTGTAAAAATACAAGATTTGTTGCTTGGCAGTTTGCGGTCTGTCAATACACGCTGCTTGGCAAAACCTCAACGATCGCCTCTCCCACCTCTAGCGCCACAGCCCGATCGCCTCGTCCCTCACGTCCCCAAAGGCTGAGGGTCGCTAGTGGAAGCCAAGCCAGGCGCTCGCTGCTAGTGAGTAAGGGGATTTTGGTCATCTTCGGGGCGATCGCCCCCATACCCACCACACGATCCCGACTGCCTTTGGCCGGTCGACCAAATTGAAGCATCTGCGCTCCCACATCACCCCGCTTTTTGCGATCGAGGGTCTGGGCGTCTAGACGTTTGGCATAGCCCTGCTGCGTGATCAAGACAAATTCAGTTTTAGGGGTCGCCACACAGCCACTGATCACCTGTTCACCTTTGCGAACTCGGGTAATCTGTGCGCCCTGGGCAGTCCGACCCATCACCGGAACCTGTTCATCGTCAATGGTGCATTTGAGTACCCGACCGCTGGAGGTCGCCACCAGCAGATCTTGCTGGGGCGTCGCCCATTGGGTCATCAGGAGTTGATCGTCGTCCTTAAGACGAATCAATTGGGCACCACGATTGGTCAAGTCTTGAAATTCACTGCCTGCCAGACGCTTGATCCGTCCCTGCCGGGTTAAGAGGACTAGATCTTGGCTATCGAGATCCACGGGGGGCAACATCGCCCCAAAGAGATCTTCTCGTTTTTGCTGCACAGTGCTGGAGAGCAGTTGGATCAGGGCAGTGGGGCGACTACCAGAGGAGGGAATCTCGCCCACATTAATCGGATGCCCTTTACCGCTAGCGGTGATGACAATCACCTGCGATCGCCCCGCGAGGGGCTCCCGCAACACCAGTAAACTGTCCAGCTTACGGGGGGATTTATCCGGCTTGGGAGGGGACTGCCAATAGATCATTCCCTTATGAGTAATTCGTAGTAGGGCATCCTCAGGGACGCTCACCAAGGGCAATGCCACTGTGGCGGCGGCAGACTTACGTCCTGAGCCCGTGAGCTTTTCAGGCTCAATGATCCGGGTGCGGCGGGCGTCACCAAACTTGCGCTTGAGACTGCGCAGATCTTTTTTCAGGGATTTGAGGAGTTCATGGCGATCGCCGAGCAATGCCTCCAAGCGAGCGATCTGGGTTTGCAACTCACTCGCCTCGGTGGTGAGCTTTTGTTGCTCCAACCCAATCAAGCGGCGCAGGGGCATCGCCAAAATCGCATCGGCTTGGGTCTCGGAAATATTCAGGCGCTCCTGTAGATTCAGCTTAGCCGTGGCCCCATCAGGCACATTGCGCAAGATCTGGATCACCACCTCAATTTGCTCTAGGGCAATCAGCAGCCCCGAAACCAAATGGTAACGAGTTTGGGCTTTTTCCAGCTCATGACGATAGCGACGGGTCAGGGTCGTCTCGCGAAACTGCAAAAATTCCAGCAGCAATTGTCGCAGACTGAGCTGACAGGGTTTGTTATTGACCAATGTCAGCAAAATCGTGCCGAAATTGCTCTGGAGCGCAGTCTGACGGTAGAGCTGCCGCAGCACTTCAGGGGGGTTGGCATCCCGCTTGAGTTCGATCACAACTCGCATGCCTTCGCGGCTGCTTTCATCACGAATATCGGCAATGCCGTCCAGCCGACCCTGATTGACCAGCGCCGCCACCTTCTCGATCCAACCTGCCTTATTGACTTGGTAGGGCAATTCTGAAACCAAAATCATGTAGCGCGGTTTCCGTCGCCGCCCCTGCTCAATCTCTTCAATCGTTGCCACGCCACGCAGGGGGATGCTGCCGCGCCCGGTTTGATAGGCCTCGACAATGCCGTCCCGGCCGACGATTTCGCCGCCCGTGGGAAAGTCAGGACCCGGAATCAGTTCGAGCAGTTTTTCCTCACCCAAGTCGGGTCGATCAATCAAGGCAATCAGGCCATCGACAATTTCGCCGAGGTTATGGGGGGGAACATTAGTGGCCATGCCGACTGCAATGCCAGAGCAACCATTGAGCAGTAGGATCGGCAGTTGAGCGGGCAACACCGAGGGTTCCTGCTGGGAACTGTCGAAGTTGTCCACATAATCTACAGTGGCCTCACCAATTTCCCCGAGCAAGGTGGCGTTGCCCACAGGCGCTAGGCGGGTTTCGGTATAACGCATGGCTGCCGGGGGGTCGTTATCCACCGAACCAAAGTTGCCATGGCCATCCAAGAGCGGATAGCGGGAGGAAAAGTCCTGCACCATGCGCACAAGGGCATCGTAGACCGCCTGATCGCCGTGGGGATGATACTTACCCAACACATCCCCCACCACCCGCGCACATTTACGATAGGGGCGATCGGGCGTCAAACCCAACTCATGCATTGCATAGAGAATCCGACGATGAACCGGCTTCAAGCCATCCCGCACATCCGGCAGGGCCCGACCAATGATGACACTCATGGCGTATTCCAGATAAGACCTCTCCATCTCGGCATGAAGGGCGGTGGGGATCACTTTTCCTGCCGCTAACAGGTCTAACTGTTTTACCATGAGATTTGTGGGTTCCTCGTATCTGGGTATCGGATCAGGCGTAGGGGTCCTAGTCCCCTTGCAAGGGGATATTACCGAAGGTTAGAGGGATTGTCAGCCTCAATCGGGCGCTTCTCTTAACCTTAGCAATGATCTAGTTCAAACGCATTAGAACTTATGGCAACCGTTTTGATTGTAGAGGATGACCCGATTAATCTTCGGGTCTTCTCCAAAATCCTCACCAAGCGTGGAGGACTTGAGGTTCAGGGCACAGAAGATGTGGAAGAGGTCATGCGGGTTGCCCAGGCGGGAACGGTGGATGTCATTTTAATGGATGTCTCGCTCTCCCACAGTGTCTACCAAGGCAAGGCAGTCGATGGTCTAGCCATTACCCAAATGCTTAAGGCTGACCCCCAAACGGCTAAGTTGCCGATTCTGCTGGTGACGGCCCATGCGATGGAAGGGGATAAAGAATCATTTTTGAAGCAAAGTGGTGCGGATGGGTATATCTCCAAGCCAGTGGTGGATCATCAGGAATTTGTCAATCGTATTCTGCAACTGCTGCCACAGGAGTAAGCCGTAGGGTGGGAAATACTCACCCAGCCAAGATTTCAGAGGTTTTGGAATTGACATTAATGAGAAAATAACCCTACCAATCCGCTGATCAAAAAACAGGGTAGCAATGTCTTATAGTGACTTTAAATTAGCCAACCTGTTGACCCAGTTCAACTTGACGCTCCGGGAGCAGTCGGACTTGTTTAGATCCTTCCCAACGGTTGAGCCAAGTGACTTATTGAAAACGATTTTAGCTGAAAATGTTGATCTAGCAGTGGCGATGAGTACTGAAAAAGCGCGATCGGAACTCATTATTGCACCGATTCTGCTAGAGGCAAGACGCCGCTCTGAACAGGGAGTAAGTATATTTTCGGGGGTTGAATTTAATGTTGATGCCAGTCAGGGATTAGCCGGATTTTGTGATTTTTTACTCAGTCTCTCACTAGAGCAATTATTGGTGCGTGCCCCAGTGATCACTATTGTGGAAGCGAAGAATGAAAATCTGCGAGCGGGTTTGGCGCAATGTATTGCCCAAATGGTTGCAGCAAAGTTTTTCAATCAGCAGCAACAGCGTTCAATTGGGCGTATTTATGGTGCAGTCACCATCGGCACGATTTGGCAGTTTCTTTGCTTGGAGAATCTGACGATCTCAATTGATTTGACTGAGTATTATATTCGTGACATTGATCAAGTTTTGGGTATCTTGCTTAGTGCTTTAAATCAAGATATCGCGTAGGTGGGCATTGCCCACCAGAAGAAAGTTTGGGCTTCCTAGAATGTCCCAAATCACACTATCGCTGCTATAGCAAACTCTGTAGGAGAAGCGATCGCACTGGAAGTTTCCCCGCAACGACTCACCCCATGTTTACGGGGACTATCAACCATGCAGATGGGTTGATCACGTGATTCACTCAGCAGGACACAATCAACAGATCTAGTTGCAAGTTCATTGCAAGGGTTGTTAAACTGAATGATTCGCTAGCATCTATCAGTTGGTGGTCGATACCCTGCATGGGTCAACTAGGTAGATGTGATGTGGGATAGTTCTCACTCGATGAGAACATGTCGTTAGTTCTTCATAGTAACAAAAAATTGAATACCATTACTTACTTTCAAAATGTAGGAAACAAAGTAGTTCGATCTATCGTAGAGTTCATCAAAAAGCGACTCCTGTCTGCCAACAAGCAATAGTGATTATCGTGGGAATTGCTATAGGCTCAGTCTCACTTCTGTTAAATAATCATATTGATGTCGTGAGCAATGCCCAGGAAATTAATATTAGTATCAATATTATTTTGTTTGGACATTGATAATCTGAGCCGAGTCGTCAGAAAAATAAATCAGACTAAGTAACATGAGTTCTGGATAAGCAGAATCGCGCAAGACGATCGAAACTCAGCAGAATTAACCATACTGGCTCCGATATTGCCGGAGTCTGAGGGGGCAATTTCCCCCTCAGCGGGAGGTGTCGGGGGGCTGGACCCCTGACAACCGGGTTTGAAAACGAGATTTCAAGGTTTTGAGGAATGCGATCGTTTCGCTTAACCGAAAACTCACGTTACG
>JBCDEB010000118.1:0-22894 GCA_039180005.1 Cyanobacteria bacterium P01_G01_bin.54 | reverse complement strand
TTTACTTTGAAAATAGACAATGTTAATACTCTTGCACCAAGTAAATGAAGCTAGCGAGATCCCCCCGGCTACGCCGACCCCCTTGGTAAGGGGGTTTTCATCGTTGGGGGTGATAACCCGTCATGACTCGTTGGTATGAGGTATATCGAAATCCCAATAGTTTACACTTCAGGTTGTAAAAGCTGTAAGCCCGTAATTCCTTGAAAATCTTGACGGTTATGAGTCACTAACGGTAGATCGTGGCGAATTGCTGTTGCAGCAACCCAAGCGTCTTGGGAGGAAATCGTTTGACCCACTTTCTGACGCTCTAAACGAATGTTTGCCCAGGTACGGCATAATTGTTGATCGACAGGAATCACCAGATAATCTGACAGATAGTCTTCCATTTGGTTGATGCGGCGATCGCCCCAGTTTCGCACCATCGCCCATTGAAATAACTCTGCCAAAGTCATAAATGACAAGGCTAATTCATGACCTTGAAGTAAAGGCTCATAGGGTTCAGAAAACTGACTCCCCTTGAAAATAAACGAAGCGATATCTGTATCGAGCAAGATCACAGCCATATTATCATCAACTTATCGCTCGACGCTGTTCTTGCAGAAACACTAAAAAATCATCGACCGATTCTTCGATTGGCCAAAAGTGAGCCGCTAAATCGTTCAAGTGTTCAACGGTTTTCGGCTGTTGTTGTTGACGGAGTTCTGTTAGCGTCGCCCCTTGCCAGAATTGGCGATTCAGAGTTTGTAGCGTTGTCGGCACTGCTGTGTAGGGTTGCTCCTGGTTCAGGAGTTGCAGCAATTGCTGTCGCTCGGCTGAAGAGAGGGGTTGTATAGCGGCGATCGCCCTTTCGAGTTGGGGGGTCATCGGTGTTGGTGTTGGGGCTTTGGTTCTATTGTAGGGCTCGTTCGCTTTAGCAAGACATCCACAGTTTGGGGACGACCCCTAGACAGTGGGTTACAGAGATCACGGGACTGACGCAGGGCTCCTGAAACCCAGTCCCTACTCTTGCCATCGAACCGATTGACCTCGCAAGCTGCAAGGCCAGAACGGTTTGGGGCATCCTTTACACAATCTCATTTGAAGGAGGTGACAGCAGGAACACAGCACAGTATCTTGTTTCCATCGAGAAACTGCGAACTGTGTGCGCGCTAGCGCCCCAGAGGGGAAACTGTAAACTGCGAACGGGTATCACCTAAACTCCCATGGACATTCTGCAAATCATCGCCGCCTTTCTCGCCAGCGCTCTGGGCGCAGGAACGATTCTGCGCTTCTCGGCCGAGAAACTGATCGAATCCCGGATCGAAAAAGTGGTTCAGAAAGAAATGCTGCTGACGGAAACGGATCTCAACTATCGACAACGGCAGCTTGAAGAATTTTATGGCCCTATCTATGCATCACTCAAACTCAATGACCAGATTTATAACATTTGGAATACGCCCGAGAATGTTTTGGCTGATGTCAACCAAGATGTGATTGACTTGTTTATTCAAAATAATGCCGCGATCATTGAAATTTTAAAGACGAAAGCCCACCTGATGGATGGAGCAACCTTTCCCCCCGAATTTGTGGAATATATGACCTCGACAACCCTCTGGGGACTCTACTGTCAACGTCCGGATCAGCCCTGGATACCTGAAGCGGTTAAAACTAAACTTGCGCCGCAAATCGCTTGGCCGGAAAACTTTGAAAAATACATTTACGAAAAGACCGAAACGCTTAAGCAAGAGCTAGATAGTCTTTTAATTAAATATCGTGCGAAGTAGTGGAGGTTACATTAAGCGCTCAACCGCAATCTCGATCGCTGGAAATGCCAAGGGTTGAATCCTTCCTGTTTTTACCACAAATTCGTCTGTGTAGTCCCCCTGCTGTAAGTCCCGAAAGACGTGGAGCTGGCGATCACGCAAATTCACCACCCAATATTCCGGAATACCCGCTTGGGCGTAAATCGCTTTCTTAACCGTTAGATCTTTGGTGAGCGTTGCCTGGGAAAACTCAATCAGCCAGTAAATATTTTCGGGGTAGGGATGATGCTCAAGATAGACGCGATCGAGCGGTTCCACAATGGCGATATCGGGCAAGGGCTCAGAGTCATTGGGTAAAGTAATCGGCTTGCCATCGCGGACTTGCGCCTGATCACCCAGTAAACGCCATAAATATTTCACGACGGCATCGTTGAAATACGCATGGGTTTCTCGCTCTGGTGCCATAACAACTAATTCACCCGCTAAAAGTTCTAACTGCTCTGCTTCAAACACCGCAGCATCCACGGCTTTGTGGTAGCGATCGACTGTCCATTTATAGGTTGCAAGTGTCATAGTGGCATGTTGCACGTTTTGAGATATTAATAATTAAGTGCCATAGACGCAGTGTAACTCAAGCTCCCTAAGGTGATTAACACGATGGATGATCTCGGCAAAATAATGACAGTTCTGGTGATTAGCCATTGGTGTGAGATCGACAGGTAAAGTGGTTTTCGGACGGGTTTGGCAGCGGGTGGAGAAACAGTTTAGTCGTAAGTAAATCCGGCTTTCCCCTCCCGAATTTCGCAATGCTGGCTCAAAGCTGAGATCAGCTTCTCTCTAAACCAGCGATAACTTTGGACTTCATCAGCGTACCAATCGGTATAGCGCTCCTGGAGGGCGATCGCCGCCTCCCGTGTAGCGGCAATCAGCGACTTGCCCACGTTGCCATGGAGGGTTTGAATGACGATGCGATCGACCATTTTCAGGGCCGCGAAGAAGGAATCAAGATCCTGAGGGTCAGTAGGCAACAGCGGCGTCAGCGTCGCGGTGAGTCGAGGGATGTAACCGATCTCCGGATCAAGGCGATCGCGGATCTTGCGCAAGGTCTGAAGACGGGACGGGATGCTGGGGGCTTGGGGCTCAAAATCGCGGCGGATGCGATCGCTCCCCGTTGTGATGCTGAGGTTAATCCCCAGGTGGGGAAAGCGCTGCAAAAGATCGAGATCCCGCACCAGCATCGGGCTGCGGGTTTGCAACACTAAAACGGGCGGGCGGGGGCGATCGAGCATGACTTCGAGCAGTCGGCGGGTGAGCTGGGCGCGGGACTCGATGGGCTGGTAGGGGTCGGTGACGCTACTGAGGTAGATTCGGGGCGGGCGATCGAGATGTTTGCGATCCCAGCGGTTCAGTTCTTTGCTGAGCAGATCTGCGGCATTGTCTTTAACAATGACCCAGTTGCCCCAGTCTTGGCGCAGAGTGGCGTTGGGGCTAAAGGCGGCGGCGTAGCAGTAGCTACAGGCATATTGGCAGCCCCGGTAGGGGTTGAGCGTAAAGTCAAAAGCATCGATAAAGCCGGTGGCTTTGTTGAGTAGAGATTTTGCCTCGTTGTGGTGGATCTCGACCATGGTAGAGCCTCACATTGGGATCAAGATACCAATTTTCATCTCTACCTAGTCGGGCGATCAGCAAGGATCTTTAAGCTGTAGGTTGGGTTGCGCGGAGCAAAACCCAACACGGTAAGCATTATAGAGTTTTACCTTATTGTTAATCTAATGCATCAATTAAGACGTGCTACAGCATAACTAAACTAGTGCTTTGTTAAGAGTGAAATGAGAGGTTATCGCGAGATTGAATTGAATCATGAAATCCAGTATCAGCAGTGGTTGTGTTGGGTTTCGCTACGCCCTAGCGTGTAGACGCCTTCAAAAATTCCGATCCTCCACATTACGCCGCAGCGATTAGGCGTTTTTTGAACATGAGATCAGAACCAATTTTTTCAACAGCCTACAAGCAGGTTTCTTCATTTTAAGTGATCTCCTCCATCTACAAACATAACTTGCCCCGTAATGAATTCATTTTCAACCAGATATTTTGTTGCGGCTTTAATATCTGGTATAGAGCCAGCTTTCTTTAAAGGAATCCCAGTCACTAATTTATTCATGTAATCAACGCCTTTACCTTGGGGTGGCAGGATTTTTCCGGGGGCGATCGCATTCACACGAAAATTAGGTGCGAGATGAAAAGCAGACATCATCGTGAAGTCATAAAGAAACTTTTTTGACAGTAAGTAGTCAAAATATTCCGTTGAGTTTTGGTGTATGCCTGCATCCAAAATATTGATGATTTGACCTGTTTCTTTTATTCTTGAGAAATGCTTGGTTAAGAGATAGGACGCTTTGAAATGGATCTGATAAGATTGCTCGAAAATATCATTGTTCTCATCGGATAAGGCTGATTCGATGAATATCGAAGCATTATTTACCAATACACTGAGATTATGATTGAGACAAACCTCAGTGATGAGTTTTTTGACCGCTGCTTCATTGCCAAAGTTGGCTTGATAGATTGAGCAGTTTCTGCCTTGATTGGTTATGATTTGTTTGGTTTCTTCTGCCTTGGCTTTGGCGCTGTTGTAGTGTAAGACAATATCGAAACCCATCTCCGCAAAACAGATGGCAATTTCTCTACCAATCCGATCAGAGCCACCGGTGATTAAAGCACTCTTATTCATGACATCATCCATCATCATTCAGCTATACAATAATCCCAAACAATCTTGTAATATCCCCGATAATTTTGGATGGTTATAGCCTTGTACGAAAATATAAGGATCAAGCTTCCCCCTTTCCAAGGGGGATTGAGGGGGATTAATGTACCTCACGCTTATAAAAATCGCTATATTTTAAAAATCGTCAGGAATATTGGGGCTTGGCAGGCGAGATGCCTGCCACAATTAAATCAACTAGGGTGATTAATTCGCACAAGCCGTGCAAGTCTCATCCACTTCCTTGAAGCTATCTTTTTGTACCGTGCGAATGTAATACACTGCCTTGCAACCCGATTGCCAAGCCTGAATCAAGGTTTCAAAAATATCCTTGGCTTGGAGCGATCGCTCCGGCTCATCCGGGAAATATACCCCCTGATTGAGGTTGAAAATTAACTCCATCGAGATGCCCGTATCGATCCATTGCTGCATCGTCGCTACCGCCTTGACCACTAGATTTTGATCCAGTGACTTGTTCTCACGGTAGAACCAGAAGCAATCTTTGATAAAGGGCGGCGCGATCGGCACGGTACCCTTAGCCCATTTGTCATAGAAAAAGCGGCTATAGACCGGGAGCACACTGGCCGTGCAGCCTTGAACCAACGAAGAAGAGGTATTCGGGGCGATCGCCGTGATGTGACTATTACGAATACCATGGGTCTGAATCGCTTCTGAGAGCGCAAGCCAGCGCTCAGGATCTTGGGCATGGGCCTTAAACCAGGCCACTGACTTTGCGCCAATCAGCTTGCCCTTGCTCCATTCACTGCCCGCAAAGGCTGGATATGCGCCTCGTTCTTTAGCGAGTTCCATCGATGCATGGGTGCAATGATAGCCCACTGCCTCAAACAGCTCACTAATCTCGGCGGTATGGGCGTAAGAAAGACGGTGCTTAGCCAGCCAATCCGCCAGACCCATGCAACCCACCCCAATTGTGCGATAGCGATCGTTGTGGCTAACGCTGGCCTCAAAGGGTGCATGGGAGAGGGCGATCGTGTTATCCAGCAGCCGCACCGCCGTTTCACAGATCTCCGGCAGCTCTTCAATCTCTAGATTTGCCAGGTTGAGCGAATCCAGATTGCAGGTATGGGCAAACTGCCCCGGCACAACGTTGCTCCAGGACTCTTGACAGAGGTTGCCGCCCGGAATGTAGCCCTCATGCTGGTTGGGGTTAGCGCGGTTGGATGTGTCCTTAAACCAGAGATAGGGCATCCCGGTTTCCACCTGGGAGCGCATTGCCATCTTGAAGAGTTCGCGCGCATTGAGCGTATTGTGTAGCTTGAGTTGGCCCGCCTGCACCGCAGCCTCCACCTGACGATAGGCTGCTGTAAACTCATCTCCCCAGAGCGGCGGCAACTCAAGACCCAGCACCGTCAGCACCTCGTGGGGATCGACCAGTATCCAATCTTCTTTTTCGACCACCCGGCGCATAAACTCATCGGTGATCACCAGCTGAGGGAAAATATCGTAGGCTTTGCGACGTTGATCGCCATTTTCGGTCTGACATTCTAAAAACTCCGGCACATCCAAATGCCAAATATCCAGGCTCACGGTGACCGCGCCCGCCCGCCGTCCGCCTTGGTTGACGGCGATCGCCGTATCATTGAGCAGCTTTACCCAGGGAATCACGCCGCCCGAGGCATTGGGCTTGCCCATCACTGCAGACCCGGTCGCGCGAATCCGCGAGACATTGACGCCAACGCCGCCACCGTTCTTGGAGATTCGAGCCGTGTTGGTAATCTCAGCAAAAATCGACTCTAAATTGTCTTCCATGGCGATGATAAAGCAAGAGGAGAGGGAGCCATGGGGGATACGCAGGTTGGCCAGGATCGGTGTGGCCAGGGAAATCTTGCGGCGGGCGATCGCCTCATAGAACCGCTTAGCCCATTTGAGTCGCTTCTGGGGTTGCTCGACCACCGCCAGCAGCAGCGCACAGGTCAGCAGCGCCTCCTGGGGTAGCTCATCATCGAGTAGGTAACGCTTGGTCAGCAACACCGCACCCGCATAGTCATAGTCCGTGTCCCAGTCCGGATTGATCCAAGACCCCGCCTCTACCAACTCATCCGGACTGTAGGTCAAAATTCGCTCGTCGTACTGGTTAGCGCAGACTTTGGTCTGCACGGTCTGGTCATAGTTGCCGTAGGCATAGCCTCGGCTGACGGAGGTATCTTTCCAAAGACTCCAGATATGCAGGCGACCCGCGACATAGCGCCAGTCTGAGTCTTCGGGGCTACACATCTCCAACGCGCAGTTAATCAAATTGTCCTGAATCTCGCGGGTGGTGACGCCGTTGCGCAGACGCGTTTTGAGGCCGGCTTCTAGGGTAATGGAGTTGACATCAAGTCCCCGGCAGGCCCATTCGACCACATGGCGAATCCGGGTGATATCGAGGGGCGCTTTAGTGCCATCCCGCTTGATGACTTGGATGTTGGCATGGCTGGGGGCGACAGGCGTGGCGCTAACAGGCGAGAGGGGAGGTGAAAGAAGAGTATCTTGCATGGGTTGAACCGAGGTGTCTCGTCTCCCCAGTCTACCCTAGATGTAGCGGATTTTTACGCCAAAAGCGGATGTATCACGCTATACACAGTGGGCGCGTATTATAGCAATTGTTTCTGGCAATGTCAATACAATCGTATTTTAGGATCGATGATCCTGAGGTTTTATGAACTAAAACCACTAGATATAGTGCGCTATATTTAGCGTCAATTCATCTCTACTAATGCTTTTGTTGGCAATGGCATAGTCGTGATCGAAGGATGGCGGATTTTGACGGCGTTCTACATAATGTTCAGGGGTAATTTGAGATAAGAAACACCCACAAAGCTCTAATTGATCGATCTTTTATGGAAAACCGATAGCGAACGTTGAAGTTACCTCCATCGAGACGGCTTCCCTATCCCTCTCAAGCGCAGGGGATAGCTTGCCAATAGACTCAATTGGAGCATAGGAAATGCAGCGAAAATTTGAATTTATGAATGTCCGCTATCAGCTTATCGGTCGCGGCATCACGGGTGAAATTAACACGTTATATGTCAATGGTCAGGCGGTGACTCATTTTGAGACGATTGACCATTTCTATAATGCGATGGGTCAACAGGGTTGGGAAGTTCGTCCCTTGGGGATGGAACAAGAGGGCGTTTATACCTATTTTGTAGTGATGCAGCGAGAGATTGCTTAAATCTGCACCGTGGACGCTAATCATTAACCCGTTCGAGAGGGTTTAAAACCCTCCCCTACCATATTTTACTTGTGAGCAATACACCTCAAGTTTGGTATTTATCATGAATCAACCTCAAGACCAGAACCATCACCCAATCAATGCTCATCGCCCTCCTGAATCACGGCCGAAGCACTCCAAGGAACAACCTGATTTTTTCGAGCAGCTCCAAGCTAAGGATCAACGCCATGGCTTAGCTGCCCGAGGCAGTGGTCACGGCTGGACAACATTCATTGAGATCTTGTTAAGCGATTGGTAAGGATTGAGTCTTTAGGATGATTGACGGTGTTGGGTTTCGCTCCACTCAACCCAACCTACTCCAATACATCTTTTTGGCTGTGCTGCGGCACTACATTAATACATCTTAGACGAATTTTATTTTCTGCCGAATAAGCGCTTAACTTTATTGACGACAACTCGCCAGAGGGGGGGCTTCAGTTTGGTATAAAAAGCCCGATAGGTTTCCAGTTCGGGAAAATGTCCTTCACTGGCGAGGCGAATGGCGGCTTCGCAGGCATCGAGGGCTTCAACGGTAAAGCGATGGGCGGCTTGTAGACGGGCCGATTGGTAGAGGGCTTTGGCCTCTAGGGGACGTGCTGCGATCACCTGGGCCATTTGCAGGGCGTGGTCGAGGCAGTCTTGGGCATCGGAGTAGGCGCGGAGGCGGCCATAATTTTCGCCGAGGGCGCAGAGAATGCGACCCATTTCGTAGCGATCGCCCAAGGCCTGGGCCATCGGCAAACTCTGCTGCAAATGCTTAATGGCTTGGGTGTAGTTGCCGAGTTGTCCATAGGTGATGCCGAGGTTGGCCAGGGCGATCGCGATCGCCCGCTGATTGTCCATGCTGCGGGCAATGTTCCAAGACTGCTGGAAGAGGGAGAGGGCGCGATCGGGGTCCTTGAGTCGACCATAGATGGTTCCCAAGGTATTGATCACCTGGCCCTCCTCGCTGCGATCTTCGATCGCCCGAATCAACCGCATCGCCTTCTGGCAGACGGAGAGCCCCTTATCATATTTGCCCTGGGCGCATCTCACCGCACCCAAGCGACCCATGGCTTTCGCCTTGAGCACCGGCTTATTTTGGCCGGCAGTCTGGCTCTTTTCTAGGGCTTGGTTGAGGGCAGTCTGGGCATCGTTGTAGCGCCCAATGATGAGATAAATCTCGCCCAAATTCAACAGCGCCATATCGACCAAATCAGACGAATCTTGCTGCTTGGCAAGTTTGTGCAACTCCTCGAGATGAGCGCTGGCACTCTGGTATTCTCCACAGAATTGATAGGCTTGACCGGCCTGATAAAGTGCTTCAATAAATTGCTCTCGCGAGACGTTGACGGACTTGTCTTGAATCAGGGTGAAATATTTCTGAAAATATTCCAGGGCATGGGAATAATCTTCCAGATGGGCATAGCTCATCGCCAGGTGAAACAGTGCCTGATGGAAAAATTCACCGCCGCCACCACTGCCCAAGAGCGTGAGATATTGTTCTAAGGTCTGAATCGCTGCCTGGGGTTCGTCCTGGGCTGCGGCGATCGCCCCCAGATAAAACAGCGCGGTGGGCGCTTCGGGCGGCTCTTCTTGCTCCAGATAAATCTGCAATGCCTTGCGGGCTGTGGTGTAGTCCTGGCTTAAAAAAGCGGCCTTGCCGAGGGCAAACTGGCTGGGGGCAATGGTTTCTGGCGGTGCAGCCAGCGGATGGGCGAGATAAGCCTGGAGCGGGTCGATTGCCTGGGCATATTGCTCGGTCGCACAGTAGGCACTGCCTAAGCGGTAGAGGATCGTCGCTTGCTCAGCACTCTCGGGGTCAAGGCTGACCTGGTCTTGGTAGGCACTGAGATACTCAATCACTTTGGGCCAATCCATCAGGAGCTGGGCACAGTTTCCCAGTTGCGCCAGCAGTTTCACATCTTGCTCAAAGCCAAGGGTCTGACGATACTGCTCAAGATAGGGCTGGGCGCGGGCATAGTTCTCCTGTTGATAGTAGGCATCACCGAGCATCCGGTAGAGCTGACCATCACTGGGGCGAGTAAAGGGGGCAAATGGGGGAGCGATCAGGCCTTGCAGCGCGGTTTCGGCGGTTTGTACCTGTCCTGCCCAAGCCTGGAGCGTGGCGATCGCCTCGTCGAGGGCCTGGGTTTCGTAGTAGGCCGTACCCAAGGCCGCTAGCACGGCCAGCTCTGTTGCCGGATCGGCCGTGACCGTAGCGTCTTCCGCGTAGGGCACCAGATAGTGAATCGCCTCGGCGTATTGTTCCACAGCGGCATGGGCTAGACCGAGGTTTTTAAGCAGTTCCGGCTCGGTCGGATCTTGCAAAGCCGCCAGTTGTTCCCAGGCGGCGATCGCCGCTGCGGGTTTATCCTGTTGGGCCTCGGCGGTTCCCAAAACCCTCAGGGCTTCAGCCAAGGGCTCGGCCAGGGCGGGATCTTGCAAACCGGGGAGGGCCGCCGTCAGGGCCTCACAGGCTGGTGCGGGTTGATTGCAGGTAAAATAGGCCAAACCCAGATACAGAACCGCCGGAATCGCTTGATTGGTCTGGGGGTCTTGGAGCCGTGCCTCGGGGAGTTGGGAGAGACAATAGCTCCAGGTGGTGATCGCCCCGTCAAGATCATCACTCAGATATTGGGCATGGCCCAGAGGTAGATAGACCCGCTCCAGAACCGGCGTTTTATCCGTGGGCTGGCGGTTACTGAGATAATATTGCCAAGCTTCAATGGCGGTAGGGTAATCCCGCAGGGCATAGTGGGCGCGTCCCAAGCCCTGCCAGCAGATGGCATCCAGGGTTGGATTCACCCTCTCCAGCAGCGTCTGGTAGAGCACGATCGCCTCTGGCCCATAGCCTTCATCCACCAGCCAGTCATGGAACAGACGCCCCTCTTTGAGCGGTTTGAGCAGCAGTTCACTGGCCTGGAGCCAGGCCTGGAGCTGACAAAAATGTTCAAAGGCCGCCAAATAGCCCTGAACCTGTTCCAGGGACGAATCACTAGGGAGTGGCTCGTGGAGCTTGAGATAATAAAAGGCCCACCGAATGTGGGAAATATCATCGGGATTCGAATCGGGCAGGAGGTCTTTGAGACTGACCAGGGGCATGGCGGGGTCAACGACCTCGGTATTTTCCGGTTGAGCCGGTTCAATGCCCAAAAGTGCCTGAATAGAGCGCACGAGGCGGGCAAGGGGTGAAAAGACCGGCGGCTGAAAGGGGATGCGCGCCGCAGCCTCTCCGACAAATAGATTTTTCTGGTTGCGATCGTAGCGGACTCGCAGGGCTTGGCGAGCCGAAAGACGGCTGAGATCAAGGCCTTTTTCCAGTTCATCCACGGCAGGCTACCTCATTCTCTAGGGGCTATCATCATCTATAAACAAATCTCATACGTATGACACGGCACTCAGGCAGTTTAGGGCTGATTGGAGTCCGTCAGAATGCGCCGCAGCACAGGATGTACACTATATTGAACCCCTTGGGCGGTGGGAAACGCTTCCACGAGCAAACGGTCTTGCAAGACCTTCAGGGTGGTGGCTTGTTGCCGGGGGGCAAATTCCCCCATCAAAAAATACCATCCATAGGCCGGGGCAGGCCGAGCATTGGTCGCCCCCAACTGGAGTAGATCCGCCGCCAAAGGGGCATGGGTCGCGAGCCGCTGTAGGGTGCGATCACCGAGCGTCTGTAACCAGCCCGCCAGACTTTGATCACGGGGCCGAGCCAAGCTTTCGCCAAAGGCCGTATCGGGTTCAGCAGCGGGTGTGATCTCGTATTCGTAGCCGTAGTCCTGCCAATAGGCCCGAATATTGCCAAAGTAGGGAAAACTGCGAATTTCGCCGGCCACCAGCCGCAGGGCAAAGGGATGGCCATCATAGGTCTGGTGGATGGTCTCGAGACAGTCGCGTTGGGCTTCGTCTTCGAGGCGAATCCCCCAATGCTCGTAGAGCGTGGCGATCGCTTCAAAGGCTAACCCATGTAAGTCCAGGGTTTGCACCCGCTCGTGCAGGGGCAGCAACACCCGAGGACTGGTCACGATTAAACGGCTGCGGAGTTCTTCCGAGGCCAGTAGCGCCGACCAAAACTGTACAAAGGGCTCAGTTTGGGCTAGCTCCTGGCCAAGATTTTGCAGCCAGAGCAAGATGGGTTGGGACTGGAGCTTGGCCACCACCGCGCTCACCAGCGCCGTCATGCCTTCGCTGGCCAGCAGCTTGCGGGCGATCGCCTCCCCCAATACTTGACGAGCGAGGGTGGCAAAGCCCGCCCAGAGCTGGCTCAAATCCACAGCGATCGTCAAAGGAAATTCCTCTTGCAGGGGGGATTGCTCAAAGAGCTGATGCGCCACGGTCGTCTTGCCAATGCCCTCTGGGCCCGAAAGCACCAGCACCCAAATTATCTCGGTCAGGCGGTGGCTAATTTGTTGCAACACCCCCTCTCGCCCCACACAGTTGAGGGGCTTGGGCGGCTCAGATTCGGCAAACTGAGGCTCCCGTTCCGGGCGTACCCACTGAACATCTTGTCGCTCCAGCGTCACCCCGAAGCCCTGTAAAAACTGCTTAAGGGTGCGCTTGGTGGTTAGATTTTGTCCATATAAAATACCGATCGTGGTGTCAAGTGGCAGGCCCGCCTGTTTGGCAATTCTCTGGGAGTTCACCCGAACGGTTCGGCCCTGATAATACGCCTGAATTGCATCCTCCAGCTTTTGACGGCCGGCGGGGGTCAGCAATGCACCACGTGGGGAAAGAAAAGGGAGAACCATTGCAGCCAAAAGATACAGACGGAATCAGACCAAAATCTCACCCCTAAGCCTATCACAGGCACTCGCGGCGATTGCCGTTGGCCCATCGTCGCCTGAATTCAGAATTCAGAATTCAGAATTCAGAACTCAGAACTCCCCAGCCAGCGCCGTTTCCATTGCCCCGTAGACTCCAAATTGCAGCGGGCCTGTTCTTGGTGGCGACGGGTCAAAATTTCCGCTGCAGTGGCGCATAACTGGGGGTCTCGATAGGGAATTGCGGCTCGCGTTTGCAAATGCTCTTGCTCTTGCGGCGAGAGCGGCTGTAGCGCTTGGGTTCGCCACCGGGCTAGAGTTCCCGGCGCTTTGCGGCCGATCGCTGCTGTCGAACCAATTTGTAACCCTGCACTGTACAGAGCGGTACGCACCGCCGCAGCACAGGAATAGGTCGCCAGATAGCCCATGGGGTTAAGGCGCTGGGCCACCTGTGCGAGGAACTCCACCGTCCAGAGCTGGGGGCATTTGGGTGGTGAGAAGGGGTCGAGAAAGATGGCATTGGCCTGGAAACTTGTGACGTCTAGGTTGGCCAAGGTCTGGCGAGCATCACCACAATACAGGTGAGCGCTGAGTTTCGGGGTCTGGACAGAATGAACCTGGGCGAGTTGGGCTAGGAGCTTGGGGAGGGGTTGGGGCCAAGGGTCGAGGAGGTTGTGGGCGATCGCGGCTTGGGCAGGGCGATCGCTAATATCCAAAGCCACCAACGTCACCGCACAATGGGGGTTCACCGCCCAAATCGCAGCCAATGCTGCTGCGCTGTTGTAACCCAGACCGTAGCAGATATCCAGCAGCGTTAACTGTTGAGCCTGCTGGGCTTGCTGCCGTAGCTGACAGGGAACCGCAAACTTACCTTCAGCTTCTTGATAGGCCCCAAAGTGGGAATGGAAGGCCTCATCAAACTCCGAGGAGAAGAAGGTGGCGGAACCGTCGGCGGTGGGCTGGGGGGTGAAGGTCATGCGGATTCCCCCTAGGCAAATTCCTGCTGCAAGTCCACATCATCGGCGAAATCTCTCACCTGCATCTGATGCCGAATGGTTGCTCGCACAATGGAGCGAATTTGGCTATATGTCCACAATTGGCCCGGCGCAATAAAGGCGATCGGATAATACGTGACCAGCCAATCTACGAGATGTTGCACATTCAAGATCGGCACATCGGCAAAGGAGCCAGCACACGACAACCAGCCCTGTTCTAATCTTGGAAATCGAGGTGTGCCCATCTCAGTTTCCAGTTGTTGCCATCGCTGACGACGTTCAGTTTTTGGGAATAGCTCCCGCAATTGTGTACTGAGCTGAACTTGGTTACGGGGGATGTCAACAATCCGCCGAATAGATTGTCGCACTCGGTTGAATGCCCGCAAGGTTGGGCAAACTCCAGTGGTTGAACGAGAGACATTGAGCGTTTGGGCAATATAGGCGATCGCCTGCGCTGGAGTGTGAAGCTGCTCGGCATCCTGAGCGGCGATCTGGATGGCAAAAGTCTCTTCCCAAGCCAGGATTAGTTCTACGGCATCAAGTCCCATAGTTTATCTCGATCAAGCCCGTCAATCCACCCGACGATGAAAGATGAACCAGAAATTCTTTTCTTGAGGGAAATGGCCTATACTTAATGCGCAATAAAATTCCTGGAGAGCAGAAAAGATGTATCGTGTCACTATCCTAGGGAGTGGAAAAATTGGCTCTGCTATTGCCAAGTTATTGTATCACAGTGGTGATTATGCTGTTTTTGTCGGTGATCTGGATCAAAAGAGCTTACAAAAACTCACAACCACTGTGCCCGTCAATACATTCGTTATTGATGTCACCCAGGAAGCGTTACTGATCGAAAAACTAGAAGGACAAGACTGTGTTATTTCCGCCTGTCCTTATTGGGTCAATTCAGGCATTGCCCGTGCGGCGTCAAAGGCTGGCGTCAGCTACTTCGATTTAACCGAAGATGTTGCTACTACTCAATCCGTTATGGCGATCGCAGCAGCAGCAGCCGATAACCTCATTTTTGCTCCTCAATGTGGTTTAGCACCAGGGTTTATTGGCATACTTGCCCATCACCTCTTTAAGCATTTTGAAAAGATTGACACCGTCAAGATGCGCGTAGGTGCGCTGCCACAATATCCCTCAAACATGATGAGTTATAACCTCACCTGGTCGACCCGAGGACTCATTAATGAATATTGCAATCCCTGTGAAGCTATTCATAATGGTATCAGAGTAGAATTGCTTCCGCTTGAAGAGGTCGAAGCATTTTCTCTGGATGGAATTACTTACGAAGCATTTAATACCTCTGGTGGGCTTGGGACATTATGTGAAACTCTCGAAGGCAAAGTTCGTAATCTCAACTACAAAACAGTCCGTTATCCAGGGCATCATTATCTGATGTCATTTTTGACCAATGAACTAGGACTCGCCCAACGACGAGAATTATTTCAAGAACTCCTCGAACAAGCAGTTCCGGTTACCAAGCAAGATGTGGTGATTATTTTCTGCACCGTTACCGGCTGGCGAAAGGGGGACTTTGAGCAGGTGAGTGATGCACGCAAAATCTATCCTGTTCAGCTCTATGGAGAAATATGGACAGCGATTCAGCTTACAACAGCAGCATCCGTTTGTGCTGTAGTCGATATGCATCTCAAGGGGGAACTGTCTCAGCATGGCTTTCTTCGCCAAGAGCAGATTGACTTACACAGTTTTTTGAACAATCGTTTTGGGCGCTTCTATGATGACCTAAAAAAGGAAATAGGTTGAATTGTTGGTTCACTACGTCGATGTTTTTTGTTGCTTCCACTATAGATTAAATGAAACCAGATAATATTTTGGAATGGATTTGTTCTAGCAAGAACAATGAGGAACTCAAGGGAAACTATGATCAATGGGCTTCGACCTATGAGTTGGATATTGCTGAATTTTGGAAAAAAGTTCCACTCAAAGCCGCAGCAATGCTATCAAAGTATCTTGCCAGCAAACAAGAGACAATCCTTGATTTTGGTGCCGGTACAGGGATGGTTGGTGTAGCACTCTCCCAATTAGGATTCAACGATATCATTGGTATTGACATTTCTTCAGGGATGCTAGAAAAAGCAGGGCAAACGGGTGTCTACAAATCATTGACCTGTGGCTCTATATTAGATGAGACCATCAATATCTGGAAAAAAGTAAGCGGAGTCGTTGCAACCGGCGTATTTGCGGAGCGTCATGCAGGAATAGCGGAGCTCAAAGTAATTCAGTCCAAACTCCAGTCCGGTGGAGTCTTCGTTTTCACCGTACGTCAAAGTTTTTTAGCACAACTTCAACCCATGCTCAAGCCAACGCAATGGACAGCCTTGAATTCTGAAATGATGCCAATTTATGATGATCCGATGTATCTTCTCGCCTACCGAAAAATATGATTTCTTGAACTTAGAGTAGTAATACATATTCAACAAAAGAGTGAATCCAGCGCAATGATTTTAGAATTACAGCATCTTGAGCAGATCAATCAAAAATTGGAGATAACCCCTCAGATCAGCCGTCGAGAGTTGTTAGAGATGAACATCATTCAGGAAAGCCAAGACTCAGTTTTTCGAGTGGGTGCGCCTGAGGGAAAAGCTCAGCAACTTCCCTTTGAAAAACTGTATTTACCCATGGCTTATACTGGTGTTTTGGAGCCGAAAAAATCAGTTGATGAGACCCATCGAGCGATTCAAATTTTGCTACCCGGTACAGGGACAACCTTTTCAGTTGCCCAAACCTTGTGTGATGTTGCCGGAACCTTTCATGGTCGCAAAAGCAAAAATCGAGGTCGAGACCGTAAAAGTAGCCAGAGTCTACTCCAACAATTACTGCCTGAGGGTCAGAACTTCCGGGTTGCCTCTTTCCCCACTGACCTACCGCTGAACGGCATGGGTGATGCTGCGCCCTGGGAATTTGCCAGTGAAATGGGTTTGATCACCCTGCTTCGTCATGTGCATCTTGTGCTTGCCCACCTTTATCCCGATCGCCCTGTTTTTATGGCCGGTCGCAGCCAAGGGGGGGTAGCTAGTATTCTCTATGCTCAGCATTATGCTGATTTAGCGGGAGCGATCGCCGTCAACCCACCGCATCCTGATCCTGAACTCTTTCAATTCACGGTTGAGTATCTTGAGGGCAAGGCGAATATCTTGGCGGATCTACTTCATGTTCCCGGTGTCAATTTACACGAAAAAAGCTGGAATGCGTATAAGACTTTTACCCCTGCTTTTAACTATCCCTCTCGACCTTTGCTTTCTCCCCTGTTAAATTTAGTGAGTTTAGGTGATCCCTTCAACTTATTTCCACAATATGCCGAGAAACTCCAGGAATTTGCAGACAATGATGAGAAATGCGATTTACAAATTCTAGATGCAGGTCATAATCTTTGGTCTAGAAAAGAAGCAGAAACCTATCAGATTGTCATCAAGTTACAAATAGAGTTCATTTGGGCACAACTCTCCTCAGCCAAGGACAAAGAACAATAAAAATAAAAGTCAACGCGACGCTCAAGCGCTGATACATTTGCGATACTGCGATGGGGATTGCCCTGTCCAACGTTTAAAAGCACGGCGAAAGGAACGGTTTTCGGCATAGCCAACCAGATAAGCAATTTCATCAATGCTCAATTGGCGATCGCCCAGTAATGCTTTGGCATTTTCTTCCCGAGTCAGTTCCAAGAGCGATTGGATTGTTGTGCCGTAATCTTGGGCACGCCGTTGTAAAACACGTAGACTGAGATTCATTTTTTTGGCTAAGCTCTCCGCGCGATAGTCACCCCGCTGGGCATTGTCACAAATCGCTTGCCGAATATCCGCTAGGGGATCATCGGCTGCTTGGGATTGGAGGCGATCGCTCGCGAGCTTGAGATGATTGCTAATAAATTGAAAGAGCTGGGGATCACATTTTGCCAGCGGCTGATCCAGCCGCTCAGACTTAAACACAAAGGTATTTTTCGGTTGTGCGAACAGAACCGGAACCCCAAAAAAAGTTTCGTAGTCCGCTTGCGCCCCGAAGGGACTGTGGGCACAGCGAATCTGCACTAAGGCATCCGTTATCCCCAGCACTTCTCGCAAAAACCGAGTCCCTAACGCTAAGCCAAACTCGCCCGCCCGGCCCTCATCGAGCTCGTCCATCGGATGATACATCTGCAGCAGCGTCGTCTCTCTCTGTTCCACCAACTCAAGCTGGAGGCGTTGGGACATCACAAACCGATAGTTCACCACATATCCCAACGCTTCACGCAGATTTTGCGCGTATTGAACCCCGTAGGCCAGAGTGCCAAAGGCAGAAAATGGCGTGGCACTGGCCATATGCAGAGACAAAATCTCGTTGGGATAGAGACGACTGAGGAGTTGCCAGATCTTGGGCACAAAATATTGGGAGAGTCGAGCATCTGGATTAATCAGGTCTTCCAGGCGCAAACCCGTGATCGCCGTGATTTTGTCCATGGTGATGCCACGGGCGATCGCGTAATTGACAGTACTGCCCACAAAACTCCCGAGCGTTGTCGGTGGGTTGTCGCGAAATGTCCGGTTTGGGTCGTGCATCGTCCTCGTCATCCTGGGGGCGATCGGCGAAATTAAATATAGGCGCGACGGAGCAACTGAATGAATTCACCGGAAGCCATTCCTCCCCCCGTTGCAACCCGTCGCTCCTCCTCCCCAACCATAGTTAATTTTTTGGACATTCAGCCCATGGCAGTTGCGAATATTCAAGATCACTTCACCTTTAAATCCAAACCCCCCGTACGAGTCACGGTTGAGGAACTGCTGAAAAAGCCGGGTGAAGGCGAGCAAACCACCTTCGGCATGGTGATCAAGGCCCGTACTCGTGATCTGGGGGGTGACTTTTCGGTCATGGAAGGGGTGATGCAGCCCCAGGAATTGATTGCCCCCCATCTCCACAGATTTGAAGACCAACTTCTCTATGTAATCAGCGGTGAACTGGAGTTCGAACTCGGTGGACAGGAGGGTTTGCGCTTTACAGCCCCCGCAGGGAGCTATGTCCGGAAACCCCGTGGCATCCTCCATGCCTATTGGAATGCCACAAATGAGCCCTGTCGCTATATCGAGCTATCCGGGCGCAGTGGGTTTGAATCCTTTGTTGATGCGGTACAGGAGAATCCACTTGCCAGCCTGTTGAAGGCTAAAGCAGACTGGGGCATCGTCTTTGCTATCAATGAAATCTCTCGCTTGATGAAAACGTATCCTGTGACCCGTCTCGCCATGCTCAATACCCCTGATTTATCCCGAGTTCCTGATCTAACCGCCGCCTTGGTCAGCCGACTCAAAACCTTCAAGAGGAACTCGTAATTATTTTTAACGGGCGATTCTCCCCCCTCCTCAGCGAACAGCTTGAGTTTAAGAATCTTGAATGTTAAATCAAAAACTCGATCGTCATCACTACGCTCTTTCGTTAATCACCATGGCTACTGATTCCCTACTCCTCAGCATTATTCAGAAAATTAATGCCACTCACACCATCAGCCGCACGGATCAGATGGTGCTGACCGCAACGATGTTAGATGATGCACCCATTTCAGTAGTAATCAGTAACCAGATTCAAGAGATTTATGATTGTTTTGCCAAAGGAATAATCCAACTTGTCTAACGATCTAACCATCGTTAAACCATCAGGATGCCACTCTTGATCTTGATTTCATTACCTCACATCAACTTTCTCCAATACTTAACATTATGCTGATTGCTAACGGCTCAAGTTCTGCAAGCAAATCTCTGGAAATGATTTTCACCTCGACCGCTTTAACGCTTTCTTTGGCAGCTCTTGCTCCGGCCGCTAAAGCACTAACCCTCAACTCGACAACAGGGCATTGGCGTAACCCCAATGGCGGGGCATTCATTGAATATCAACAGGTTAAACAAGAGAATCAAATTCGCTGGGGCTTTCCCGCCTATTGGCTAGAAACGGGGGGCAAAAGTGGTTTAGGGTTTCTGGGCATGGGCACAACCGAACTGGAAGCGGGGGAACGCTTTAATCTCGGTCGCTTGCGCCATTACAACCAGACCATTTGGTATGGTGCACCGGGGCAAGTGGATCTGAGCTTGAATCTCAATCTGGAGGGTGTGGGGTTGAAAACCTTTAACTACGTTCTCAATATTGAAGAGACACCGAACCAGGTTGGGACTTGTGCTTATTTTAGTGTGACCGCTTGCGCCGATCGCATCACTTGGAGCAATGCTCTAGCCACCGAGAGTTTCTTTCTCGATGAGATTGAATACACCCTAGAACTCGTTGGTTTTAGTACCGCTTTGGGGGGGGCACTGGTGGATGAATTTATCTCCCAAGAGGGGGGTAATAGTGATGCTTTCCTTTATGCCAAACTGACGGCGCTCCACCCTCCCGTAACCCATGCGGTTCCTGAACCCGGTTCGATGCTGGCGATGCTCGGAGCGTTAGGCGGTGGTGCGTGGCTCAAGCGCAAGGCACAAGCTTGAGTTTGGAGATTGCTACAACAGATGAGGACATGATTCGATAGCGTCTTCTCAATTGTCTTCTCACTGTTGCTGCTCGAAAGCTGTTCGTTTATAAATATTTAGGGAGGTGAAATTTTCCCCAAACTAGCATTGCTCCACCTCGTTCCTATTCCATCCATTCATTAACTATCAAACGACTGAACTCAATCATGAAACGCCAACTGATTCTTTTCTCAACTGCTGCCCTGTTAACCGTGACGCTCTCCCCCCTCACCAGCCACGCAATGCCCCCTAAACCTCCCCTACCCGGTGGCGGTGGCAGTGATAGTGAAATGCCCTTCGAGGATTTTTCGATGGAAGAGCTTTCTGCGATGCTCGAACAAGCTGAAACACGCCTTAACCTCACAGACGAGCAAAAAGCGCAGTTTGAAGCCCTCGCCTTGGAAACCGCCCAAGAGATATTTACCCCTCAACAATTACTTGAACTGAGCAGTAAAATGGGGTCTGGGAGTTCTCCCACTGCGGCCATGGGAGACATGGAATTATCGCCTGAAACAATCCAGGACATGGCTGGTATTATCATTCCGAAGCTCATGCAAGTCAACTCCATTCTGACCGCTGAACAAAAGGCGGAAGTCCGCACCATGCTCCGGGAACAAATGGAAGCAGCCTCTTTGCTGACCGATTAAATCTGTTTGATTTCAACTCGCCTTGCAAGTGCCTTAAAATGCCTTGCTCTGTGCCCATTAAATAGCGGTCTATATCTTGAAACAAACCCTGTCGGAAGAGGAAATACCTTTTCTCACAGGGTTTCAAGATATAGTGTAATACCTTTGTCAGCTACAATCCTTCTGCCCCATGCCGAGCCCCGAGTATTCGACTGCTGCCCAAATCCAAACCTTATTCGATCGCATCGCCCCCAGCTACGATCAACTGAATCACGTGTTAAGCCTCAACCTGCATCATGTCTGGAAAGGTATGACTGTGCAATGGGCGCAGCCACCGTTAGGGGGACAAGTCCTTGACCTCTGTTGCGGCTCGGGCGATCTCGCCCTCCAGTTGGCACGGTGCGTCGGCCCCCGAGGTCAGGTCTGGGGTCTGGACTTTACGCCCCGAATGCTCGCCCAAGCCCAAAAGCGGGCGCAACAATTATTCCCGGGTCATCAAATTAGCTGGCAGCAGGGTGATGCCCTCGATCTGCCTTTTGCCGATGGGCAGTTTGCCAGCGTAACGATGGGCTATGGTCTGCGCAATGTTATGGATATTCCCCGAGCCCTCGGCGAAATTTGGCGGGTGTTGCAACCGGGGGGATGGGCGGCGATTCTGGATTTTCAGCGATCGCCCGATCCCCTCACCCAGCAGCTCCAAGAATTCTACTTCAACAAGGTCGTTGTGCCCCTGGCCGACACCCTGGGGCTCGGCTCAGAATATGCCTACATCCTGCCCAGTTTGGCCCAGTTCCCCACCGGGGAAGAACAACTGCAACTTGCCGCAAACACCGGCTTTCGGGAGCAGTATTTCTACTCGCTGTATTGGAAACATATGGGGGTTTTAGTGGTGCGGAAATAATATCTAGCAGTCGTGCTGTGGCCTGACCATTACGACGACCTCCACAGAGAAAATGCTAAGGTGCAACCAGAATCCTTAGTACAGCAATCATGAAACTCAAAGCAGTCATTTGGCAAAAAGATGGGGTTTGGTGTGGCTCTGTGCCTGCGCTTCCGGGTTGTCATACTTGGGGTTAAACCCATGAGCAGCTCATGGAAATGTTGGCTGAGGCGGTTGAGGGTTGGCTGGAAGTAGCGAACGAAGCGGCAGCACTCAATGCGGACAAGCAAGTTGTAGAGCTGTCTCTATGAAAGCTAATTTGTAAACTTGGGTTGTGTCAGACGTGGGTTGTGGTGGGCAATGTCCACCCTACGATTTAGGATTGTGATTCAATTCTTCCTTACCTTATTCTCAATGAATCGAATGAGTTGAGGAAGATCGATTTCAAAGAACTTACCTTTGTGACTTTTGATTTTTAACCCGAGCACAGGTTGCCAATAATCCAGCTCTGAAGGTTCTTGCTTGATTTCCGGTGAAATAGATGCAGGTAATTGCTTTTCTGCGGTCGCCATTTCCAAGAGTGAAATCTCTCGTTCCTGTGCCCTTATTGTTGCATTTTGCGCTCTCAATGTTGCTTCGGACATCTTGAGTTGGGTTCGCAAATGCTCAATCATGAACTCTAATTGCTGATACTTTAGTTCGGCAATTGCATCATTGTTTGGGCGAACAATTAACTTGCCCTCTTCACTGGGCAGGGAAAGATAGGCAGCAAGGGCTAAATGTATATTCTCTAGCGCTTCTTCTGAATCTTTGGGCTGGACTTTAAGGACGAGCTTTGAGTCAATATCCGTAACCGAGGTATCAGCTTCGATGCCTAAGTCTTCGAGAAATTGACTAAAGTACATCAAGTATTGTGCGTAAGTATACCTCAAGTCTTGAGGGAATATGAATAACTTAGAGAATCCACTTATATTTTGGTGTAACCGACTAATTTCTTGATGACAATCTGCAAGAGTTTGGCTTAAAGTATTAAGAGATTCTCCTATTGTATTATTCCCTGATATATCCAAGGCGATAGTTGCTGAGCAATATTCATCTTTGATCGAGACTTTTTTGAAAATACAATCAATTTTCTTTTCTACATCTCTGCCAAGAGTTTTTATGAACTTCAAAAGCCTTAAATCTTCATTCCAGCTTCTAAAACGATAGAATAGATAGACCTCCCATTTCGTTTTTCTGGGGTGCTTTGCTATTATTACTGAATTTATTGGCCGGTATATCTTGTTTTCATATCTGGAAAACAAAAATAAATCATCTCAATAGTCCGGACAGTTTTGCATCAAGGGTTAATCGAGCAGGAGTACTAAAGAACAAATGAGTCAATGATAAACTGAAACGCGTGTTGGCGTGGAGTAGCAAGAAAGCCATCCACCGGATAACGTGCAA
>JBCDEB010000117.1:0-23037 GCA_039180005.1 Cyanobacteria bacterium P01_G01_bin.54 | reverse complement strand
GTAAATGAAGCTAGCGAGATCCCCCCGGCTACGCCGACCCCCTTGGTAAGGGGGTTTTCATCGTTGGGGGTGATAACCCGTCATGACTCGTTGGTATTAATGTGAGTTTTGGATAGACACTGCGAAAGACTCTGAAACTCAGCAGAATCAACAATACTGGCTCCGATATTGCCGGAGTCTGAGGGGGCAATCTCCCCCTCAGCGGGCGGTGTCGGAGGGCTGGCCCTCTGACAACCGGGTTTGACATCGAGATTTCAGTGCTTTAAGGAATGCGATCGCTTCGCTGATTGAGAACGCATCAAACCATCATTCCCCTGAACCTTGCTCCCGATCTCCCAAAAACAGACTCGGCAGTAGCACCGGCAGCGTAATCCGAAATTCCGTCCCCTGGCCCGGCTCAGAACTCACGTCTAACTGACCCGCATGCTTTTGCACGATTTGGTAACAGATGCCCAACCCCAAACCCGTGCCCTTGCCCACAGGCTTGGTGGTGAAGAAGGGGTCAAAGATCTTCTGACGAATCGCTTCGGGAATGCCGGGACCATTGTCTTGGATCGTCACTTGAACCTGGCCGTCGGCGATCGCCGCTGTGATAATCGTGATCTGGGGCTCTGGGCAATCGCTCTCTTCCAAGGCATCGAGGGCATTGACAAGGATATTGGTAAAGACTTGGTTGATCTGGGCCGGATAGCATTGCACCAGCGGCAGGTCACCATATTGTTTGACCAACGTACAGTCTGTCTTGAGGCGATTGTTCAAGATTAGCAGAGTGCTTTCTAAGCCCTCATGAAGATCAACTGTTTTTAGATCGGCCTCGTCAAGCCGCGAGAAATTCCGCATCGCCTTGACAATTTCGCGCACCCGTACAATGCCAACGGTCATGGAGGACATGAGCTGATGAATATCGCTTAAGACAAAGTCCAGCTCCATTTCTCCCGTTTTGGCGGCGATCGCCTCAGTCGGCTCATAGCTAGCTTGATAGAGCTCAATCAGCTCACAGAAGTCTTGAATATATTGCTGCAGATGAAAGAGGTTGCCATAGACAAAGTTAATCGGATTATTGATTTCATGGGCGATACCTGCCACCATTTGCCCCAAGCTCGACATCTTCTCGGTTTGGATCAACTGCGTTTGGGCAGCCTTGAGTTGTTGCAATGCCGCTTCGAGGTCTTGAGTCCGGGCGTTGACATGCTGCTCCAGGGTGGACTTGTCGGCTTGGAGCGAGCGGTTGAGGTTAAGGATTTCGGCGTTGGCAATCTGTAGAGCGCGCTCGGCATGGTGGCGCTGCACCACTTCCTGGCGTAACTGACGGGCGGTTTGGCGCAACAGTTGCGATCGCTGCTCTAATTCCCAGCTATACTGCACCCCCTGAGACACCTCCCGCAGCAACTCAATCACCACCTGTTGTGACCCGGAAAAATGCGCTTCCACCCCCAACCAGGGCAGGGGACGGAGCAGGCGATCGCTGGTGGAGAGAATCTGAAATTGGCCATCAGGCTGGATTTGGCCAATCCGACATTCCTTATGCAGATGATGGTTGGCTTCACAATACACTGGCCCTCCCGGTGCCTGCCAAGACTGATGAATCGCCGCTTGACGTACCGCATTCGTGGCAACCGTGCCCGCTGTGATCACGGCCTGCCGCCAGAGATACACCTGGCTATAGGCCGCCTCGATGGGATCACTGGTGACGCGATCCGCGCCGTAGCGTTGCTTAAACTGCTCGACAAACTGCTGATTTCCAGGGGAGTCCAAGCTCTGGAAATAACTCCAACAGGCATAATGCCCCACAGCAGCCGTGCCAATGCGCTGGGACTCAGCCTCCGCCACGCTGACCGCCATAATCGGCAGTTGCGCGGCGGTAAACCCCATCGCCTGAAATTGCCCATAGAACGCTAGATTACTGTCGCCATTGAGGGTATTAAAGATTGCATCTGGCTGGATTTGCTGCAACTGGGCCATCGTCGCTTGAAAATCCTGTGAGCCCAGCGGTACATAGTCCTCGCCCACCAAGATGCCACCCGCTTGCTTGAGTTGACCCTTGATAATTTTGTTGGCTACCCGGGGAAAAACATAGTCGGAGCCCACCAGATAGATCCGTCGCTTGCCCTGGGCCAGGAGCCAATCGAGGGCGGGCTCAACCTGTTGGTTTGGGCAAGAACCGGTGTAGAACACACAGGGGGATTCCTCTAAGCCCTCATACTGGAGGGGATACCACAGCAACACATTATGAGTTTCAAAAATCGGTAACACCGCTTTGCGGCTCAAAGAGGTCCAACAACCAAAGACGGTTGTCACTTGCTCCACTTCGATCAACTGCTGGACCTGATACTTGAATTGCTCGGGGTCAGAGCCGCCATCCCGGAGCAGGGGTTCTAGCTCACAGCCGAGGATGCCGCCGGCCTGGTTGATTTCATCGATCGCCATTAACGCTACATCTACAAGCGGGCGCTCACTCAGGGCCATCGTGCCCGTGAGTGAATGGAGAATACCAACCCGAATTTTGGGATGGGTGTTGGTCATTGATAATTTCAATCCCTTTCTGACAAGCCAACCATGTGCATGAGGCGTCAAATTCCCCGTCTAATCCTTGACGACACCCACGGATAGGGTACTTGATAGCAAGCCAATTTCTTCCTCTTCCCTTCAGCCTACTGGCTATTGTTCAGGATGATCTGTAATCGAGGCAGCATTGTCGAATGACGCTGAAAAAAGATTTTTCGGCTTGGGGTGGTGCTGATGCCTCAGGAACGATCGATATCGTGATTGATTATGATGAGACGAGAGGGTCGGGAGGGCGATCGCCGCTTTTAAGCATGCGCCGTTGGTTGAGTCTCACAATGCTGGTCAGCATCCTAGCGGTCTGTACCACTTGGGATTATGCAGTCTACGGCTGGGTGCAAGCCACCCGTCAAGCTCTCGGGTGGGGCTCTGCTGCTGCCTTTCCGCGAACCCAAACCTTCCTCTGGCGGAGCTTACTCATCACCGTTCTAGGGCTCTGGAGTTTTTATCTCCTCTCGGAATTTGTCTTTCATCACGAGCATGTGCTATCGGGTCTCCTCGCCAGCCTGATTCAGCGCTGGATTCACAATCGACTCCTGCCCAAAATTCCGATGCAAGTGCGAACCGAGCGATGGTGGACGGTTCTGCTCAGTGGGGCATTGGGCGGTTGGGCGACTGAAGTTTTGCTCAGTTCGTCTCAGTCAATGGTGGTTCGGACTAGCCAGGGGTTGCTGTATGGTTGGCTGATAGCTTTGGCCGTCTGGTTATTGTGGCCCCTGCGAGACCGGTGGCATGATTTCTGGATGTCCGGGCAGCCATCACCAACTGCATCGTTTGAGCGTCCGCTACCAACGCCTGCACCGTGTGAGAGGAGGCGATCGCGCGACTGGGACAAGCAACTCATCCGAGTCAGACTCCTCTGGCTCTTGACCAGCTTGATGACCGTGACAACGATGTCCATTGTCCTACTGTCAATGATGGAGCCCCTGCTAATCAGCACCATACAGGTGAACACAATGCCGGATGCGCTAGACCGCGATATGGCCCGATTACTCTGGATCTGGTGCAGCATCTTTGCGGGTTTAACCGGTGCAGTTCAAACCATTGTGCTCCAGTTAAGCTCTGGCATTAAAGCCATTGTCACTGCCGTGGTTTGCAACAGTTGGGGCGTTGTTATTTTTCCCGTCGCCTTGATTTTGACAATGAGTTTCTTCAGTCATCTCAATCCGACGAGTGATGCCGATGTCATCTTTGTCTTCTTATTTCTCCTGCCAGTGGCGTTGGGCATGAGCGGTCTCTTCAGCACCGCAAGCCAAGAATTCCTGCGCAGCAGCTTGCTTGAGCAAAATTTTCATTTGGGTGTTGTTCTGCTAGTGGGTTTGAGTTTTGGACTGTTGAGTGTGTTTATTTTGCTCATTTTAGGGGTACTCTCTTCAGGAGGCGTCTGGTACTGTTGTTAATGAGCCATCACCAACTCAGCTTATCCCTAATAATCAATTTCTAATTCAAGATTGCCGTCTCAACAAGATTGTTGAAACGGCATCGTTTCAACAGCAACTCTTATCGTTTTTGGAGTGCATCCTATGTTTGGCAAACCTCCCCCTAAATCCCCTTCGACAAGCTCAGGGCATCGCCTCTGCCAATTTTGGGAGAGGGACTTTGAATCTAGATCTCTTCTCCCATATTCGGGAGAAGAGTTTTGGAGGATGTAGCGATCGCTTTCCGAAGGGTGGGCAATGCTAGCAAAAGTGAGATACTTCCCGTTTTTGGGTTGCTCTTACCTCCGCTGGCGCTGCATGCGCTTACCTTGAATACCCAACGCACCGACGATCGCCACACTCAATATCGAGAACGGCTCAGGTACTGCTTCAGCCTCGGGTGCCGCTGCAAATTCCAAGCGTACATTGTCAACATTTGCACCATAGGTATCCCGTTTACCTAAAGACAGGAACTTCAGACGGGTTACGTCGTTGGTTGCGGTGATGGTTGTGCTGAAGGACTGCCAGCCATCCCGGTAGTTTCCGGCATCAAATGCCTGATAAAAGTCACCAAAAGAAGCAGCCAAGAGGTTATCCCCATTGACCCGTTTTTGCTCTCGGGGACCAAAGTTGAAGGACAAGGTATATTGCTGGCCAATCTCAGTCACAATGTCTTGAAAAAAGCCAATTTCAGCAGCATTCTTGTTGTAGGCGTGGCTATCGACCTCCGCATAATGGTTGCCTTCAAATGCCGTGCCCGCAATATTGTTGCGGATTTCAATGCGGCTCCCCTCGGTGGGAGTCCAACCAAATAAGTCGGCCGATTCTGCACCGTAGTGCTTCCACTTCCGGTTATTGAGTCCATAATCTTCAAAGCCACCATTCCGAACCAAGTTTTGGGCCGAAGCAACAGCAGACGTTGAACAAACGAGTGCTGTTGCACAGAGTAGGCTAGCGCCTAGTGCAGTCAGTTTCATGATTTTTAACTCTAATGTGACAGTCAGCAAAGTAGATGCAGTCTCTTACTTGACGCCCCCAGAGACGTATCGGTCTACAGCAGGTCACGAGGGTTGGGAACACAGAACCGATGTCGATAATCGTTGAGTTGGCGATTACCTTCTCCATCCAATTTTGGATTACGATATGGGTTTAATTTTCCCAGCCGATCGTCCCCTTTATCTTGGGGGGTCAACAGCTTTATTATGTCGATGCACTTTCTCTGGTGCCCAGTCCGTTGGGGGGATTTTACTGAATCTTTAATAATTGTTCACTGTGAACAATTAGGACAAGAGGCTGACTGTCGAATTGCCTGTAAGCTATTGTCTGATTGGATTTTAGGGTTTGAGCTGAGCATCATAGCGATCGCCACCTCAGCCAAATGACCGATCGCTATAATGCTGACTCAGTCAGCTTTTCCTGCACAATTGAGTGGGCGCTGGGGCAATTCATTGTACTTTTCCCTTTTCTTTACCGCTTCTTTACCAATAGCCAGGCTAAATAACGTGAGTTTTGGATAAGCAGACATTGCGCAAAACTCTGAAATTCAGCAGAATCCAACAATACTGGCTCCGATATTGCCGGAGTCTGAGGGGGCAATTTCCCCCTCAGCGGGAGGTGTCGGGGGGCTGGTTCCCTGACAACCGGGTTTGACATTGAGATTTTAGTACTTTGAAGAATACGATAGCTTCGCTTAACCGAAACTCACGTTGATTAAAACCAGAAAATATTGCTGCCTGCGTAACGCACCGTTAACCCCAAGCACCAACATATCGGTGCGTTACGGCGGATTACAGCTCACACAAATATTGTAAAATCTTGACCGCCTAACACACCCTACTGCCGTGACACAGCTAAAATGGTGCAATAGATTACTAGGGGGTAAATCCCCCAAAGCATTGGTGGTGTTGGGTTTCGTGCCTCAACCCAACCTACTCCCTAAAGCCCTTTTTAAGGTGTGTCACGGCACTACGACTCACGTTTAGACGGGTAAGATCTTGCCCCGCAGCCCAGCAGGAGCAGCTAGTCCATATCGCTGGAGCAACGTGGGCAAAATATCGTAGAGTTGTGCACCTTCGAGGAGCTGGCCGCCCTTCGGCTGCTTTGGATCGTGGAAAATCATCAAACCCAAAGGCGCATGGTTGGCATCGTCGGGTCCCGTGTCGTTGTTGGTGGTATAGATTGCCCCGCCATTGCCAACGATCCCCACCGATCGCCAGGCCAAATCATCAAAATACACTAGTAAATCGGGCGCGACACCCCGAACCTTTTGGTAGATTTGCTGGGGCTTAAAGGGTTTGACGTGAAGATCTTCACCATTGGGGCCCGGTAGCGCTGCTAGTTTTTCCACCAGGCGCGATCGCTCCGCCTCGTATTCCTTGAGTGGAATCACCCCCTGGGGCTCCCGCCCTTTGACATTGAGGAAGATGCGACCGTAATAGCCCCCAGCGCCCCACGCCTTGGTGCGGCTCCAGTCAACCGCCACCTCATCGAGGGAGGTGGGTTCGGCCGGCATTTCTTTTAGGGCTAGATACCCGGCTTGGATGAGCCATTCATTGAGACAAATGCCCCCCATCAGGGGCTGTGCGCCGTGATCGGAAACGACTAAGACAGCGGTTTCATCGCTGCATTGGCCCAAAAGTGTGCCGACGCGATCGTCAACATGGGCGTAATAGTCATGAATCGCATTGGCAAATGCTGAGCCCGGTTCATGCTGAGGGTGACGGGGATCCATGGGCTTCCAAAAGGCATGGTGGATGCGATCGACGCCCATATCCACAAACATCAAAAAGTCTGGCGCATCCCGCTCAATCAGACGCCCGGCGAGCTCAAAGCGTTGATCACCGAGCTTGTGAATATTTGCCAAAATCTCCGCCTTATTCTCGGAGCGGAAATGGGGCACATCCAGCATAAACTCCGGCAACCAGGTCTGGATCTGCTTCGCCAGTTCCGGAGGATGGGTATAAGGAGCGTCGGTGTTGGGCGTCAGGAAGCAAGAGACCAGGGAGCCCTTGACCGGATAGGGCGGCGAGGTGCCAGGCACCGATAAAGCCGCAACCGTCCAGCCCGCTTCCCCCAGCAAATCCCAGAGGCGGGGGAATTTGACGGCGCGACCGTCGGCGATCGCCATCTTCTGATATCCCCGATTCGCTCGGTTACGGAAGCCATAGATGCCCAACTCACCCGGATCTCGCCCTGTCATCATGCAGCTCCAAGCAGGCACAGTAATGGCTGGGATGCTGCTCTCAAGGCGGCCATAACTCCCCTCGGCCATCAGGCGCGACAGGTTGGGCAAGTCCGAGCGCCAGCGCTCAAAGACCAATTCAGGGGCCATGCAGTCGAGGCCAATAATTAGCAAACGGGGAGCGGTCATGTTTTAAGGCGTTTTTTGGGCACTTTGACGGGCAAAATGGCGGCGGTAGAGGGTGATGCCAGCAAGGGCAATCGCAGTCGACGAGAGCAAATGTACGGTATTAAAGGGGGTTCCCGCAAAAAACCAAGAATCGGTGCGCAGAAACTCAATCAGAAAGCGCCCTAGCGGATACCAAATCAAATAGAGCAAAATCAGATCCCCCGGTTGCAATTGGCGCTCAAACCGCCGGGAGATCCAGAAAATCAGACAAAACCCTGCCGTGTTCCAGAGCATCTCGTACAGGAACAAGGGGTGAAATCGCACGGTTTCGGGGTACTGCGCCAGATCGTTGTAGGGCACAAGACGATGAATCGGGTCAATCTTGAGCCCCCAGGGCAGCGTTGTGGGGGGACCATAGAGTTCTTGGTTAATAAAATTGCCCCAGCGGCCGATCGCCTGAGACAGGGGCAGCGCCAAACCAATGCCATCGAGGTAGGTCAGCAGCGGAACCTTGTGCCAGCGGCTATAGAGCCACAGGGCGATCGCCCCAAAGATAAACGCACCAAAAATATGAATGCCACCACTGCGCAAATTCAAAATTTGCCAGGGGTCAGCCAAGTAGCGCCCCAACCCCTCGGGTCCCCGGGGCGACTGAATAAACACATAATAGAGCCTGGCCCCTACCAGCGCCGGAATCAGAATCCAGGGCAACATATCTAAAAAGAGATCCGGGTCTTGGCCCTGACGACCCACCTGGCGACTGCCCACCTGCACCCCCACCAAAATTGCCAGGGCCATAAAGAAGCCATACCAATGGAGCACGATCGGCCCGAGGCGAAACCCGTAGAACACGATCGGCCCAAGGCGAAACATCTCGGGGTCAACAGGAGGATATAAGGCAAAAGTTAAAGGCAAAGGCATAAAGTTAGGAGGGCGTGGAGTGGGTTCGGAATTCTGAATTTCGAATTCGGAATTCAGAATTAGGTCAGGCTCTGGCTGCTGTGTGGCGATTATCCCATACTGCTTCCACTAATCTCAGCAGCCGGACGGGACAAGCCACAATCCCCCGACCCCAAAAACAAATTAGAGGCTGTACGCCAGTCATAATCAATGGGTTGGAATTTAACGAATGGCAGCCCCTAGTCCATCATCCCGGTTTGGCGGTAGCATAATGAAAAATCTATAGTTTAATAAGCCTTTTTTATCATGCTCCCCGTGACCGATGAGACCTTTGCCGATGACGTTTTGGCGTCTCCAGAGCCCATCTTGCTCCAATTCTGGGCCCCTTGGTGCAAGCTTTGCCGCAGCATTGAGCCGACGCTTTACCAATTTCAGTCCCAATATGCTCATCCCATTCGTCTGGCCAGTGTCAATGCCGACAACAGCATCAAGCTCTCCAATAATTATCGGATCAAGACCCTACCGACGATTCTCTGTTTTGCTGATGGTCGTCTGATGGGGCGAATTGAAGGCTTTCCGGGTCGGGACGAGTTACGCCGTAGCCTCGAAATTCTGGGCGAACAGTTGCTGCCTACCTTGGTTTAAGACGTTAATACATCTTTAAAGAACAGCCCATCCACCAGCGGGCAGCGTTATCGTGCAACAGTAAATCGTCGAAAGATCGTCATCATCCTTAGCGCTGTGCCATGGAATCTTTTCTATATGACTTTGCCTGGCTGATCCCGGCTTTGCCCTTGCTCGGGGCGGCCGTGGTCGGTATCGGGCTGATTACTTTTAGCCAAACCGTTAACCAACTGCGCCAACTCAACGCGGCGCTGATCATGACCTTTTTGGGGGTCACGGTCGCCATGGCCTTCGGCTTGCTCTGGAGCCAACTGCAAGGGCATCCCGCCTACAGCCGTAGCTTTGAATGGGCAGCGGCTGGCGACTTTCATCTCTCGATGGGCTATATCATTGACCCACTGACTGCCGTGATGCTGGTGATCGTTACCACCGTCGCCTTGCTGGTGATGCTCTATACCGATGGCTATATGGCTCATGATCCGGGTTATGTGCGCTTCTATGCCTACTTGAGCATCTTTAGTGCCTCCATGCTGGGTCTGGTGATTAGCCCCAACTTGGTGCAAATCTATATATTTTGGGAACTGGTGGGGATGTGCTCCTACCTATTGATTGGCTTTTGGTACGATCGCCAAGCCGCCGCCGACGCCTGTCAAAAAGCTTTTGTTACCAACCGAGTCGGCGACTTTGGTCTGCTGCTGGGTATCCTTGGGCTTTACTGGGCCACGGGTAGCTTTGACTTTGGTGTGATTGGTGAGCGTCTTGACGTGCTCGTTTCCTCTGGGGCGTTAGCCGGAGGCATGGCGACGCTATTTGGGATTTTGGTCTTTCTTGGCCCCGTCGCTAAGTCAGCACAATTCCCGCTCCATGTTTGGTTGCCCGATGCCATGGAAGGTCCCACGCCGATTTCGGCGCTCATCCACGCCGCAACAATGGTGGCGGCCGGCGTCTTTTTGGTGGCGCGGATGTATCCAGTGTTTGAGCACCTGCCCACCGTCATGACCGTGATTGCTTGGACGGGGGCAGCAACTGCCTTTCTCGGTGCGAGCATTGCCATTACCCAAAACGACATCAAGAAAGGACTGGCCTATTCGACAATTTCTCAACTGGGCTACATGGTGATGGCCATGGGCTCTGGTGCTTATAGCGCTGGGCTCTTCCACCTCATGACCCATGCTTATTTCAAAGCGATGCTCTTCCTCTGCTCCGGCTCGGTCATCCATGGCATGGAAGCCGTCGTGGGGCATAACCCCATCTTGGCTCAGGATATGCGCTTGATGGGCGGCTTACGTAAATATATGCCCGTAACCGCGACCACATTTTTGATTGGCAACTTGGCGATCTGTGGCGTTCCCCCCTTCGCAGGCTTCTGGTCTAAGGACGAAATCTTGGGGCTGACTTTTGAAGCGAATCCCTCACTCTGGCTCGTGGGCTGGCTGACCGCTGGGATTACCGCCTTCTATATGTTCCGGATGTATTTCTTGACCTTTGAGGGCAAATTTCGGGGTGAGGATGAGAACATCAAAGCTCAACTTTTGGACGCTGCTGGTGTGGGTGTCGTTGCTGAAGACGGCCATGATGAGCACCATGCCCACGAGCCCCACGAGTCCCCCTGGACCATGGCCCTACCGCTAGCGATGTTGGCGATTCCCTCAACTCTGATCGGTTTTGTTGGTGTGCCCTGGAACAACCGCTTTGAAGCGTTGGTTCATGCGCCGGGTGAGGTGGTTGAGGCAGCAGCGCACGCCTTCGATCGCACCGAATTCTTGATTATGGGCGGCTCTTCAGTGGGCATTGGCCTGATTGGCATTGCCCTGGCGGGCTTGATGTATTGGCAGAAAGTGATTAATCCGGGGGCGATCGCCACCAAAATCCCCGCCCTCTACCAGTTCTCCCTCAACAAGTGGTACTTCGACGACATCTACGATCGCGTCTTTGTGATGGGCAGCCGTCGCCTGGCGCGGCAGATGCTCGAAGTGGACTATCGCGTTGTCGATGGTGCGGTCAACTTGACCGGTCTAGTAACGGTCGTAACCGGACAGGGCTTGAAATACTTCGAGAACGGTCGTGCCCAGTTCTATGCCCTGATCGTCTTTGCTGCCGTCCTGGGTTTTGTGGTGGTTTCAAGTATCGGTTAACCAACCATTGCCCGCTTTGTTTAGGGAGACTCTCGGGTCTTGAGTCGAGCGCATCGGAAATCTCCTATCGGGGCGGGGTTTCTCTGCCTCCGCGAACTACCCAAAAAACACCAGCAGCCTACGAGCTGCTGGTGTTTTGCTGTGTGCAGCGGGGGCGATCGCATCTTTGGCAACCAACCAGTCTCCCCCAACTCATCACCAACTCAGTCAGTGAGAACAATGTCTTCGTAGCGATCGCCTTGTTGGCTCTGGACTTTGACATCGGACACGTTGACGCGACAGCTACGTTTGCGGAGATGGGGATAGAGCAACCGATAGAGGTTCAGGGCAATATCGTTGTGGGGAACGGTTCCCCCAGTCATGGCGAAGATTTCACCATCAACCTATTCATATCGCAGTTCTTGCTCGGCTTCCCAGATGAGATATTCATCAGGGGTCATTCGAGAGGGCTGTTGCAGTTGGGAGATCATGGTGGGAGGAGATAAGTAAAAAAAATTAATCAAGTGTTGAATTGAACCAGTGCGCAGGAATTAGAGCCTCTCCATCTCGCCATTTCTCAACGACAGTTTGTTGATACCAATCTTCATCAATGTCTGCATGTTCAGTCAGAATAACCTGGAAATCTGGAGAGAGCTGATCTACAACTCTCTTGATTAATTTGAACATTCTAATAACAGCCTCACGCTCCTTGCTTTCCAAATCAGATAATGAGGCTTCTCTTAAATCAGATCTACGATCAGGAGGATAATAAACTTGTGATGGCTGATCAAGAAATAAGAAATGTGGGACAGGTCTATCTTTCTTGACAAACCACGAGTGTAGTGCAAGGTGAGTGATGAGATGACACCCCAACCAGTTTGTTCCACTGCCGACATCATTCATTTTTATAGGCCCATCTTCTTCAGTATCAGCTATGAGAACCAAAGAATTAAGATCAAATCGGAATAGGTTGCCTCCATACTCTATATCAAGAGCTTTTGCCCATTCTGTTATATCCTTACTCATTAAAGAAAGTATAGAATTCAGCCGTTCCTGCACAATTTTTCCACTGACATTTTCTTTGAGAGCACTGACTTTAGCTTCAAGCTCAGTAAGTTCTTGCTTCAGTTGAGACAAATCGAATAATTCTGGGAGATTATCTAAAAACAGACTAATACGACCCAGTACATATGCTTGTCGAGAAGCGACCTCTTTTAGTGTTCTCAATCGTTCATCAGCACGCTGCACAACTTCTATTGCAGCTCGATTTTCTCTCAAGAGGCTCCTTATTTCTTCAATTTTTTCTTCTTGATGATGAATAAGAGATTCTAGACCCGGGACTTGTCTAGTAACTTGCTGGAGCTGTTTCTTGACATTGTACATCTCGGTCTCTAAATCAGCAGGAGAAGGGAGGTTTTTATTTGTTTTTTGATTACACAAAGGACAACGAAAATTATCTGAAACTTCAAAAAGCTGGAGACTGGATAACCGTGAATTCTGTTCTTGAGCTTCCCTCTCAGCACCTCCTCTACTTCTAGACAGAATTCTCATATCTCTCAAGTCATTTTGTTGCCGAGAGAGTTTTTGACGTAACTCAGTGTGTATATCACTTAATCTTACTAATTCAGCTTGCTCAGTTTCTGCTTCATAGCGAAGAAGTTGCTCTTCTGGAGAAGATTGCAATGCTCTTTGTAATGAATCAATCCCAGATTCCCAAGAGTATAGAACCTCCTCTTTCGGTATCAAGCCAGCATCTCGACCTTCTGAAAACAGTAGTTGTATCTCATTGATCCCTCTGGTTTTCGAGGATTCAATCTTAAATAGCTCTTCTTTCTTTTTTTTGAGTAACTTAAGGGATTTATCTAACTTTTTTAGATCAGCAATGTAATTATCATCTATTGTCCCTAAAAAATAAGGCAATACAGTTTTTATGTCTTTTGCAACAAACTGATTGCTCTGCTCTCGAAATAGCACTTTACGTTGTGCAATTTCATTCTGATTCTGAAATGCGAAAAACAGTGATTGTCGAAAGGTTACAGATGAATCATTTTGACTCTCATTTTTCAAGGTATTTGAATTATTAGAAATACCAACTATATTTTTGAGTTGCTCCCCCAGTGCAGTGAGATTACTGGTGACAGAAATATCACTCGCCTCTGGTATTTTTAGATCTGAACTCAACTCATAATACATTTCTTGACTTGAATCTTTGCCCTCATCAGGTGCTTTACGTGCAATAAAGTGTTGTGTCGAACCATCAGTTAGCCGTAGTGCATACCAAGTAACTACCTTTCTAATACCTATGACTACATTGCATTTCTTAGAACCTAAGCAATAGTCAACAATATCAATTAGTGCAGTTTTACCAGTACTTTCATCTCCAGTGATTATATTGAGTTGACCAGGATTTAATGGAAGCCGACGACGTTCACCTTTAACGGAATACAGGACAATATCAAGTATTTGTATACTCAAGGCATAACCCCCCAAAGAGCCATAACAGTTTTGTAGTCTCCCGACTTGGCAAACCAGCGACCTACAAATTCCGCTTTCTTAGTACAGTCTCCCACTTCTGTAGAAGCCTGTTTTAAAAAAGTTCCTAAGTTTTCAGGTTCTGAAACAACGAGTAGCCGTAAGTTAGATAATTCTAGACGATTACCATTAGTAGCAAACAGAACGCCCTCTTTGATTAAAGGAACTAAATATGCAGCTTGTTCTGCAAAACGGACTTGAGACTCAGGATTATTAGCCAGCCATCCCAGTAAATTTGTCCTTGTTGTTCTAGGCAGCTTTTCGCGCGTTGATTTTCGCAAAACAACAGGTATTGCAACAAATATTAGTGGGTAAGGAATGCCCTGCACATCAATATCACTATATCCCCTAGCACAAAACCAAAGTAAAGTAGCAAGAAAAGCAGGATTGAATAATCGAGCGACTTCTGTTGGTCTTTCCATCCAAGGTAAAGTACTCATGATACCTCCGGTAACTCTAGAAGATACTTCAGTCGCGTCTCGAAATCCGGATGCCAGCCAATATCGAGATTGTCAGATAAAATCTGAAATGAGCCTCTTGTTATACTACTCGACTCTTGCATTCGAGGACGCAGTGGATAATCTCTGTCCTCCACCCACGCATAGATTCTTTTGGCTGCTTCTATTTTTGCACTCTCAGCAGCCTCAGCTCCTAATTCATCAGTAATACGATCAAAAACAATTTCCCATTCCTCTTTTAATCGACGTTCATATTTTTCGAGATCACTAATATAAAGTAACTCTTCTCTAAGCCATCTAGAACGCTGCTCAAAAGCACGGTAGTAGTCTCGAATCGCGGTAAAAATACGTTTCTCACTAATTTCCGCTAGTTGTGCTTGCTTGACAAAAACAGCTTCATCGTACGCAGATCCATCAACTTCAGCATCAAATATATCTTCATATATGGGGAGAGAATTAGATTGATACTGTTCTCTCAAATCCTTGATTTTTGAATCTATTTCACTACTATAAATGCGGAATGATCTCGGATCACCAATACATTGAATTGAACGACGATACCACCATCCTTCCAAACCTTCTAAAAAAGACTGCTGATGATCTCTAGGAGCTGCATAATAGAGGCAAGACTGTAGCTCTTGATTAAGATCAATAATGTCAGGCGTATGTGGAAATACAGTGATGGAGTGGACTAATGCTTCTTGCTCTTCAGGCTCAAGATTACGGAAAAGACTATATCTCTTTTCATTTACTACAGTTTTTCCTTTTTCTTTTCTTTTACTTTCCTCTAAACTGACAACATCTCTCAATCCTTTGACAGCTTCCATCTCATCACGGTTTTCCTTCAAAAGATACTGAACTAGTGAATCGCTTCCAGCACTACTGGTTGTGATGAGAAAGAGTTTTGCATCATGAGGTATAGCTCCTGCTTTACGTCCTTCAATCCAAACACGTAGGCTCTTCCATAAATCTTCCGATCTATCAGTTAAATTTGCAGCTTTCTTTTTATGGTGCTTTAACTGTAGAAGCTCTCTCGGAGTTCCTTGTTGCTCAAAAACTATATCATCGAGTGTTTCAAGATATACAACAAAACCATCATCTTCTTGAGGAAGCCGCTCAAGTGCCAATAGCAACGCTAGACGCACTTGGTATAGATAACCAAGTGCAGAATCACCTGCGGAGAATTGGGTGTGTTGGTTTGATCCTGATGACATTGACTCCTCCCCTGTATTTAGGGAAATGTCTTGGATTATCACAATTATGCTCCTAGACTACGGATATAGTATCACTCGCCAATTATTATGTGAGGTATGACATAAAAGTTTGTCTTATTAGACGACTAAGCTATTAGACAGTCAGAAGTCTTGCTGTGAAAGGTTTCTAAGTTTATTCTCACACACTTCCATTGGCTAACCCCAAACCCGCTTTAAATCCAACACAAAACCGGGCAGAACAGGTTCACCCGAAACCGTCGCCGGATCTTTCAGCACCTCCACCGCCGCATTTGGTCGATAAACCGTCACCGTGCGCTGCTTCGGATTCAATAACCAACCCAACTGCGCCCCATTCGCCAGATATTCCTCCATCTTGGCTTGCAACCCCTTGAGCGTATCCGACTCAGACCGCAACTCCACCACAAAATCAGGGCAAATTTCCGCAAACGTCCCCTTTTGCTGCGGCGTGAGCGCATCCCAACGCGCCTGACTCACCCAAGACGCATCTGGCGATCGATTCGCCCCATTGGGTAATGTGAACCCTGTCGAAGACTCAAACACCTCTCCCGGTTCCCCCGCATTGCGCCACCAGAGATACAACTCTCCAGAAATGCCACTGTTGCGTTTTCCAGTTTGCCAACCTGTGGGGGGACTCACAATCAATTCTCCTTGGGCAGTGCGTTCAAGCCGTAAATCACGGTTACTTGCAGCCAACACTTCAAACTGCTCCGGTGTCACGGTCAAACGCAACTCACAGGGCAGATTTAGCGCGAGTGTCGTCGCGGTTGTGGGTTTGGGAGGAGTCTGTACCATGTTAAAGTCTGAGCGTTTTCAGGATGGGATACAGTTCAGATGGCATTTACGATGATACCGCTACACTAGATTTTGCCACCCCGTAAAGTTTTATGAACCCAGTTGTTCCCGCCCGTGATCTGAGCCGCCGCGAATTGGAGCATCGCTTTGGGCTTCAGCAGCGGTACGACGAGGCGTTTTTTCCTGAAGTTCAAGACCCAGCGATCGCTCTCCAGCCCGATGACCAGACAATTCTCGATCGCGCCAAGACCGATTTCCTTTACCTGGCCATCGCGCCAAGACCGATTTCCTCTACCTGGCCAAAGACCCGCTGCACGAAGAAATTGTCAAGCTAGTGGTGCTCTCGCCGCTGCTCTCAGCCGCCGGGTTTTATCGACAACCGTTCCGTCCGGTTGCCGAGCGCCAGGTCGAACTGGAATTTGCAGCAGAGGAGCAGATTTCACGGGGGCGGCTGGACATTCTGGTGCTCAACGAACAGCTCTGGGTCACGGTGATCGAAACGAAGAGTAGCCATTTGAATGTGTTGGAGGCCGTTCCCCAAACGCTGTTCTATATGTTGGCAAGCCCGGCTCACCCCTCAAACCTTTTTGGCTTAGCAACCAATGGCAGTGATTTCTTGTTTCTCAAGTTAGTGCGGGGTGAGCATCCCCAGTATGGTTTTTCGCGATTGTTCTCGTTGCTGAATCCAGGGAATGAGCTTTATGCAGTCTCTGCAATTTTGCAGCAACTGGGGCAAAGCGTGGCAGTTGCCGCCTAATGCAGTGGCAATACGAAGCGACCAGACCCTTAAGAATATTGGTAGATTTCGGGTGGGGTAAAACCCAATGAAACCCAGTCCCAGAGGGGTTTAGATGCGGTTATACTGCCCCTGACCCAACCTACAGAATCTAAGGTATTGGACGATCGAATCCCTGCCTCGTTGCTTTGACCCGATCACGGTGAGCATTGAGATTTTGACGGCTCACCCCGTCGGTCTGCACTTTTCCTTAACCGTTTATGAACTTCCTTGAGAATTTTCCTTGGCTGACCGCCATTATTCTTTTTCCCCTTGTGGCGGGACTGTTTATTCCTCTCATTCCTGACAAAGACGGCAAAACTGTACGCTGGTATGCCTTAATTATCGGGCTAATTGACTTTGCCTTCATCGTCTATGCCTTCTACACCGGCTATGACCTCAGCGAACCAGGGCTGCAATTGGTCGAGAGCTACACCTGGATTCCTGACCTGGATCTCAAATGGTCCTTGGGTGCGGATGGGCTCTCGATGCCGCTGATTATCTTGACCGGGTTTATCACCACCCTGGCAATTATGGCCGCTTGGCCAGTGACCTTTAAGCCCAAGCTGTTCTACTTCTTGATGCTAGCGATGTATGGTGGTCAGATCGCCGTCTTCGCAGTGCAGGATATGCTCCTCTTTTTCTTGGTTTGGGAGTTGGAACTGGTGCCGGTGTATCTGATTCTTTCGATTTGGGGCGGTAAAAAGCGCCTTTACGCCGCCACCAAGTTTATTCTCTACACCGCAGGGGGGTCACTCTTTATCCTGGTGGCAGCCCTGACGATGGCCTTTTATGGCGATACGGTCACGTTTGATATGGCGGCGATCGCCAACAAAGACTTTGGCCTCGGCTTGCAACTGCTGCTCTACGGTGGCTTCTTAATTGCCTATGGCGTCAAGCTACCCATCTTCCCGCTCCATACCTGGCTGCCCGATGCCCATGGTGAGGCCACGGCACCCGCTCATATGCTGCTTGCGGGGATTCTGCTCAAGATGGGCGGCTATGCCCTGATCCGCATGAACGCAGGCATGTTGCCCGATGCCCATGTCAAGTTTGCGCCGGTGCTGATTATTCTCGGCGTGGTGAATATTATCTATGCCGCGCTAACATCGTTTGCCCAGCGCAACCTCAAACGCAAGATTGCCTATTCGTCCATTTCTCACATGGGCTTTGTGCTGATCGGCATGGCCTCCTTTACCAATCTGGGCTTGAGTGGCGCAATCCTACAAATGATCTCCCATGGTCTAATTGGCGCGAGTCTCTTCTTTATGGTGGGCGCAACCTACGATCGTACCCATACCCTGATGCTGGATGAAATGGGCGGCGTCGGCAAGCAGATGAAGAAGGTCTTTGCGATGTGGACGGCTTGCTCCCTGGCTTCTCTAGCACTGCCGGGCATGAGCGGCTTTGTCGCGGAACTCATGGTCTTTGTGGGTTTTGCCACCAGTGATGCCTATAGCACCACCTTCCGGGTGATCGTGGTGCTGCTGGCCGCCGTGGGTGTAATAATCACGCCGGTCTATCTGCTCTCAATGCTGCGAGAAATCTTCTACGGTGAAGAGAACAAAGACCTGGTCAAGAAGCAGGCGCTCATTGATGCCGAACCCCGTGAGGTATTCATTATTGGTTCGCTGCTGGTACCGATTATCGCCATTGGCTTCTACCCGAAGATTGCCACCCAAATCTATGATTCGACTTCGACGCAGCTCACCGCGATGCTGCGCGATCATGTGCCGGCTTTGGTGGAAGTCACCACGGTGTCAGCATCGGAGGCGTTGGTTCCCAGCGATCCAGATGCCCCAGATATTCAGTTTTAACGAAGATGTTAAAAGTTATGTCTGCCTCCCGAGCGTCACTGGTTCGGGAGGTTATTTTTTGGAAAAAGCAATGCGAGGAACGCCAGACCATGCCACAAATCAGCCGCCGCCGGCTCTTAGCAGGCGCGATCGCTCTGGCGGGAATTCAAGTCTTCGGGCAGATTAAACCCAGCCGAGCCGCGCGGCGTCAGACCGTGACCGTGCGCTCGTCGGAGGAATTATTGGCGGCGATCGCCCCCGATCGCCGCATTCGTCTGCAACCGGGGATCTATGACCTGCCCAGTTTGGCGGCAACCCACCAGTCGGACTATGTGGAATTTAGCGAGGTCTTTGATGGGGTGGAGGCGATCATTCATGATGTGGAGAATCTGGAGCTGATCGGTCAAAAAGACTTCTCTGCCCGCGTTTTAGTGCGCCCCCGCTATGCCCAGGTGCTGCGCTTCGATCGCTGCACCAATATCGAGCTTAAGCGTCTCGAAGCGGGCCATTGGCCCGATGCGGGCTTCTGTTCAGGGGCGGTGTTGCAATTTAACCATTGCGCCCAAATCGAAATCGAAAAAAACACCCTCTTTGGCAGTGGCACCTATGGCATTGTCGCCCAGCATTGTTCGGTTTTGACGTGCGAAGATACAACTATTCAAGACTGCACCTACGGCATTATGGTGCTCAAAGATTCCCATGATCTGGCCTTTGAGGACTGTGACTTTATTAATAATCGTCAGTATGTGGGGGTTGAGGTGGCCAGGTCGCGCCAAATTGACTTTGAAGACTGCATTTTCCGCAACAATTTAGCGGGAGCAGAATGGGGGGCGTTTTGGTCAGTAGAAGAGAGTGAGGGGATTCGGGTGCAGGATTCGATTTTTGAGGCCAACGAAAGTGCCAAATTTATGAGTGAGCCTGGGGCGGTGGCTTTGGAGGATGTGCAGTTTCTCAATAATCGCTTTGTGGATTTGGACTAATCCCTATTTATCAGGGTGAGGGCAATACCACCCCCAACCATGAAAACAGATTCTAGACGGTGGCAGCATTGGGGGCGAGGGCGGCAAGGGCGGCGACGGAAAGAACGGTTGTACGAATCATGGGAGGTTTTCTCCTAAGGAACTGGTGGGGCGATTATTAGGAATGATGACGGGCAAGAAATGGGGGAGTTTTGAGATCTGTGGCAGGGGGTGAACTAGCACAGGTTACAGTTGGCGAGCTGTCCTGCTGTCTTGAATTGTTAAACACGTTCGTGATGCTGTATACGGGTGTATACTGTTTCACTTAGGGTTGTTGATGCCGAGATACTTCTGTTCAAATTCCAAGTTTTTTCGATATTACGGATGTGTTTGGTGGGTAATATGGGTCTGGGGTGAGTAGTCGCGCCTATCTTACCCAACAATAACGGCACGATGAAACAAGAGACGAGATTGTAGAAATGGTATCAGGGCCCGATCGAGTACCAAGGCATCAACATCCACCCATAGCGGATGGGGCGCAGCCAGGAAAACCACTGCCGCAGAAGCAGTTTGAATTTTCAACACCATCGCCGCCGGGCAGCGTAGCAGGGAACCAGATCGCGGGGAACTGGGCAACGTTTGGGGAACCTCAGCCAACACCCGCTAAACCGGCAAACCCATTCGCAGTAGTACAGTCCGCAAAAATTAATAACGATAGCAGTGATCTCAATGCAGATTGGCCGGTTAGGTTTAGTGAAGAATAACAACCGCAGCCAGACCAGAGAAAGGGAACCAGAACCGTTGTTAACGCCCCTGGTATTCAGCCAAGCAATCAATCGGCGCAAATTGCTTTAGTTTCAGCTCAGCAGCAAGAGGGTGAATCTTTGCCAACTGAACTGGAGAGTAAAGAACTACAAATAGCACAGCAGACTTCAGAACAGGAAGAAAAAGAGTCGATCGTAACTCGCTTCACACGTACGCGATCGTTTGAGTCACAACAATCATTTGAGAGCACGGTCTATGGTCAAGCCTATGGAATTTCCAGAGGAGATGTTAATAAATATTTTGCTGAGCGGAGAATTGTTGATTACAATGTTGACCCTCAAGAATTCATGTCGCGCTATGAACAAAGAAACTTTAGACTTGGATATGAAGATAAGGAGGATATCTATATCGAACGTCAAAGTCACTTGTTGGGCGTATCTCCCAGACAGGTTGAATTCGATGATGAATATAGTGAGTTTCGCGCTCCAGATGCAGAGAATGATACATATTATCGAAATAACATTGAGCGACATGTACCATCAGCAGTGGTCGAACCGATCACACTGACTGCCTTGGGTCGTTATCGATTGGCCACTGGAGATGGCAATAACGATCCAAAATCCCTCCTTTTTCAAGATATCTATAATCGATATTTAGCGCGTCTAGTTCGTGAGTTTAATCTTCTCAAAGAGCTGCCCATTTATATTCGGCATATCCTCAAAATTCCCGGATATGAATTACATGATCTTAATCCAGAATTATATTTAAGATTTCTGAATGTAGGGAATCGACTTAGGCGGCTTCCCCCCCTCCGCGTTCGGTTCATGAAACCGCTAGAAAATAGGGATGTCAGAACACTTCTTGAGCTTGAGAAGAAAGTCGAAGAAATCGAAAAAAGCGTGGCTCCTGATGAGATTGACCGAACACAGGGAGGTAGCCCTTATGATACCACTCAGTTTTCAGGAGACCCGCCAGGCACAAGCCCCCATTGTCCGGCTGGAGAATATCTAGTCCCGACAAATCCTGGCTATGATAACCCACCCTCTATTGAAGATTATCCCCATTCTATTGACTGCTCTGATCCGTTACCGTATTTGAGCTTTATTCTCGATCTGCTGCCGGTTGTTGGGGATGTGAAGGGCGTGATTGAGGCGTTTACTGGCCAGGATTTAATTACTGGAGATCCGTTACCCATTTGGCAGAGATTTCTGGGGCTTTTACCGTTAGTCGGTGATATTGCTAGAGTGGGTGGCAAAATCACAGTTGAGCTGACGGGAAGTTTTGTCAGAAGGACGGTTGATGGTCGAGTTGTGGTCGAGTTTGTTGATCAGTTTGGACGTGTCGTTGAAGGGTGGCGTAGTCAAATCAATACCATCATGGCGGGTATTCAAAGTATGATCCGGCAGATTAAGTCGGATTGGGATTGGTTTACGGGTAATGTTGGGGTGACTGAGGCGGGTATTCAGATCAGGATTCCTGATGAGGCGGGTGATGCTGCGCGGATTAATGATGATAATGTCATGCATATGCAGGGGGATGGAGGTGGGAGACCCAGACCTAGTCGGATCATTGGTGCAGGTAGGCTGACTGCATCCGAGGCCGAGGAAATTCAACATCTTGCTGATACTTTTAATACAGAGATTCATATTATTGGTAGTCGCGCTAGAGGAGAAGGACGAAATATTTACAGTGATCTGCCGCCGGGCAAAGGAGATAACACGAGGAGTGATATCGATTTTTCAGTTGATGGGCAAGTTGTTATTGATACTCGTGGTCAATTTGCTAATCTACTCAAAGAAGTAAGTAGAGGAGCAGGTAGTATTGCATCTGAAAGACTAGGTCTTGGAGGAAATATGCGTCCACACTCTCCTGCAATTATTTTTTCTCCTAATCACCCTCCCTATTTATACAGAAGGTAGAATAAGAACCATGATAAACGAGAAAGAGATGGTAAGTCGATTGAGTTTTTATGAAAATCTTGCAGATATCTTTGATAAGCAGGTACCTATAGTGGTTTTTATTTTCTTTATGAGTGAGGATGCCTTTCATTACTCTGGTTATACTCTTGAAGAGAGAGAAAGGCTGATTCATGAAGCATGGAGAGTTTTTTTCGACTCTATATCAATTCCCATGAAATGTACTCGTTTAGGATGGCAAAAATATTTTGGATTCATAAGATCAGAGAATATGAAAGAAATCGAGAATGAGTTCAAATCAATATTTATGGCAAATTCACAAGCTGATTTTGCAAAATATTGGAGGATTGCTTTTATGTCCAATAAACAATTTTATGGCAATAGTAAATCACTATCTTTCGATGATTTTGTCTTTGGGATTGAACACCCAATAAAGACTTTCGATAGAGACAATCCTTCAAGAATAGATCGGATTTATGTTGTTGATATAGCAGGACAAGGTGAATATTTTTATGATATAAAAGTAGTGAGTATCGAGAATTGTTGACTTAAAAAGTAAATCTTTTGCTAAAATCAACTGGCTATATTTTTGATACAGTAAAAAAAAGAATTTTAATATATAAATATCTCAATATTTGCCATGAAAAACCTATTGCTTAGGATACGATAGATGAGGCTTTAGTCAAAAGTGTTAAATGATTCAGATGAATCATTTAAAAATAGATACACTTATCCTACTGAACGACAAGTTGGACATCGTGGCAGCAGTTCTCTAAACCAATGAACATAACTGATTTTTTCACACATGAAAGCCTGTAGATAGCGTAATTTATCTAATAAGC